>CABYPW010000008.1 GCA_902520885.1 uncultured SAR116 cluster alpha proteobacterium
TGTTAAATCTATTCCAAAGTTTTTCGCCTTAGATTTAACAAAAAATTCTGCTGCTTGAATCGACTCCTTCATAACATCGCCCAACTTTCCTGTAGATGAGATTTTACCTTTTCCAGGTACAAGAACTGATTCTACCTGTAATAATTCACCACCAACTTTCGTCCAGGCAAGACCCGTGACAACACCTACCTGATCGTCAGAGTCAATCTCTCCAAACTTAAATTTTTTAACTCCCATAAAATCGGATAGATTTTCTTGATTTATTTTTATACAGTTAGTCTCACCCATAACAATTTGCGTTAAGGCTTTTCTTACAATACGAGCTAAAGAACGCTCCAAAGCGCGAACTCCTGCCTCTCTAGTATAGTATCTGATTACATCTCTCACACAATCCTGAGAAATTGTAATTTCAGCTTCTTTTATACCATGTTCCTTAAGTTGCCTCGGCAAAAGATGATTTATTGCAATTTCAATTTTTTCATCCTCTGTGTAGCCTGAAAGCTGTATTATCTCCATTCTATCAAGAAGAGGTTCGGGCATATTTAAATTATTAGCAGTTGTGATAAACATGACATTGGATAAATCAAAGTCAACCTCAAGGTAATGGTCCTGAAATGTATTATTTTGCGCTGGATCAAGAACTTCTAGTAAAGCAGAACTTGGATCTCCCCGCCAGTCTGCACCTAATTTGTCTATCTCATCTAAAAGAAATAATGGATTATTTTTCTCGGCTTTCTTCATTCCATGAAGAATTTTCCCTGGCATTGAACCGATATATGTTCTTCGGTGGCCTCTGATTTCAGCTTCATCCCTAACGCCACCAAGCGCCATTCTCACAAATTGCCTACCTGAAGCCCTTGCTATACTTTTACCAAGAGACGTTTTACCGACCCCTGGTGGTCCAACAAGACATAAGATCGGGCCTTTATTTTTCTTAGTTCTCTTTTGCACCGCTAAAAATTCAATTATTCGTTCCTTAACTTTATCCAAACCAAAATGGTCATCATCAAGAATCTGTCTTGCCTGCTGTATGTCAATTTTTAACCTACTAGCCTTCTTCCAGGGCAATGCAACCATCCAGTCAAGATAATTTCTTACAACTGTAGCCTCGGCACTCATTGGCCCCATGTTGCGGAGTTTTTTAATTTCATTAAAAGCTTTATCTTTAGCTTCCTTAGGTAATTTTGCTTTAATAACCTTTTCTTGAATTTCATCAATCTCGTTTTTGCCGTCTTCGGTCTCCCCAAGCTCTTTCTGAATCGCCTTCATTTGCTCATTTAAATAATATTCTCGCTGAGTTTTCTCCATTTGTCTTTTAACGCGGCTTCTTATTCGACGCTCAACCTGAAGAACACTAATTTCACCATCCATAAGCTCATACAATCGTTCTAAACGGGCGCGTACATCAAGTTTTTCTAATAACTGTTGCTTATCTTCTATGCTCACCGCTACATGTGAGGCCAATGTGTCTGCGACCTTATTGGTGTCTTCCAGTTGATTAACAGAGGACAAAACTTCAGATGCAATTTTTTTATTGAGTTTAATGTAGTCCTCAAAATGATGGATCGCCGCTCTACCAAGCGCAATTACTTCTGGATCTGTAATTTTTTCTTCATATATTTCCTGAACAGTCCCCAACAGAAAATCTGAGGAATCATCAATTTCAACGACCTGAGCTCTTCTTCCACCTTCAACTAAAACTTTTACAGTTCCATCTGGTAATTTTAGTAATTGCAAAATTGATCCAAGCGTACCAACACGATATAAGTCATCAGATGAAGGCTCTTCAGTACTAGCGTCCGTTTGCGTTAGCAAGAGTATTTGCTTGTTCTGGGCCATCACAGTTTCAAGGGCTAGCACCGACTTCTCTCGCCCAACGAATAAAGGAACTATCATATGAGGGAAAACAACAATGTCTCTCAATGGAAGTATTGGTATATTTTGTTTATCATCATTCTTAGACATCAATAAATCCTCATTACGCAAGCTGTGGGTGTTTTAAATATCAATCAAAAAAACTATTAACTACCAGTTACACCCCTAAAAAATCAACTATTAGTGTATTGCCGTCATCACAGCCTACAACCTAATGTGATATTAAAATCACAGATTTCAAGAGCAAAAACGTGCAAAGAGGGATTAAAGTTATAAAACCAAACATATTTTAAATTAAATGTTTTTCTTCGCAAAGAGATCAAATAGCGAAAGATTTTTTAAATATTTTATCTAAATTATCGAGTACCAAAAACAAACAATTAGATTTATTTTTTCTTTTTTAGATTGTTATGCTCCGGAATCTTGTTTAGAGACTGAACTATGAACAAGCAATGGGGCAGCGTTAGATAGAACAACATCTTCATTGATTATTACACTATCGATATTATTTGTTGTAGGGATATCAAACATTGTATCCATTAAAATACTCTCCAAAATAGAACGAAGTCCTCGTGCACCCGTTTTCCTCTCTATTGCGCGTCTTGCTATAGCCTTTAACGCATCCTCTCTAAACTCAAGAAGCACGTCATCCATTTCAAAAAGTGCTTTATATTGCTTTGTAAGGGCGTTTTTTGGTTCAACTAAAATTTGAACCAGCGCATCTTCATCCAAATCTTCTAATGTCGCAATTACTGGTAATCTTCCAATAAATTCTGGAATTAAACCAAATTTGACAAGATCTTCAGGCTCAATTTTGGTAAGTATTTCTCCTATCTTGTGCTCGTCCTTATCTCTAACTGTCGCACCAAATCCGATGCCTGTACTATTAGTTCTATCAGCAATTAGTCGCTCAAGCCCTGCGAAAGCTCCTCCACAAATAAAAAGAATGTTGGTGGTGTCAACTTGCAAAAATTCCTGCTGTGGATGCTTCCTTCCTCCCTGAGGTGGAACCGAAGCAACTGTTCCCTCCATTATTTTTAATAATGCTTGTTGGACGCCCTCACCTGATACATCTCTAGTGATTGAGGGATTATCTGACTTTCTGCTAATTTTATCAACTTCATCGATATAAACAATGCCTCGCTGAGCCTTCTCAACATTGTAATCAGCCGCTTGAAGTAATTTCAAAATTATATTTTCAACATCCTCTCCAACGTAACCCGCCTCTGTAAGCGTTGTTGCATCAGCCATGGTAAAAGGAACATCGAGTATGCGCGCGAGTGTCTGAGCAAGCAACGTCTTTCCCGAACCAGTGGGCCCGACGAGCATGATGTTAGATTTTGATATTTCAAGATCTCCGACGTTACCCGCATTCGCTAGTCGTTTATAGTGATTGTGAACTGCAACAGATAAAACACGTTTTGCTTTTTCTTGACCAATAACATAATCGTCTAACACTGTTTTTATATCGTAAGGTGAGGGTACCCCCTCGCCGCTTTTCACAAAACTACCCTTATGCTCTTCGCGGATTATATCCATGCATAATTCCACGCATTCATCACAAATAAAAACTGTCGGACCTGCTATGAGCTTTTTTACCTCATGCTGACTCTTCCCGCAAAAAGAACAAAACAAAGTTGATTTGGTATTATTCTCTGATTTTGCCATTACCAATTAATCCTTTTTATATTCCAATTAGGCCGTTAATATTAACATGTTATCAGATTAAAACCTCTTGTCATTAAAACTTAACTAAAATTTATTTTTTTTATTCGCCCACATTTTTTACGTATTTAATAAGCTAATCTTTCTCAGGGGCAGGACGCTTTGATACCACTTCGTCAATTAACCCCATTTCCTTTGCTTCATCTGGAGACATGAATGTGTCACGTTCCATAATTTTTTCAATTTGCTTTAGTGATTTTCCTGAATGCTTCTCATAAATTTTATTAAGCCTACTTCTCAGACTAATTATTTCTTTCGCGTGAATTTCAACATCAGTAGCCTGACCTTGAAAACCACCAGATGGTTGGTGGGTCATTATGCGGGAATTTGGAAGACAGTGTCTTTTCCCAGCCGCCCCTGCAGTTAAAAGCAAAGAGCCCATTGATGCCGCTTGTCCAATACAAACTGTAGAAACATCAGGTCGAATATATTCCATTGTATCGTAAATTGCCATACCCGAAGTAACTACCCCACCAGGTGAATTAATATACATGAATATATCTTTTGAAGGGTTTTCTGATTCAAGGAATAATAATTGTGCACAAATGACAGATGCCATCATATCTTCTACAGGACCGTTCAAAAATATAATGCGCTCTTTCAAAAGTCGTGAATAAATGTCATAAGATCGCTCACCCCTATTGGTTTGCTCGACGACCATTGGGATTAATGCAGAGGTTTCAGGTAGCACAGAATTTATCATTACTTACTTTTCCTTTATGTAACTATCAAAAAACGTGGGCAACTCATTGGTTTATGCAGTAACCAATTAATATTTTCTTAACAAAGTATAGCGAAATTAACTAAGTGCCAAGAATTTATAAATATTTATTGATTAAACTAATTTTTGGAAGCCTTTTTCTTTGCTGATTTTTTTGTTGCCAATTTCTTAGTTACCTTTTTTGTAGCTGATTTTTCATTTTTTGGAGAAACATTAGATTTATTGTTAGCTTTCTTATTTACTTGTTTCTTTTTTTCAGCAGAAATGCCAGATTTGCCCAACTTACTTTTGGGTTTTACTTTCGTTTTTTTCTTTGCTGATTTTTTAAGAGCGTCTTTACCGGAACTTTCCTGAGAATTATATAATGCACTAATATCAGTTTCAACATCAATCACTTTGGCAAGCTCCAAAACGTAATCAATTACTTTATCTTCAAATAATGGACCAGCAAGCTGTTGCGTGGCTTCTGGGTTTTTCTGATAGTATTCAATAATCTGTTTTTCTTGTCCCGGATATTTTTTTGCCTGCTCAAATATAGCTCGCTTTGTATCTTCCTCCGATACTTTTATCTCGTTGGATCTTCCTATTTCTGTTAACATCAATCCTAATCTTACTCTTCTGGTGGCAATCTCCAATGCTTCCTTTTTAGTATCATCGTCGAGTCCTTCATCTGCATTACTTTTTTCTGCATGAGTTTGCTCAGAGTCATGATCATGGTCGTGCTCACGATTATTATTTTTTCCTTGCTCCGATTTTATAGATTTGGCGACTACATTATATTCAGAATCTAGCAGCGTTTGAGGGACATCAAAGTTGGCATACTCGTTTAGCTGGTCTAGGATGTTCTTTTTTACTAATTGGCGAAGCGCAGGCTGATGTTGTGCGCTAAGTTGTCCACGCACCGCTTCCTCGAGAGCAGTCAATTTGTCAAAACCCAATTTTTCAGCAAGCGCATCATCTAATACTGGCTTACCCTTTATTCTGACTTCATTTATACTGACAGCAAAAACAGCTTGTTTGCCAGCAAGGTGCGAAGCTTGATAATTCTCTGGAAACGTCACATCAACATTTTTTGTATCTCTGGCTTTTGAACCTAAAAGCCCCTCCTCAAAACCAGGTATAAATGAGTTGCTCCCAAGCTCTAATGAATGCCCCTTAGCTGCGCCACCTTCGAATGGAACTCCATCAATTGACCCTTCGAAATCGATTATAACAACATCCCCTAAAACAGCCTTGTGCCCTTTTTTTGCTTTTTCTGTTGGACTGTTTTCCTGTGCAAGTCGCTGCATAGTATTAGTAACTTCTTTTTCGTCCAGAGGCAACGTAGGTCTTTCAATTGACATTTCTGTTATGTTTGGTAATTCAATCTCAGGGAGAACTTCACATTTTAATTTTGCCTCAAGATCTTTTCCATCTTCATATGCGGTAATATCAAGGGATGGTTGACTTGCAAGATTCAAATCATTTTTTTCTATGGCCTCTTTCGCTGCCTCATCAAGCATTGACTGTATAACCTCACCCTTAGACTGGTCGCCAAAACGTGTTTTGACTACAGATAAAGGTACTTTTCCTGGCCGAAAACCTGGCAACTTTGCAGTTTTAGAAATTTCAGTCAATTTTTCCACTGTACGCTTCTCAATTTCGCCGGCATCTATTGCGATTTCAAATTCACGAGAAAGTCCTTTATTTAATGACAATTTTATCTGCATTCTGTGTATTTCCTAATCTTTTCATCTGCCTTTATAAACCAACATGGCGAATATATGAATTCTGGTAATTTTCACCTTTAAAGCAGTTTGTTTTAGTGGTGCGGGCGGAGGGACTTGAACCCCCACATCGCTAGATACCAGAACCTAAATCTGGCGCGTCTACCAATTTCGCCACGCCCGCAAAGTAAATTGTTTATTATCGCTACAAAAATAAGATGATTGCGTCAACATCAATAACAGCCTAGTACTGTATTTATTTTATAAATTTTCAATAAACCAATCTTTTGAAGAACCTCAAACGAAAGCGCAATAAAAACATATCTTTTTTAACATTACCAAGAAAATCAAAATCCATCGTTTAACTATTAATTTTGCTAAGCGAATTTGTTGGGGCGAGTGACCGGATTCGAACCGGCGACATCCAGTACCACAAACTGGCGCTCTAACCAACTGAGCTACACCCGCCATAATAACTTAATAAATTTAGACACACCTATCAAAAGCTTATTACAACAAGAGAATTTTTGTTGCAACACCATAACAACATAGACCATAAAGTTTCCAATAATAAAGAAACATTGAATATGAAAAAATTCTATTCTACCTCAATTTCTTTAGTTTAGTTGAAGTGATAAAATAAAGTGCATAGGATAGTCTGATGCTAAATGAAAATCTTTGTAAACTTGGAACTGAAACTGCCTTTAGCGTTTTAGCTAAAGCTAATGAACTGCAAAAATATGGGAAAACCATTATTAATCTTGGAATAGGCCAACCAGATTTTAGTACACCCAAGCACATAGTTGAAGCCGGAGTAAAAGCATTGCGTGATGGGCAACATGGCTATACTCCATCACTTGGTCTAATCCCTTTACGAGAAGCAGTAAAAGAGGATTTATCGCTACGCTATGGATATTGCCCACCTATATCACAAATTCAGATTACCCCAGGTGGGAAACCAATAATTTTTATAGCGGCGATGGTATACGGTGGAAAAGGTAAAGAAATTTTAATGCCAAATCCAAGTTTCCCAATTTATGAGTCTGCAGTCTCATATTCTGGCGCAACACCAGTATTTTATGAGCTAGATGAACGAAAGGGTTTTTCATTTAATGCAGAGGAGATATTGGGCAAAATAACCAAGCAAACAACATTAATTATGATTAACACGCCCCATAATCCATCCGGGGGTATTACACCTCCTTCGGAAATTAAAAAGTTAGTCAGGGGTTTAGAAAATTATCCAAATATAACTCTTTTTTCTGACGAAATTTATGATCGTTTAGTATTTAACACTTCACCCCA
This sequence comes from uncultured SAR116 cluster alpha proteobacterium, assembly GCA_902520885.1. Taxonomy (GTDB): domain Bacteria; phylum Pseudomonadota; class Alphaproteobacteria; order Puniceispirillales; family Puniceispirillaceae; genus UBA5951. The sequence continues at coordinate 7,333 of CABYPW010000008.1, forward strand.
CTCTCTTCTATCTTATCCAGAAATTACTGATAGATTAATCATACTAAATGGCTGGTCAAAAACCTTCGCCATGACAGGTTGGAGAATTGGCTATGGCATCTGGCCTGCAAAGGTTATTGAGTATGCGGATAAAATTGGCGTAAATTATCATTCTTGTGTAAACACTCCAACGCAATTTGCAGCATTAGCCGCAACAACAGGTGAGCAGGATTGTGTTGAAAATATGAAAGACGCCTTTAAGAGAAGAGCTGAACTCATAACAGCAAATTTGAATAACATAACGGGAATAACATGCCAGATGCCAGGGGGTGCTTTTTATGCCTTCCCAAATATCAGTCAACTTGGTGTTTCGTCCGAATTAATACAAAATCAATTGCTTGAAGAATTTGGCGTTGCTGTTTTAGCCGGAACTGCTTTTGGAAGCTATGGCGAGGGTCACCTTAGATTTTCCTCCGCAAATTCAGATGCTCTTATAAATGAAGCGTGCAATAAGCTAAAGCAACTAACACTTAATTATGTTTAAAAATTGCATAATTTTTATGCAAAAATTACAAATTTTGTTTTTCGCCGACTAGTCTGTTGCAAGTGTAATCTGCTCTCGCTATCTCTTCTATGGTAATTTTCTATTTTTGCAGTGTTATCAAAGATGTATCAGTAAAACAACCACACTTAAAATGAGTTTATCCAATTAATGGTTAAATCGGAGTAATAAAATTAAAGTAAATTGTAAAAATAGTTTATCAAACCATTTTTTTGAGATAGCGAGAATCAAATCATGAAAAAAATTGAAGCTATTATAAAGCCATTCAAGCTAGATGAGGTTAAAGAGGCTCTACATGAGGTAGGAATTCAAGGGATAACTGTCATTGAGGCAAAAGGTTTCGGACGCCAAAAAGGTCACACCGAACTTTACCGAGGTGCTGAGTATGTAGTTGATTTTTTGCCAAAAGTTAAAATAGAAGTCGTGATAGAGGATAGTATGCTTGATGCTGTGTTGGATGCTGTACAAGCAGCTGCGAAAACTGGGCGAATTGGTGACGGAAAAATTTTTATATCATCAATTGATGAAGCTATTCGAATCAGAACAGGAGAAAAAGGTGCTGAAGCTGTTTAATTAAACTTAGCCCATATGCTTACCCAAAATTTTGTTAACAGTTTTTTTATAATTTGCAACAGAAATTGGAATGAAAGGATTAAAAATGTCAGATGTAAAAAAAATCATGGAAATGATAAAAGAAAATGATGTTACCTATGTAGATGTTCGTTTTACAGACCCGAGAGGTAAAATGCAGCATTTATCACAGCACGTAGATACTATAAATGAAGAAACTCTTGAAGAAGGATTCATGTTTGATGGATCTTCTATCGCTGGATGGAAAGCCATTAATGAATCAGACATGTTACTTAAACCAGATTTATACAGAGCTTTTATGGACCCATTTTTTGCCCAGCCAACACTCGCTCTATTTTGTGATGTACTTGAACCATCGTCAGGACAACCATACTCCAGAGACCCTCGCTCTACTGCCAAGGCAGCAATAGCTCATATGGCTTCTACGGGAGTTGCAGATACTGCTTTTTTTGGACCAGAGGCTGAATTTTTTCTTTTCGAAGATGTTAAAATGGACGTCTCTATGAATAGAGGGTATTACGAAGTCGACTCATCAGAAGGCCCATATAATAGCGCTAAAAATTATGATGAGGGTAATCTTGGACATAGACCAGGTATCAAGGGTGGATATTTCCCTGTGCCACCGGTTGATTCGGGTCAAGATGTAAGGAGTGAAATGTTATCTGTTATGGCAGATATGGGAGTTCCCGTGGAAAAACATCATCATGAAGTTGCTCCGTCTCAGCACGAACTGGGAATGAAGTTTGGAGAGCTAATTGAAACAGCAGACAATCTTCAACTTTATAAATATTCAGTGCAGCAAGTGGCCAATGCTTATGGACTATCTGCTACCTTTATGCCTAAGCCAATTGCTGGTGATAACGGCTCAGGTATGCATGTTCATCAGTCACTATGGAATGGCGGAAAACCCCTATTTGCTGGAAATTCATACGCAGATCTATCAGAGAGTGCTTTATTTTACATTGGAGGTATAATCAGACATGCGAAAGCGCTAAATGCGTTTACAAACCCCTCTACAAACTCTTATAAAAGGTTGATACCAGGATACGAAGCGCCAGTTCTCTTGGCGTATTCAGCGAGGAACCGCTCTGCGTCATGCAGGATTCCGTTTGTATCAAGTCCCAATGGGAAACGTGTTGAGGTTCGATTCCCGGATGCAATGGCTAACCCATATCTCGCGTTCTCAGCCATGCTGATGGCAGGATTAGATGGTATTAAGAATAAAATTAATCCAGGCGATGCAATGGATAAAGACTTATATGATCTCCCTGCAGAGGAATTAGAACAAATACCAACCGTATGCGGTTCTCTTAGAGAGGCTCTTGAAAACTTAGACACAGATAGGGCTTTTCTTACAGACGGAAATGTATTCACGGATGACCAGATAGACGGTTACATTGACCTAAAAATGGAGGAAGTGATTAATCTCGAACACACGCCATCACCAATTGAATTTAAAATGTACTACTCGTCATAATATTTTATCAAAATACCCAAAAAAAACCTCAAAAAATGCTTTTGGGGTTTTTTTTTGGGCTGAAATAAATCTTTATATTGTGCGAAGTGTTAAATTTATACTACACCCAGTGCATCATCATTAATTCATAATAGATTTATGGAGCTATCAAAACATGCCAGATTTATTTGAAGGTTCGATTTCGGAGCAAAATTATAATGCACAGCAAATAGAAGTGCTTGAGGGGCTTGATCCAGTAAGACATAGGCCCGGAATGTACATCGGTGGTACAGATGATAGGGCAATGCACCACTTAGTAGCTGAAATACTGGATAATTCCATGGATGAGGCCGTGGCAGGGCATGCTACCTGGATTGAAATCAATTTAATAGATGGATTTACAATTAAAATAAGTGATAATGGAAGGGGAATTCCTGTAGATCCTCATCCAAAATTTCCAAATAAATCGGCGTTAGAAGTAATATTAACCACACTGCATACTGGCGGAAAATTCTCTGATAAAGTATATGAAACATCAGGTGGTCTTCACGGGGTCGGAGCCTCTGTTGTAAATGCCCTCAGCAAAAAGCTTGATGTAGAAATTGCAAGAAACAGAAAGCTTTACAGGCAATCTTTTTCCAAAGGTAAGCCGGTAACTCCCATGACATGTGATGGTTCTGCTCAAAATAGGCGGGGAACTAGCATTAAATTCTCCCCCGACCCAGATATATTTGGAACTCAGTGCCAATTTAAACCCTCTATTTTATACAAAATGGCGAAATCAAAAGCTTATCTATTTGCTGGTGTAGAAATTCGATGGAAATGTTCACCAAACCTTAACTTAGGAACTACTGTTTTAATTCCTGAAAATGAGACGATTTGCTATCCGGATGGCTTGGCTGATTATCTTAAAGATGCAACAAATGGTCGAAATCTTATGCTATCATCAGCTTTTACTGATAAAACTGAATTAGACGGGCAAAAGTTTGAATGGGCACTCACATGGTTAGGGCCAGGCGAAGACAATTTTTTTCACTCTTATTGCAATACTGTGCCAACCCCATCAGGCGGAACACACGAAAATGGGTTTCGACAAGCCATTACGAAAGGAATGCGTGTTTATGGAGAATTAAAAGGGCAGAAAAAAGTATCTGAACTTACTGCAGAGGACGTATTGGCTGGTTCAGCTGGAATGCTTTCTGTTTTCTTAAAGAACCCACAGTTTCAGGGTCAAACAAAAGATAGGCTTGTCTCAAACGATGCCACAAAACAGACTGAGATGGCTGTAAAAGACCGTTTTGAAATATGGCTCTCCACCGAACCTGAGCGTGCAAATGACCTACTTGAGGCTGCCCTTGAGCGCATGGAGGAACGGAAACGTCGGCGCAAAGAAAAAGAAGTGGCACGGAAATCTGCAACAAGAAAATTACGATTACCTGGAAAACTTGCAGATTGTTCAGCTCGAGATATCAATGAAACGGAAATTTTTATTGTTGAGGGTGACTCAGCTGGTGGTTCCGCGAAGTCAGCACGAAATCGGTCTACGCAAGCTATACTTCCAATGCGAGGAAAAATCCTAAATGTTGCAAGCGCTTCATCAGACAAGCTTTCTCAGAATCAGGAATTAAGTGACCTACTTCAAGCACTAGGTGTAAAAGCAAAAAATCAATTTGATTTAGCTGACCTTCGATACGGTAAAGTGATAATCATGACTGATGCAGATGTTGATGGTGCTCATATAGCCGCTCTTCTTATGACTTTCTTTTATCAGGAAATGCCACAGCTGATAGAGGCAGGAAGACTATTCCTAGCACAACCCCCACTTTACAGAATGATGCAAGGAAGTAAGACATTTTACGCACAAGATGATAAGCATAGAGAGCACCTTTTATTGACCGAGTTTAATCAGGGCACAAAAGTTGAAATAAGCAGGTTTAAAGGACTTGGTGAAATGCCACCATCGCAGTTAAAAGAGACTACTATGAACCCAAACACCCGCAGATTATTAAGGATTAAACTTCCAAAAAGAGACCTTGATGGTGCAGATAAGAGACGAGAGGCTGATAGGCTAGTCACAACGCTAATGGGTAAAAAACCAGAACTTAGATTTGGCTACATAAGAGAACATTCAGAGGATGTTTTGTCACAATTAGATATCTAAACAACCCTTCTAAAATTAACTAAACCGAACTGACAAGTTTTGTTAAAACATCGGTTACTTGGTCTGGTGCTTCCATTGATGTTAGATGTCCTACATGAGGTAATATTGTTAAATTAGAGTGACAAAACAAGCTATTTAACTCTTCTGAAAGATAAGTTGGTGTTAATTGGTCTTCATCCCCAACGAGTATCTCTACCGGCATATTTGCATACTGTGCAAAAGGCCTAAAATCTGGCCTTCCCATTATTGCCTCTTGTTGTAGGGTAAAGTTTGTTTGACCAACATCAGCAGCCATTTCAATAACACTTTGGACGAGGCTATCATTTTGTAATGCTTTTGTGGATAACAAACTTGGTAACAGACGCGGGGTTACACCTTTGAATTTTCCTAATTTTGATAAATCAATAAGAGCTCTTCTTTGCTTTTTTTTTTCTTCCGTATCCGCTCTTCCACTTGTAGAAAGCAAGCCCATCGCAATGACTTTTTCAGGCGCCAGATATGCAACCATCTGGGCGACATATCCTCCCATTGATAAACCGCAAATCACAAACTCCGACGACTCATTTCTAACAATGTTTTGTGCCATATCCAAAATAGAACTCATGCCCAGCGTGTTGGCGATTTCAATATCACAGATATTTTCTAGTGCATAAATCTGGTTTTTAAATAGCTCTCTTGTGCACAGTAACCCTGGAACCAAAATTAATTTTATCATAGTTAAATTCCTGAAGAAAAAATTATTTAAAGAATTTCTCACTTTACAAAAAATCAGACACTTGACCAGCATACCAAAATTAGAGTATCTCTTTTGACAATTTTTCGTTTTATTTTTTAACATAGATAATTCCAGGGAAAAACAAATTTCCATTTCATTCAGAGAACTCGGTCTAAGCGCAAAATTATGCAATATTGTTTCTGCACTTGGATATAAACAGCCAACTCCAATTCAAGAAAAAGCAATACCCATTGTTTTAATGGGACGAGATGTAATTGGCTCTGCTCAGACAGGTACGGGAAAAACAGCTTCCTTCACATTACCAATGATTGATATTTTAGATGCAGGTATTGCAAAAGCAAGAATGCCACGGTCCTTAATACTGGCACCCACTCGTGAATTAGCAGCACAAGTCGCAGAATCCTTCGAAAATTTTTCTGCAAACCATGAACTCTCAAAAGCTTTGCTCATAGGTGGGGTAAGTTTTTCAGATCAAGAAACAGCGTTAGAAAAAGGCGTAGACGTATTGATTGCAACACCAGGAAGGTTGCTTGACCATTTTGAAAGAGGTAAAGTTCTTCTACAAGACGTAAAAGTTCTCGTCATAGATGAAACAGATAGAATGCTTGATATGGGTTTTATCCCTGATGTTGAACGAATTGTTTCATTGCTTCCTAAAATTCGTCAAACTTTATTTTTTTCTGCCACTCTTTCTAATGAAATACAAAAAATTGGTGAGCAATTTGTTTTAAATCCTAAAATAATTGAAGTAGCAAAAGCTGCACAAACAGCTCCCACCATTTCCCAGCATATTTGCAAGACCACACCAAAACTTAAACAAGAGCATTTACGAGAATTACTTCAGAATGAACACATTAACAATGCAGTTATTTTCTGTAATCGTAAAAAAGATATCGCTTCTTTAGTTAAGTACCTTAAAAATCATGGATTTAATGTGGCCACCTTACATGGTGATATGACACAATCTATGAGGCTTTCAGCGTTAAAAGCTTTTAAGGATGAAAAAACTAAATATCTTATAGCCTCTGATGTTGCGGCACGGGGCCTTGATATTCCATCTGTTAGCCACGTTTTTAATTACGATGTACCTTCAAATGCAGAAGACTATGTCCACCGGATCGGTAGAACTGGCCGAGCAGGCAGAACCGGACAAGCTTTCACTTTCATTTCAGATAGTGATGATGAAAAACTTTTATTGGCAATTGAGCAACTAATTTCTATCTCCATACCAATACATACCGCAACATCCAATAACACGAATTTAAACGATAAAAATAATTCACAAAGCAGGGGTTCAAGAAATAAGAGTATTTCAAAAAAAGCTGGGGAACACGAAAAAACTGTAGTAAATGACCCTCAAAAACCAATAAAAACACGACGCGCTAGTGAAAAACGACCACCAGCTTGGACAGGTGGTAATGGGTTTTGTGATTTAGAGAGCGCTCCCGATTTTTTGCTTTAAATAGACCTTACAAAACTTTTTCTATTATATAGGTAAGTGACTAATTGTTTGAAGATTCTAAAGTCTTTTTTACTACCTCTGATAAATCAGAAGAAAGATTATTCTCATTCAATTTTTTTAAGATGTTGAGCATTAACCCCTTTCTTTCAGAAGAATAATTAGTAAATCGAGTTAGTGGCAAAGCTAAATTTGCAGAGATCTGGGAATTCTTTTTATCTATTTTCAATAATTGTTCTGCCAAAAATTCGTAACCACTGCAGTCTTTAGCGTGAAAGTGAACCGGGTTTCCATTCGCAAAACTGCCAATTACAGCACGAAGTTTATTTGGATTATTTTTATCAAAGGAAGGATGTTTCATGAGTTCTTTGCACATTTCTACTGTTCCTTTAACTGCAGAAGATGACTGCCATATAAACCAATTTTCCATTACAAGCGAGTTGGTCTTCCAATTATCATGAAAATGTTTCAACGCAATTTCACGACTAGGAACATCAATATGGTTTAAAGCATTAATAGAACCCTTAACAAGGGTCATATTGAATGAAGAAACTTGTTTCAATGCTAATGTTTGTGCAATTTCCATCCCCCCTAACATACCCCACGCTAATAATTGATTATGCAGACTTCGATCAGATGAATCCATAGTATCAAAAAGTGAAATTTTTATATCAAGTTTTTTTTGAAGATATCTTTGAATATTTAAACTCATTCGTTTTAAAACATTTTGTTTTGCCAAAAATATTTTTGGAGGATCTGGTTCAACAACTTTGGTCACTAAAACTGACTGACTTGGCGGAATTAACAGAAGTGCCTTCAGGGCATTATTTAATTTTTGATTTTTTAATGATTTTAAAAGAGCGTTAGATAAGCGTAACTCAAGATTGGTATCTGTATCATCCTTATAATCCTGTATAATAACTTCGCTATATAATAATTGCATAGAATCCCAGATTACAAATGGGTCACTATCAGACGAAATTAGATGAATGTAATCATCAATAGTTCGGTCATCATAAAGATTAACTGGCGCAGAAAATCCCCTTAAATAAGAAGGTGTCGCATCTAACAAATCATTAATTCTTGATATTTCGGCAGACCTTATGGAGAGTACTGTTTTTTCTTCATTTATGATAACAAGAGGTTCTGCCCCCATTTTTTGTCCATTTATGATAAGAGAGAGAGCGTTACCTGTTTTATCATTTAAAGAAAACCTAAATGGTATCATCATAGTTTGATAATGTTCTCCACCATTTTCGGGCTTTTTTTGAACTATCAGCATTTCTATTTCTGACGCTCTTTTATTTCTTATTATTTGAAGAGAAGGCGTTCCAAGTTGCTGATACCAATAGGAAAATTTGGACAAATCCAAATGATTGGCATCTTCCATGGCCTTCAGAAAATCGTCACATGTTACAGCTTGTCCATCATGTCTTTTAAAATAAAGAGCAATCCCTTTTTTAAAACCATCTTTACCAAATATGCTCGCTAACATTCTGATTACCTCAGCACCTTTTTCATAGATGGTAGGTGTATAGAAATTATTGATCTCGGAATAACTCTCGGGCCTAATAGGGTGTGCCATTGGACCAGAATCCTCTGGAAACTGTACAGACCGCAATAAACTCACGTCTTCAATACGTTTAACGAATTCATCATGTAAATCGGCGGTAAAACATTGGTCGCGATATACTGTCAGTCCCTCTTTAAGAGTCAATTGAAACCAATCACGACAAGTAACTCTATTGCCAGACCAATTATGAAAATATTCATGTGCTATTATAGACTCAACTCTTAATAAATCAGAATCACTAGCTGTTTTTTCATCCGCAAGGACAAATTTGCTGTTAAAAATATTAAGGCCTTTATTCTCCATTGCACCCATATTAAAGTGACTTACTGCGACAATTTGAAATAAATCTAGATCATATTCTAGCCCATAAGTTTCTTCGTCCCATTTCATTGATTTTTTGAGTGACTCCATAGCATGAGAAGTCAGATGCGAATTGCCATATTCAACGTAAATATTCAATTTTACTTTTCGCCTAGAAGCAGTGATAAATACATCTTCAACCTTCTCAAGATCACCGGCGACAAGTGCAAACAAATAACTCGGTTTTGGAAATGGATCATTCCAAACAGCGAAATGTCTTTCATGCCCAATCTTTCCGGATGCAATCAAATTCCCATTACTAAGCAGATTTTTGTAACTGACATCTGCTTCAATTCGAGTGGTGAATACACTCATCATGTCAGGTCTATCAGGATAGTAACAAATACGTCTAAAACCCTCTGGTTCACACTGGGTGCAGATCATATTACCAGATTTATATAGTCCTTCTAGTGCAGTATTTTCAAAAGGATTACATAAGGTAACTATTTCGATTTCATTAGAAGCACAGGATAAGTTAAATATTAATGAATCCTTATTTTTTTGAATATCGCTAATTTGTTGGGTTACATTGTTAATGACAACATTTTTTAAATCTAGGTTTCGACCATACAGAAATAACGGAGGCAAACTATCTGAATTTGAAGCTTCAATATTCATTTTTACAGTTGTTCTAGCAAAATTAGAATATATTTGAACTGTTAAATGAGTGGATATGATATCCCAGCCAGTAGGAGCATACTCATCGCGCCTTACCAACACTTGGCTCATATTTAACTGCTCTCACGAGTATTCGTATAAGCTAAAACACAATGTTCATAACAATATGGCTTTCCAGGTTCTATGGGCTCTCCACAAAAGGAAAAGTCGGTTGTTTTGGGGTCTCCAGACGGCCATACACATTTAGAACGAGACCAGTTAATTTTTCGAAGCGCGAGACGCAAAGGTAAATCAGAGGTTATATCTTCTGTCTTCTTTGATTTGGTGCGCGCCGCAGAGCCAGACGCAGAAATAGGAGATTGTCTTTTTGGAAGACCAAGTCTATGAGCTTTTCCCGCAACGGCATTTCTAGTAACACCAAGTTTTTCTCCTATTTGAGAGATTGAAAGTCCCTCGTTCCAAAGATTTTTAAGTATTTTAAGGCGCTCTTCTGTCCATCCCTTTTCATCTGTCATTTTATCACTGTCTTTCTTAAGCAAATTTCCAGTTCAATCTTAAAATTTTTATGCAAAACCAACTATTACAGTATTATGGTTAATTCAAGTCTTAAATGCACCTATAAAATCTGCTATAAATGAAACCTGATAATCCAACATATGTTTACCATAATGAACTTTAATACCGGATCGCTTTGCAGCGCTAAGTAGCTTAGTTTCTTGAGGTTTCATAATAATGTCACAAACAACACAGTCTGGCCTTAAAGATATGATTGGGAAAGGAAGAGAGTCATCAGATTTCATTCCGAGAGAAGTGGCATTTATTACAAAATCATACTCTGCATAGTCAATGTGTTTTTTTTCTATAGCATTAATTTTATTAGTTTGTCTCACTGACTTTATAGTCTGCACAACTTTTTTCGCTTTTTCAAAACTCCTATTTGTAATATTCAAGGACTTTATTGGCTCACTAATAAGTTCTACTGCAAGCGCTCGACTTGCGCCACCTGCTCCAACTATCAATATTTTTTTATCTTTCAATAAATGCCCATAGTCCTTTAAACCAGCAACAAATCCAATGCCATCAAAGTTATCACCATGAAGAATTCCGTCCTCTTCAAATCGTATTGCATTAACTGCTCCAGTTGCTTTACCACCAGCACCTAGCTTGTCACATAATTTAGCAATTTCCACTTTATGGGGAATTGTAACAACTCCTCCACGCAAATTTTTAATACCACGCATAGAATACACGCAGTCCTTCAAATGAGAGGGCGGTACATCAATAGGTATCATCACGCTGTCTATCCCTAACTCTTCAAATTTTTTATTAAAGAGGGTGGGTGCACGTACTTGCTCGGCTGGGTGCGCAAAAATAACAAAAAGTTTAGTAGTGCCTGAAATAAACATATTAATATTTTGTTCGCTGATCATTTCAATTTAAATTAATTACATTAAATTAATCGTATTTATTCCTCTGGTTGAAAATTTAGAGACGCAGAATTGATACAATATCTTAATCCAGTTGGAAGAGGCCCGTCAGGGAAAACGTGACCTAGATGGGCATCACATCTTTCGCAATGGACTTCCGTCCTTTGCATCATCAAGCTTAAATCTTCTTTTTCTGCCACAAACTCTGAATTTGGTTTTGTAAAACTTGGCCATCCACTTCCTTATTCAAACTTATCACGACTGTGAAATAAAGCAGCTCCGCAACAAATACAATGGTAACCACCATCCGCATGATTATCCCAATATTTCCCTGTAAATGCCCTTTCAGTTCCCTCTTGGCGTGCAACATGATAGCTTTCAGGCGATAGTAACAATTTCCATTCTTCATCAGATTTAACAACTTTATTACTCATCTAAATCACCTCTTTTTTTAAACTTTTCCATATTTTAGTTGATGTCACAGGCATATCAATATGCGCCAATGACAATGCGTCACAAATCGCAGATATTACCGCCGGTGGTGCTCCAATGGTGCCCGCCTCTCCAACTCCCTTTACACCAAGATAATTATTTTTACATTTGGTATTTTTTAAGTAATGAGTAATCATCGTAAAATTATCTGCACGAGGCAAAGTATAATCCATTAACGACCCCGATAAGCACTGACCTGTTTTATCATATACCAAATTTTCATATAGAGCTTGACCTACCCCTTGAGCAATACCTCCATGTATTTGACCCAATAGTGTATCGGGATTGATGACTTCACCCACATCATCAGTAACAGTATATTTTTTAATCACAGTAACTAGCGTTTCTTTATCAATTTCCGCCTCAACAATATGGCAACCATAAGGAAAACTTGGCCCCTGAGTTGTGTAAAAATGTTTAAGATTGAATGGATGAACCTCGCCATTATTGAAAAGAATTTTAGAGAGGTACTCTATCGAAATAGTTTTATTTGTATTAACACGCCTAAATATTCCATCCTCAAATTCAATCTCACTTAAATCACATTCAAGAAACTCAGCAGCAAATGGCTTAGCTTTTTTTAATATTTTTTCTGCTGCCTCCGCTGTTGCTGAACCTTGAATTACAGTCATTCTCGCGCCTCCTGTATTGCCAAATGGAGAAATTCTGGAGTCGCCTTGAATAACTCTGATTTTTCCTGCGTCATATCCTAATCTATCCGAAAAAATTTGTGTAAGCGTTGTTTGATGACCTTGCCCATTTTCCATTTGCGCTGCATAGATAATTACATCTCCATCTTTGTTAAAACGAATGTCAACTCCCCCATCTTTTCCATTTCCGCAAGATTCCAAATAAAGTGCGATCCCCAGTCCTCTAAAGAAACCATTCTTTAGGCTATTTTCATATCTTTCTCTAAATCCTTCTACATCAGCATTTCTAAGTGCATCATCAAATAATGCTGGCATATTTCCTGAGTCGATAGTACCACTGCAAACAGTTTTATAGGGTATTTGCTCTGGTTGAATTAAATTCACTTTTCTAACCTCCACCCTGTCAATCTGAAGATCAAAAGCAATTTTATCCATTAAGCGTTCCATAATATAATTTGCTTCCGGGCGTCCTGCTCCTCTATAGGCATCTATTGCTGGTGTATTTGTTACGACTCCAATAACTTCAAGGCTCACATTCTGAATATCATACAGCGTTGTTAATGTACGACTAGTAGATTTAGTTGGCACATAAACACCAAAATTAGATAACCAACTCCCAAGATTTGCTTGATTTTTAAATTGAATGGCTTTGATTTTTCCACTTTTTGCCACTAAAGCTTTTGCATAGCTTTTTATATCACGACCTTGCAAGTCACTTATAAAGCCTTCTGTGCGATCTTGCCGCCATCGGACTGCTCTGTTAAGTTTTTTAACTGCCCAACAAACACATACCTGTTCTGGATGCAAAAAAATCTTGTATCCAAAGCCTCCTCCAACATTACCCGAACGCAAATGAACTTTTCTACTATCTAAATTCAAAGCTTCCGCAATTTGTTTTGAAAGGCTCACTGTTCCTTGTGTTCCACACCAAATTAATAATTCATCTGCTTCATCTGATTCTGGATGTGGCATTGCTATTATCTGTCGCATTTCCATTGCATTTGGAGCAATCCTGTTATTTAAAACAGATAATTCAACTATTCTGTCTGTTTTTAAATCTGCTGTATTAAACTCGTGCAAGGTCTCTTCATGATTACCAACTCTCCAATGAAAAACCTTGTTGCCTGGATAATCACGGTAAAGTTGTGGCGCATCCGCTTCTATTGCACTATCCACATCAGTTATTGCAGGCAATGGTTCGTAATTTACCTCTATCAATTCAGCTGCATTGAGTGCTTGTTCTTTAGTAGTTGCCACAACCATTGCAATAATATCACCTACAGATCTAACTATACCTCGTGCCATTGGCGGTCTTGAAGTTGGCACGACATCGCTGCCATCTGTGTTTTTTACCCAATCGAGACATTTAATCTCACCAACCCTTTCATGGTCTAATTCAAATTGGGTAGCAATGAGATATACCCCTGGCAGTTTTGATGCTGTTTCAAAATCAATTGAACTTACAATTGCATGAGCATGTGCAGAGCGAAGAAAATGTGCTGATAATCCTTCACCGACATCAATATCATCCGTAAATTTTCCTGTGCCGGTAATAAGTACCTTATCTTCAACTCGTTTTACCGCTTGTCCAATTCCAAATTTCAAATTTTAACTCCATGTTAACTTTACTTATAGGTTGTTTTTTACCTAGTTATATAAAATAACGCTTTTATCATTTAAATGAAAAATCTCGCCAACCAGAATAAATTCTAAATATAGTGGTGCACCAGCATAAGCAACCAAAGACAATCCCAATAGAGAAAAATAAAGATGGAAATAATAATATTAAAGCAATAAAAAAAATCGTTTCACTACCCTCAATTAGCCCACTTAAATAATAGAAGCTTTTTTCACCGGTTGGTTTCTTGTTTTTTTTTGAAATTTTCTCCTGTAAAATTCCATAAGCAAGAAAACTAGTTCCAGTTCCAACAAAACTAAAAATTATAAAACAAGCAACAAAACTGTTTTTATCATTGAAGACAGCAAACGCAAAAGGAATTGAGCTATAGATTATGAAATCAAAAACGATGTCCAAGAATGCTCCACGATGAGTAGGTATTTTTATTCTTGCAATAGCTCCATCTAAACCGTCTAATATACGATTTAAACTAAAAAATAAAAGTGCAAGTAAAAAATGTCCATATCCAACAAGAAGAGCGGCCACAATTCCAGTTATAAATCCTAATATGCTCACAGCGTCAGCAGAAACGCCAATTTTTACGGCATAAATAGCCATTTTAGATAGTAATGGCTTTGCAAACGGTGAAAGTGTTTTATCAAACATTTATTTATAACCAATGCCCAACCATCATTACTTCGCGATTAATGTTTTTCCGGCAATACAGAATTCACCCAAAGTTACCGTTAACTCATAATCAGCTGGCAACAAAATGTCTAACTCACCATATAGCAATGAGATAGCAATTGGCATTCCCGCTTTAACTATTCTTCCCTCTGATATGGGACTAGACAAATAACGCGCTAATGGACTACCCCATGCAATAATACATACCTCATTTTGAACATTCGAAGAGAACGAATTGATATCTTGTTTAATCGTTATTTCCCTTCTTGCATTCAAGCTATGTGCATTGGAAATCTCAAAAGGTAGAAACAAGCCATCAACGAACATATTTATATCAATTTTACCATTACATGGCATAAGAATAAGCCTATTAGTATGAATTTTTTGAGAAATTCTTATTCTTTTTTTACCAGAATTAGTGTCCACAAGCGTAACCAATCCGTCCATCGGTGCTAAAATATCTCCAGTCTTAATCTCCATAATATTGGTGTTTGGATGTTTTGTGACATAGACAATCCAAAGCAAACCTAAAAGACCAATCAACCCAAGTGGAAGCCATATAAACCCAAATAGTATTACAATCATTCCAGTAATAATTCGAACAGGCATACCTGGTGATTGTGAGTCTAATGACTCTTTAAAATATTCAGTTAACGTATTCATTTAAATCTGACCAATAAAATGTTTCAATTAACACCTTCTTTTAAATTTAATCGGGTATAGCAAATATTTGATTAGGATAAATTAGGTCCGGGTTATTTATACGATTATTATTGCGTTTAAATATATCGACATAGCGAACACCCTGTCCATAGGCTCTATAAGCAATACGCCATAAGGCATCTCCCTTATGAATAACCAACATATCACTCCCGTCACTGCCAATTTCAAGCGACTCAGCACTTATTTCAATCTGGGTTACTTGCATTACTGATTCATCTTCATCCAACAATTCAGCACGTAAATTATATGCTTTGTCAGGTTGCATTGACGCCCGCGTAACCATACTCCATCGATGTACTGTATTGTCTTTCTCAGAAACATTCCACTTGATTGAAGCAATAAATTGATTGTCAAAATATGCGCGCATAGAATTCCCTCCCCCAGCAAACCCTGACAATCTTAATTTTGATTTATCCTCCCAAGATAAACTTCTAATTTGGATAAATTCGTTTTCATCAGACAAATTAGAAATTTTATCTGCTTTATCAAGTACTGACGCTACAGAACGCAACCTTCTAATATCCGAATTATCTTCGGAGGTTATGGTTTCCTTTTTATCAGTGTTAACCTCTGGTGATTGCACTACAACCGGTATCGATGAATCTGATTTTGGAACAAATACCACAAATGGTTTTTCTTCCTTATTTTCTTCGATATCAATAACCACAGCTAAATCTGAAATCACTGTATCTAATATTTTGGAAGAATCACCTTTATTTGTAGTTTCTGGTGTCAATGGCAGATTCTCAGCATTATCTGCCTCTATCAAACCCCTTTTGGCTTTTTCAGATACCACTCTTATGGACAGCCTTTCAGTTTCACTTTCGCCATGTTCGGGCTTAATTCCTAGTTGTATAAAATGAGAACCGGACTCAAATTGTTTTTCTGGAATAGCAACCCAATCACCATTTTTATTGATGGTGGTTTCAGCAATAATTATATCACCATTAAACAAAATTACGGTTTTACCGGGTGGCCCAATACCACCAAATACACTAGAGCCGTCAGGGCTTACCTGCGCCATGGTAACTTGTAACCCAACCTTCAACTCGTCTAGGGTGTTTAGCTTTTCTTCAACTCTTTCAGTATCACCAATATTTTCACCCGCTTCCTCTTGGCTAATCATTTTGCCAGTTTCTGCAGTTTCGTTTAGGTTAATTACAAAAAATGTTGCGACAATACCTGCTACCAACAACCCTATGAATCCAATTTTTGAATTTTTCATTAATTAGCTCCTAGCTAACAATACTAAAGTAATGATAGGATACATGTCTAATTATGGCAAAATTATAAATTTTTTATCTAGGATTAAAATGAAAACAATATGTATATTTGCTGGTGCAGCTAATGGTCTGTCACCACAGTTTTCGAAAGAAGCATTTCGCCTAGGTCAAATGATTGGAGCAAGAGGTTACAAGATTGTCTACGGCGGTGGTCGGACAGGTCTAATGGGCGCATTTGCGGACGGTGCTATATCAAGTGGTGGACTTATAACAGGAATTATGCCGCAGTTTTTAGAATCTCAGGAAATTGGGCACAAAGAAATAACAGAATTAATAATTACAAAATCGATGCACGAACGAAAAAGTTTAATGTATAAAAACACAACAGATTTCGTTCTACTTCCAGGCGGTCTTGGTTCTCTTGATGAGACAATGGAGGTTCTCACTTGGTGCCAACTTAGGATATTAAATGCCAAGTTTCATGTTTTCGACCTTGATGAGTTTTGGCAACCAATGAAATTGCTGCTAACTCATATTGCCGAGAGTGGATTCATGCATAATACAAATTTAGAGTTTGTGTCATGGTCCAAGACTGCAGATGAATTGGTAGATAATCTTTAAGGAAATCACTATATAAAAAACGTTTAAATTAGTATATTTAAACAATGTGTTATTGTTGTATTTTATAAACAGATTGTCTATTGTTCCACTAATTTCAATACAGTTTTTTTAAATTCTTGAATCAACAAAGCTTAAATTAGCAATAAAAATAATATTTTTTATTTTTGGGGGTCGTTCATGACAAAAATTAAGGTCTTAAATCCCATTGTAGAAATGGATGGAGATGAAATGACCAGAATCATCTGGCAGAAAATTAAAGATAAATTAATCCATCCTTATTTAGATGTAGATTTAAAGTACTATGACCTTGGAATTGAGGCTAGAGACAAAACAGATGACCAAATAACAATAGATGCTGCCGAAGCGATCAAACAATATAGAGTTGGAGTTAAGTGCGCAACTATAACACCTGATGAACAAAGAGTTGAAGAATTTAGTCTCAAAAAAATGTACAAATCGCCCAACGGAACAATAAGAAATATTCTTGGGGGAACGGTATTTAGGCAGCCGATTATCGCAAATAATGTTCCAAGATTAGTGCCAGGTTGGACAAAACCAATTGTTATTGGAAGGCACGCATTCGGTGACCAATATCGAGCAACTGATATGGTAATTAAGGGACCTGGAAAGCTCACGATGACATTCCAACCGGCTAATGGGAGTGATGCTATAAGTCATGAGGTTTACGATTTTCCTGATGGCGGAGTTGCTATGGCTATGTATAACTTGGACGAATCAATTAAAGGCTTTGCAAGGGCATGCATGAATTATGGCCTTGACTTAGGTTGGCCAGTTTATATGTCAACAAAAAATACCATTATGAAGGCGTATGACGGGCGCTTCAAAGACTTATTTGAAGAGGTATATCAAAACGAATTTAGAGTTAAATTTGAACAGGCTGGGCTTACATATGAGCATAGATTGATTGATGATATGGTCGCATGTGCTATGAAATGGAATGGAGGCTATGTGTGGGCATGCAAAAATTATGACGGAGATGTGCAATCTGATACGGTGGCCCAAGGATATGGCTCTCTTGGATTGATGACATCCGTATTAATGACACCAGATGGAGAAACAATAGAAGCAGAAGCCGCACATGGAACAGTAACAAGACATTATCGTCAACATCAAAAAGGTGAACAAACATCAACAAACCCAATAGCTTCCATCTTTGCTTGGACAAGAGGTCTCAGTTACCGAGGAAAATTTGACAATACTCCAGAAGTCATTGATTTTGCAGAAACACTTGAAAAGGTTTGTATTAAAACTATCGAAAGCGGTAAAATGACCAAAGATTTAGCTATTTTGATAAGTTCTAGTCAGATGTTCCAGACGACTGACCAATTTTTAGATACTCTCGATATTAATTTACAAAAAGCAATGGCATAGTTTTGGCTATTAAACAAAGAAACGAATAGTTCTAAGCTTCGTTTCTTTATTTTGAAGAGACTAATTCAGTTTTAACAGCTTCGAACGCCTTAAATACATCCTTTGGGTTGCTACCACCAGCTTGGGCCATATCAAATCTGCCACCACCCCCTTTTCCACCTACAGCCTCAGAAGCAATGCGAACCAATAAAACAGCATCTAGCTTTCCTTCGCAATCTGGTGATAAGGACACAACTATTGATAATTTGTCATCTTGAACAGAGATTAGACATATAACAGTAGTAACAGCATTTAAGCGCAATTTATCAGCAAGCGGCTTTAATTCTTTTGTTGGTAAATCCTCGATTATTTTACCAATAAAGTTATATGGACCGATTTTTTCGGAATTACCTAAATCTCCAGCACCATTTCCTGTAGCATTTTTTTGTCTTAATTGAGCAACCTGAGTCTCAAGCTTTTTCTTTTCGCTTAACAAGGCTGAGACCCTATCAGGAATAAGTTCAACTTTGGATTTTAACAAAGTTGCTGTTTTATTTAAGATTTCCTCTCTAGCCTGAAACCATTGTCTGGCTGAATTATGACTTACAGCTTCAATTCTTCTAATCCCTCCAGCAACTGCAGTCTCAGAAATTATTTTTATTTGACCAATATCGCCAGTTCTTTTTACGTGTGTTCCGCCACAAAGCTCTATTGACCAAGCTGTTTTTCCTTTAGATTTTTCAGAGTCACCCATGGTAACAACTCGTACTTCTTCACCATATTTTTCTCCGAACAAAGCTAAAGCACCTTCTGAGATGGCTGTTTTTGGGGTCATTATGCGGGTTTGGACAGGTGTATTCATTTGAACCTGATGATTTACAATATCTTCAATGACCCCCAATTGCTCTGAACCAACAGGTGCGTTGTGCGAAAAATCAAACCTTAATTTATCAGGAGCTACAAGAGAACCTTTCTGAACCACATGCTGTCCTAATGTAAGCCGAAGTGCTTCATGCAATAAATGCGTTGAGCTATGATTAGAGCTTAATTTATCTCTCCTATCCGCATCTACATTCATTTGTATTGGCTGACCAACTGACAATGAACCTTTAGCGATCTTACAATGATGCAAAAATAAAGAAGATATTTTTGTAGTATTTTCGACATTGGCAAATCCTTTTGACCAAGAAAAGTAGCCAGTATCTCCTAATTGGCCGCCAGACTCTGCATAAAAAGGTGTTTGATTAGTAATGACAATCACTTTTTCATCTTTTGAAGAGATATTTGTTTCGTCATTGTCTAAAATTATATTTGTTACTATACCCTGAGATGATACCTGACCGTATCCTAAAAACTCAGTACTTCCATTTCTATCCGCCAGATCTAAAAAAAATCTACTTTCTGTTTTGGACCCAGAGCCCGTCCATGCTGCACGAGCCGCATTTTTTTGCGCCAACATGGCCTTCTCAAAACCGTCTACATCTACCTGCCAGTCATGCCCTCTCAAATAATCTTGCGTAAGGTCTAACGGGAAACCATACGTATCATAAAGTTTAAATGCAGTTGAACCGGATAAAATATTATTTTTACTTAAGTCTTCCATTTCTTCCTGGAGAATTTTCAAACCACGTGACAGTGTATCTTTAAAACGAGTTTCTTCTGACTCGATTGTTTGAGAAATCAATGACTCAGCCAGTTTTAGCTCAGGATAATGTCCACCCATCTCTTGCACTAAACTACTAACTAACCTGTGCATAACTGGCTTCTCACATCCTAACTGATGCAAATGTCTCATGGCACGCCTCATAATTCTGCGTAACACGTAACCTCTTCCCTCATTGGAGGGCAAAACGCCGTCTGCAATTAAAAATCCCACAGAACGAATATGATCAGCAACAACGCGGTGTGAAACAGAATGTTTTCCGTCAATTTCAGTATTGGAAATTTGAGCAGATGCCTCCACAAGAGCACGCATTAGATCAATATCGTAATTATCGTGTTTGCCTTGCAACACAGCAGCTATTCGTTCAAGCCCCATACCTGTATCTATAGAGGGCTTAGGAAGATTTATCCTTCCTTTTTCAGTTTGTTCATATTGCATGAAAACAAGATTCCATATTTCAATGAACCTATCTCCATCCTCATCTTTAGAACCAGGAGGACCTCCATTTATATGCTCTCCATGATCATAAAAAATCTCTGAGCATGGCCCACAAGGACCGAGGTCCCCCATAGACCAAAAATTATCTGATGTACTAATACGAATAATCTTATTATCACTTAGGCCTGCAATTTTTTTCCATAATGAAATTGCTTCTTCATCCTCATGATAAACTGTTACCCAAAGTCTCTCTGAATCAAGTTCATATTCTTTTGTAATGAGATTCCATGCAAGTTCTATTGCATTATCTTTAAAATAATCACCAAATGAAAAGTTTCCCAACATCTCAAAAAAGGTATGATGCCTCGCTGTGTAACCAACATTTTCGAGGTCATTATGTTTACCTCCTGCCCGCACACATTTTTGAGAAGTAACCGCACGTTTGTAATCAAGCTGTTCTATTCCAGTAAATACGTTTTTAAACTGAACCATACCAGCATTTGTAAACATTAATGTAGGATCATTATGAGGTACGAGTGAGCTAGAGCTAACTTCATTATGACCATTCTTTAAAAAATAGGATAAAAATGTAGACCTTATATCATTTACATTCGACATAGAAAATTCTTACTCTCATTGAAAATTCTTACTCTCGTTTCTACCACAAATAAAAAAGCACAAGCGAAAAATTTTCGCTCTATGCTATTTACGGTAAATAATATAAATATGTCTAGGATATTATACAAACATTCAAAACTTATATATTCAATATAGGATATCTTATGACAAAAAAAATCGAAAAATAAGCAAACTTTTTAAATACATTTATAATGTTTTAAGTTAAATCACACGATTTATTATTTATTAAAGTGATTTTTTAATTAAACTTGCTATTCGCCTTCAATTATTGTTTCATCAAGCATTTGACTTTGAACTAAACCTGCATTTTGTCGTATCGAAAGTTCTAACTTGTCAGCAACTGATTGATTTTCTACCAAATAATTTTTAGCATTTTCTCGACCTTGACCAATTCGCTGAGAATCATAAGAATACCAAGAACCTGATTTTTCTACCAACCCTGCGGCAACACCTAAATCAATTAATTCTCCAGTTTTTGAAATACCTTCTCCATACATAATATCAAATTCTACCTGCCTAAAAGGTGCTGCTACTTTGTTTTTGACTACCTTTACACGGGTCTGATTTCCAACAACTTCATCCTTATCTTTAATGGAACCAATTCTTCTGATATCTAATCTAACAGAGGCATAAAATTTTAGCGCATTCCCGCCAGTTGTTGTCTCAGGGCTCCCAAACATAACTCCAATTTTTAACCTAATTTGATTTATAAAAATCACCAAACAATTTGACTTAGCTATAGAAGATGTCAATTTGCGTAAAGCTTGACTCATTAAACGAGCTTGAAGACCAACATGTGTGTCTCCCATCTCACCTTCAAGCTCAGCTCTTGGCACGAGGGCTGCAACAGAGTCAACAACAAGCACATCTACAGCACCAGAACGAACCAATGTGTCAGCAATTTCTAAGGCTTGTTCACCAGCATCTGGTTGAGATATTAACAAGTTATCTAAATCCACCCCTAGTTTCTTAGCATAGACCGGATCTAAAGCATGCTCCGCATCAACAAATGCACAATTACCACTTTCTTTTTGTGCTTGTGCAACTGCATGTAAAGCTAATGTAGTTTTGCCAGAAGACTCCGGTCCATATATCTCTATAATTCTGCCCTTTGGAAGTCCGCCAATACCAAGTGCAATATCTAAACCAAGTGACCCAGTTGAAATAGCTTGGACATCATCCACCGAATCGTTTTGACCGAGACGCATAACAGAACCTTTACCAAAAGCTTTTTCGATTTGACCAATTGCTGCCTCTAGAGCTCTTGATTTATCATCACTTACCATTTTCATTTCCACTACATTGTTACTCAAAATTTCCTCCATAATGCATAGCTTGACGTTATTGTCTAGAACTGAATTTTTTTTACAAATGCTAAAAAAAACAGAAATTTTATTAATTTGTACCTGTTTTGTTCCTTTTATTTGTACCTGTTTTGTTCTTCTTTTGCAAGCAATTTTTTTGTGAAAGTAAGGATTTTTGCTAAATATAATGTTTGTTCTAGATTAATTATCCAAAAAAAATATTTTTTAACTTATATTTAATCGTCTCTGTGCACACGTTCCATACGTTCATGTAATTCTTGCGCATGCAAACTTAAAGAAGCAATAGGTCTAGCTTCTAATCGTGAAAGACTAATTGGCTCCCCTGTATCGTCACAATATCCATAACTTCCATCATCAATTCGTCTCATAGCCGATTCAATTTTTTGTAATAATTTACGCTCTCTATCTCTTGTTCTTAAGTCAAGTGCTGCGTTACTTTCTATCTGAGCACGGTCCATTTGGTCAGGCCGGTGAAGATTTTCTGTAGATAAGTTAGCGATCGTTTGATTTGCGTCATCCAATAATTCTGCTCTCCAACGTAATAATTTCTGACGAAAATACTCTATTTGCTTAGGATTCATGAATTCTTCATCTGTAGTGGGCTTATAACCAACCGGCAATTGGACACCCAACTTGTTTTCGTTAGTTACTTTTGAAGCCCCACTGCTTTTCTTTGTTTTAAGAGTTGATACTTCCATCATTACTTCCCCCCAAAAATAATATACCGATAAAATATTTTTTGATATAATTTGTATCCCCCTTAGCTCTCTTGTTTTTAAAAATCAAGTGATAAATAAGTAACCATTCGGTTTTTCTCTCCTAGTGGAAAATTTAAACAAAACTTCTTATAAAAAAACTGTTTCATTGCAATATTTAAATATTTGTTAACTTAAAAATATTTTATTTTAAAATAGATTCGTCTTGGAACTTTGCTAAAACTTATTCTGCATGCGTTGTCTACTTTGCGAGATTTCAGAATATTTAAAAGACTAAAGGAAAGCTAAATTTTAATTGTAAAAATTTATAACGTATTTTTTTTGTCTGCATGTTTTTCTTTAATAAATTAATAGGTTTAAAATCATGTCATTATTTGATTATAGTTTAGGTGATTTCGTTACACATTCTGAACGTCCCGATTGGGGTGTGGGCCAAGTACAATCGATAGAGGGAACAAGAATTACTGTAAATTTTGAACATGTTGGAAAACAGCTAATAAATGCAGAAAGAATTTTGCTTATTCCTGTCGCTGCTGAGATAGAATAAGGCAATAACAGTTTATTAACAGTTTTACTTTAATGTGTAACATTTTGGTTGTCCTGTAACTAAACTATACTTTTGACTTATTTTTAAAAAGTGGCTTAACGATAATATCGGTCTGTCTTTTAAAGGTATAAATCATGGCGAATTCATCTGCTAATCGAAATCGAAAAAAGAAAATGGGTAAATTCAAGCCAAAAGGTAGAATTGCAAATCAAGCTGCTATAAATAGCATGAGAGCAATATTACCTGAAATTTTACATAGAGATATGTTAATAGAATATTTGCATTTAATTCAGGATAAATTTTCACATTTGTCTTCAGATAATCTAAGTGCATTAGCTTTTATAATGAACCTTCCTTTATCAGAAATATGGGAAGTTGCGAGTTTTTATGACCACTTCATATTAGTAAAGGATAGCCAAAAGCCTCCACCAACCAGAACGATAAGAATTTGTACTTCGGTTACCTGTTCTTTATTCAACTCTGAAAAAATACTAGAATCAATAGCGCCTAATGATAACACTAAAATACGGTTTATTGCTTCACCATGCCTAGGCGCCTGTGATAAGGCTCCCGTTGCTGCAGACGGTCACTTTGTTATCCCAAAAATTGATTTAGCCAAATTGCAAAAGGTTGAGCATTCCCAAGCTATTCAAGAAAAAAATAAATCAGATATTTTGGATAATGTGTTGGGCTTAGACTCTTACATACAATCAGGCGGATATGAAATTCTTAGAAAATTGAAGAATTCACATAATATCGATAAGTATGAATTAGCGCTAACGCAACTAGAAAAATCAGCCCTCAAAGGCCTTGGAGGGGCCGGATTTCCTACAGGTAAAAAATGGAGAATTGTAAAACAGCAAAAAGGACCCCGCCTTATGGCTGTAAATGCCGATGAAGGAGAGCCAGGCACTTTCAAAGATAGACACTATTTATCTACGAGCCCACACCAAATAATTGAAGGTATATTAATTGCAGCTTTATTAGTTGGCATCTCTGATTGTTACCTTTATGTCCGAGATGAATACCCAGAAATTTTATTTATGCTAAGAATCGAGCTCCAAAAACTCAGCACTACCGATATCGCTGACCATACAGTGATACATTTAAGGAGAGGTGCTGGCGCCTATATTTGTGGAGAAGAATCAGCAATGATTGAGTCAATTGAAGGCAAACGTGGTTTACCTAGACATAGACCACCCTTTGTTGCAGAAAGAGGCATTTTTGGGCACCCAACTTTAGTAAATAACGTAGAGACCTTATTTTGGGTTCCTGAAATTCTTAAATTTGGCACGAATTGGTTTAACGATTTAGGCACAAAATTTCATCCAGGACATAGGACTTATTCTGTTTCTGGGAGAATTTCTAATCCTGGATTAGTTGTCGCTTCAGCGGGCACTACTGCAAATGAATTAATTGAAAAGTGTGGAGGCATGGCTGAAGGACATATTTTTAAAGCTTATCTTCCAGGTGGCGCGTCAGGAGGAATTTTACCTGCGAATAAGGCGGATATAGCGCTCGATTTTGGCGGTGAGCTAGCTGAATATGGCTGCTTCGTTGGAAGTCATGCCGTAGTTATACTCTCAGAGGAAGATAACATTTGGGATATTGCGAAAAATCTGATGAACTTTTTTAAACATGAATCCTGCGGCCAATGCACTCCATGCCGTGTGGGGACTGAAAAAGCAGTTTCCATTATGAATGCCCCTCATTATCAGCCCAAATTATTATCAGAGATTGCATCGGTAATGAGAGATGCAAGCATTTGTGGTCTCGGGCAAGCGGCCTCAAATCCATTAATTTGTGCCATGCGATTCTTTCCTGAAGACTGCAAGCATTCTTTTAAAACAATCTCAAAAAAAGAAGAAAACGAGGGTCAATTAGGAGAAACTAGATGATGGATGATAAATCAGTGGTCATTGATGAAATAATTGTTTTTCTTAACGGCGAAAAAATCAAGGCGCAAGTAGGTCAGACCATCTGGCAAGTTGCTAAACAACAAAATGTTGAAATTCCCCATTTATGTTACCGAAATGAAAATAGCTATAGAGCGGATGGAAATTGTCGTGCATGCATGGTTGAGATTGAAGGCGAACGAACTCTGGTTGCTTCATGCCAACGACGAATAACTGACGGTATGGTGATAAACACTAATTCATTACGGGTCAGAAATTCACAAAAGCTTATAGTTGAACTATTGCTTTCGGACCAACCGGATAGACAAGACTCCCATGATCACAATTCTCATTTCTGGAGAATAGCTGAAATTAATGGGTTAGAAAAAAGCAGGTTTCCAAGCAAATTAGGAGTAAAAGCTGATAACTCACATCCTGCTATAGCGGTAAATATGGATTCATGTATTCAATGTGGTCTGTGTGTTCGTGCTTGCCGTGAAGTTCAAGTAAACGATGTAATTGGAATGGCCGGCAGAGGAGCAGATGCCCATATCGTCTTTGATTTTAATGATGAAATGGGCGCCTCCACCTGTGTTGGCTGCGGTGAATGTGTTCAAGCTTGTCCTACTGGTGCATTACTTCCAAAATCTCTTATGGATGATAGTGTAATGAAACTCTCAGTAATACCTGACAAAACAGTGAATTCTGTGTGCCCTTATTGCGGTGTCGGATGTCAGTTAAGCTTTCAGGTTAAAGAAGATAAAATTGTGAGTGTAGAAAGTAGAAATGGCCCTGCAAACTTAGGTAGACTTTGTGTCAAAGGTCGCTATGGATTTGATTATATCCATAACGAACAAAGATTGACCCAGCCTCTTATAAGAAGAAGTGATGTTCCAAAAAGAAACTGGCAGAACTTTGACCCCTCCAATCCTCTTACACATTTCAGAGAAGCAAGTTGGCAAGAAGCCCTCGATAAAGCAGCTGAAAGCTTTATTAAAGCTAAAAATAATTTTGGGTCATCCTCTTTAAGCGGGTTTGGGTCTGCCAAAGGGACTAATGAGGAGGCTTATATTTTTCAAAAATTAATTCGTACTGGTTTTCAGACTAATAATGTAGACCATTGCACTCGGCTATGTCATGCCTCTTCTGTTGCAGCATTGCTTGAAAATATAGGCTCAGGAGCGGTAACAGCATCATTCTCCCAAGTCGAATATGCAGATTCAATTATCGTTATTGGAGCAAACCCAGCAGTGAACCACCCCGTAGCTGCAACTTTTATAAAAAATGCGGCACAAAGAGGAGCAGATTTATTTGTTCTTGACCCAAGAGCCCAAGCACTTGATAGATACGCGACAAAATCACTTAATTTTAATCCTGGTAGTGATGTGTCTCTTTTGAATGCTATTTTAAATGTAATTATTTTTGAAAAATTGTATGATATCGAATATGTAAAAAACCATACAGAAGGCTTTGAGCAACTTTCAGAAACCATTAAATTTTATACCCCAGAAGCGATGTCCCCAATCTGTGGCATAGCTGCTGAAGATATAAGGTTCGTTGCCCGAAAATTCTCTCAAGCGAATGCTGGTATAATTTTTTGGGGCATGGGCATATCCCAACATACTCACGGAACTGATAATTCTAGATGTCTTATTTCTCTGGCTTTATTGACAGGTAATATTGGTAAAAAAGGCTCTGGATTACATCCACTTCGGGGACAAAACAACGTTCAAGGGGCATCTGATGCAGGACTTATTCCTATGTTTTTACCTGATTATCAATCTGTATCTGACCCACAAGTAAGAAGTAAATATGAGGCTGTCTGGCAATTTCCATTACCAAAGGAGCAGGGCCTCACAGTTGTTGAAATTACTAATGCAGCATTCAATGGAAATATCAAAGCAATGTATATTATGGGGGAAAATCCTGCAATGTCAGACCCTGACCAGAACCATGTAAGGGCTGCGCTAGCAAAACTCGATTGTCTTGTTGTTCAGGATATTTTTCCTACTGAAACTGCTGCATTTGCGGATATAATACTACCTGCCTCGGCATTTCCTGAAAAAACAGGTACTGTTACAAATACAGATAGAAGAGTACAGCTTGGAAGACAGGCTGTACCTCCACCTGGAAATGCAAAACAAGATTATTGGATTATTCAAGAAATAGCCAAACGGATGGGTCTTGAGTGGAATTACCAGCATCCAAAGGATATTTTTTCTGAAATGCGAGTCGTAATGTCGTCCCTGAACGGGATTACATGGAAACGGTTAGAAAGTGAAGGTGCTGTAACCTATCCTTGCAAAGATGAGTTTTCTGTTGGGCAAGACCTACTTTTTTCGGACTCATTTCCAACAAAATCAGGCTTAGGCAAATTCACTCCTGCGGAGTTTCTTCCACCCGCTGAAGAGCCTGATGATGATTTTCCATTCATTTTATCCACAGGAAGATTACTTGAACACTGGCATACAGGGTCAATGACACGCCGGTCTACCGTTTTAGACACCATCGAACCTACAGCAGAAATACACATAAACCCAGAAAATTTGAGAAATATAGGCGGTCATGCAGGAACGCCTTTACACATTTCCACAAGGCGGGGCTCAATCACACTTGCAGCACGTCTTGATCCTGGCTTGCCAGAGGGAATGGTTTTCATCCCATTTTGCTTTGAAGAGGCTTCTGCAAATTTACTTACAAACTCAGCACTTGATCCATTTGGCAAAATACCAGAGCTAAAATTTTCGGCTGCTAAGATAAAAGTGGCAGAGTAGACAATTAAGCCCACGCGCATCATTTTGTCACATGGTAAAAGGACTAGCCTATTAATAGTTAAAAATGTTACATATACAAAAATAATGGTATAATGTTTTTAGAATTGTAAACGAGTAAAGTGTTGGAGTATTAATTGAATTATCAATCCTTATTCAAAGAACATGTTAATCAATTAAAAGCAGAAAATAGATATCGTGTTTTTGCTAATCTAGAGCGTAAAGCCGGTGAGCATCCTCACGCGATATGGCATAGCGATTTTGGACCTAAAGAAGTAATAATTTGGTGTTCTAATGATTATCTTGGGATGGGGCAAAATAAGAAATCTATAAAAGCTATGACAGACTCCGTAAATAGTCATGGAACTGGCGCTGGTGGTACACGAAATATTTCAGGCACTAGCCATACCATTGTCTCTTTGGAAAATGAACTTGCCGCATTACATAACAAAGAACGTGCCCTTATATTTACATCAGGCTACGTTGCAAATGAAGCGAGTATAAGTGCTATTTCATCGTTATTGGATGATCCTGTAATTTTTTCTGACTCTATGAATCATGCCTCGATAATTTCTGGTATACGTTATGGTAGAGCTGAAAAAATTATTTTCCGCCATAACGACACAGAACATTTAGAGACATTATTAAAGGCACAACCTTTTGGTCGTCACAAATTAATTATATTCGAATCCGTATATTCTATGGATGGAGATGTCTCTCCTATTTTAGAAATTGTAAAGTTAGCAAAAAAATATAATGCCATGACCTACCTTGACGAGGTACACGCTGTTGGCATGTATGGAAGTGAAGGCGGAGGTATCGCGCAACAAGAAGGACTGGAATCAGAAATAGATATCTTGCAAGGCACTCTCGGGAAAGCTTTTGGTGCTATGGGGGGATATATAGCTGCCAGTGATGCCATTTGTGATGCAGTGCGAGGATATGGCTCTGGCTTTATCTTTACAACAGCTATGCCCCCAGCTCTTGCTGCTGCTGCACTCAGTTCTGTTCAACACTTACGTCAAAGTCAAATTGAGAGAAATGCACAGCAACGTCAATCTAAACAACTAAAGAAAAGACTTTATGAATATGGTATGCCTTTTTTAACTGGAAACACTCATATCGTGCCAGTAATGGTTGGAGATGCCGCCAAGTGCTCGCAAATCAGTAAAATTTTGCTTGAGAAATATGGATTTTACATTCAACCGATAAACTTTCCAACTGTTCCAAAAGGAACAGAGAGGCTTCGCATAACCCCAGGGCCGTTGCACAGTGACAAGATGATAGATGACCTTGTAATTGCATTATCCCAGACTTTTAAAGAAATAAAGCCGCCTTCATTAGTCTCAGCAAATGTAAATAATCAGGCTTTATCAGCTTAGTATATAAACTTAATCTTTGATTATTACTTTCAGAGCTTTTTTATGAGTCTAAAACCAATACCCGATGACCATCCTTCATTTTCACCAGTTGCAAAAACTGGCCTATTGCTTGTTAATCTTGGTACCCCCGATGCAACAGACAAAAAATCAATGCGTCGTTATCTTAAACAGTTTTTATCAGACAAGCGGGTAGTAGAAGCACCGAGATTATTATGGTGGATAATTTTAAATGGAATAATTTTGAATACACGTCCAAAAAAATCAGGGGAGGCCTACGATAGAGTTTGGATAAAAGATGACTTAGATGGCAGTCCCTTGCGAAAAACTACGAGACTGCAAGCAGAACACCTGGCAAAGACATATAAAAATATTTCCAATCTTGAGATTGCATGGGCGATGCGGTATGGAAATCCATCAATTCCCGACCAACTTACAGACTTAAAATCAAAGGGTTGTAGTCAATTTTTAATACTACCAATGTATCCACAATATGCCGCCGCTACAACAGCCACTGTAAACGATGAAGTTTATAAATGGGCATTAAAGCAACGATGGCAACCTGCTATCAGAACTGTTCCTCCATGGCATGATCATGAAGTATATATTGACTCCTTAGCACAATCTTTTCAAAGGCACTTTCTTCATACACAACCTCCGGAACACTTAATGCTATCTTTCCATGGCATTCCAGAGCGATATTTTACATTAGGCGACCCCTATCACTGTCATTGTATGAAAACAGCACGACTGGTTCGTGAAAAACTAGATTGGCCATCTGAAAGGCTATCTGTGACATTTCAATCCCGCTTTGGAAAAGAACCTTGGATCAAGCCTTATACAGATGAGACTCTTTATAAATTAGGCAAAGCTAATACCAAATCCTTAGCAATAATGGCACCAGGATTTTCTGCCGATTGTCTTGAAACACTTGAAGAGTTGGCAATGGAAGGAAAAGAAATCTATACAGAAGCTGGCGGTAATGATTTTTCCTATGTCCCTTGCTTAAATGATAGTACGTTTGGCATGAATTTAATTTATGCCCTTGTTAAAGAAAATTTAGCTGGCTGGATAGATGTTTAACATTCCTGTAAAATTGGGTGTTATTTGAAATTAACGTGTGAAAAAATAAATAAGTTAACAACTTTAATATAATAAGGTATGACTATTTGTAGTTTAACTTTGATGTTTTTAAATTAAGCGGCTGTGGTGTAGTGGTAGCACAAGAGCCTTCCAAGCTCTTAGGGCCAGTTCGAACCTGGTCAGCCGCTCCAGATAAATCAAAAAAATATTTAAAACCGATAATGCTCTATCAACGTAAAAAATATATAAATTTCATTTAATTAACTGTTATAGAAGGTTGTTTAGAGATGGGTAAAGAATTAAGCTGTATATGCATGCGTAACGTAAGCGTTTGCAACTGTAATAGACCTGAAGAAATTGAAAAAAAAGAAAAACGTAAATGTGTATGCGGACGTTCTCCTCACGAAGAATGTATGAGTTGGCATGCTTTATCAGAAAAAGTTTACCTTCAGCGCAAACATGAATATGAAACATCATTAGGGTAAATACTTTTATCATCAGGATTAATTTTAAATGCCCCTATATTTTAGGCAACGAGATTGGAATATTTTCTTCTTCGTAGCACCCTTAAGTGTCTGAATAAATTCGTATGAGTCCAAAAAAATAATTTATTCTTAAATATATGATGCTATAAGAATTATTGGTGAACTTCCTTTTTGATTCATTTTAACTAAATAGAAAACTTTTGAATTTTTGGTGTTGTTTTAAAATAGTCACAACAATTTAGGGCCTCTTAAAATAGTGCTCATCGAAAGTTATTTATTTATAATTTGTTGGCATCAGATAAGACTAGATATCAGATTTTAATACTATGAACACTAATGTGATTTAAATGATTGAACGCTATTTCATTGCGTTCTTAATTGGTCGGGTGTCAATATGGATGGCTGGAGTTATGCTATCTGTTGCACTAGGTTGGCATATATATCTGGAAACAAAAGAACCTATTTATCTAGCTCTCATTGGTTTGATGCAGATTTTACCAACATTTGCTTTCTTTATAATAACCGGAGTTGTTATTGATAGGTTTCAGAGGAAATATATTTTACTCATTTGTACTGTGATAGAATTTGTTGCCTTTACTGGTATTTTTATCGCTATGCTGTTTGATAGCATTCCAATTTTATTAGTTTTTCTTATGCTTCTCGTGCACGGCGTTGCTCGCGCATTTCAAATACCTTCAGAGCACGCTTTGCTTCCAAATATCGTATCTAAAGAAAATTTAGAAAAAGCAGTAGCCATAACGTCCACGGTTAGCAATCTTGCGAAAACAACAGGACCGCTAATAGCTGGTTTGTTAATCGCGCTGACAGACCGTTATATTTATGGGATATGTATAATAATTGTACTTATATCATTCCTAGCCTACCTCTTCTTACCAATGTTTAAAATTCATACACCAGCTGAGTTTGGTCTAAAACCCTTTCTTAGTGGAATAAAATTTGTTGCTAAGAAAAAGATTTTACTTGCTATTATCCTTCTTGACCTTTTTATTGTACTTCTCGGTAGCGTTGAAGCGTTACTTCCAATTTATGCAGCTGACATACTGAATGTTGGACCAAACGGTCTGGGGTTAATGCGCGGAATGCCAGCTATTGGAGCTGTTATTACAGGTATCTTATTATCTAACATAGGCCCACTACGACATTGTGGTAAGTTGCTTTTTGCAGCCTTTGGAATATGTTCACTATCCGTTTTAGTTTTTGGGTTATCTGACATTTTTTGGCTTAGTCTTGTTGCATTATTTATTTATGGTGCCACCGACATGCTTAGTGTAAATATAAGATTTACGCTTGCTCAAACCATAACGCCAGATGCAGTCCGAGGAAGAGTGAGTGCTATATTCGCTACCAGCACGGCATCTTCGAATCAACTTGGCGAATTTAGAGCCGGCATGGTGGCAACAGCAGTTGGACCTATTGGTGCTACTATTATAGGTGGGATATTAGGTTTAATTATATGCATAAGCGGAATATTTAAATTCCCAATGCTATGGAAATTAGACAAGATTTCGGATCTCAGAAATGAATCAAACGAGTTTAAAAAAGAATAAGCCTTCATAAAAATTTATATTGGTCGCTGTAAACAGTTCTCTAATATTTTTTGAATTAAATTTAAGCATTTAAAAAAGGTAATCTATTTCAGATTCCCTTTTTACTTATTTGTTTTCCATTCTTTTACAAGCTCTTTATGGCTATGATTGCGGTCATTTTTTAAACGCTGAAATTCATCTTCTTCACATAGTTGCCTTAGTGCCCAGATTGCTAGTGCCTGTACAAACAGTGTTTCATCATCTAAATATCCAATTATTAATGGGATAAGTGTTATATCGTTTGAATTACCAGCCGCAATTAGACAATTACGAATAAACTTTTTATACCCAGCTCTGCGAACCGGTGTTCCAGAAAATAGAATTCTAAAATCTGAGTCCGATAAAGCTAACAATTTGCTTAGTGGTAACAAACCAGGTTTTTGTCCTAATTGCATTCTTGTATCAGATGCTTTTTGTGCAAATTTATTCCAAGGACAAATAGCCAGACAATCATCGCATCCGAAAATACGATTACCAATTTGTTTGCGAAATTCAGTTTCAATGATACCATCAAATTCAATTGTAAGATAGGAGATACATCGCCGAGCATCTAGTTTATAGGGGCTTGGGAAAGCATTTGTAGGACAAATATCTAAACATTTCCGACAAGTCCCACAAAAATCCTCAGAGACCCCGTTTGTGGGTAGAATTACATCTGTTAATATTACCCCTAAAAATAACCATGACCCAAATTTTTTAGAGACGAGATTGGTATGTTTTCCCTGCCATCCTATGCCAGACTTAACTGCTAACGGTTTTTCCATAAGAGGTGCTGTGTCAACAAAGACTTTAACACTACCTTGAAATTTAGAAACAAACTGACTGGCAATTTGTTTTAATCTCCCTTTCATAACTGAATGATAATCTTTCGAACGTGCATAAACAGAGATATTACCAGATTTTATTTTGGAAATATCCCCGATAGGATTATATTCAGGGCCATAATTTTTAGCAAAAATTATCGCACTCTCTGCATTTTGCCACATTTTTTTTGGTGAAAGGCGCTTCTCGACAGACTCTTCCAACCATTTCATTTCACCATGATAACCAAATTCTAAAAAGTTAAGAAGATGATTTTGTGTATCAACTGATAAATTTGTGTCTGTAATACTTACTTCATCAAATTCATATAGGTTTGCTTTTTTTTCTAGCCATTGGTAAATATTTGAGTTCATCAACTATGTCTTAATTTAATAATTCAATTTCTGATTATATTCGTTAACAATAAAAAATAGATTTCTTTTCTTCATAGTTTAAAATTAAAGATATGGGGTTAAATCTTAGGGATATCGCCCTGAGTTTGTTCTCTGTAAAAATTAGAAACGAAAGTGTTATATTGCCTCTCTTTGATGGCCTTTCGTATAGCACGCATCAAATCCTGATAATAGGTCAAATTATGCCAGGTCAGTAAAGTTAAACCTTGTATCTCATCTGATTTAAAAAGGTGATGCAAATATCCGCGGCTATAATTATTACAGGCAGGGCAAGAACAATTCTCATCTAATGGTCTCAAATCATCTGCGTGCCGGGCATTTCTTATATTTACGGTTCCATATCTGGTGAATGCTTGACCTGTTCTACCAGATCTTGTTGGCAGAACACAATCAAACATATCAACACCTGATAATACAGCACCTACAATATCTGCTGGTTTTCCAACTCCCATTAAATAACGCGGTTGTCCAATCTTCATGTAAGGCGTTGTAACTTTCAAAGTTTCGAACATTAACTCCTGGCCTTCACCAACTGCCAGACCACCTATGGCATAACCTTCAAAGCCAATTTCATTTAGTCTTTGAACGCTTTGCAATCGCAGATCTGGATATACCGAGCCTTGTACTATACCAAACTGTCCGTAACCTTTTCTTTCTATGAAGGCTTTTCGTGATCGGGCTGCCCACCGCATAGATAATTCCATAGAGTCAGCGGCTTGCGATTTTGTTGCGGGATAAGGTGTACACTCATCAAAAACCATAGTTATAGTGGCGTCAAGCTTATGTTGAATTTCTGTAGATATTTCAGGGGTCAATAAATGAGGGCTTCCGTCAAGGTGACTTTTAAATGTGACCCCATTTTCATCTATTTTTCTCAGAGGGCCAAGGGACATTACTTGAAAACCACCAGAATCAGTTAAAAGCGGTCCCTTCCAGTTCATCATTTTTCGGACACCACCAAGATGTTTTACCCTATCTGGACCTGGACGTAACATTAAATGATATGTATTTGACAGTATAATTTGCGCTCCAGTTTCGGCGACTGCCTCAGGCATCATTCCTTTAACAGTTGCTGCCGTTCCAACTGGCATAAATGCTGGCGTATCAATATGTCCAAAGGCAGTAGTCAAAATCCCCAACCTTGCTCCTTCATCTTGATTGATCAGCTCAAAGTTGAATTTTGTTTGCATAACTCTCCTATTCTACTTTTTTTCTATTAAACATGCATCACCATAGCTGAAAAACCTATATTGATTTTTTATGGCATACTGATAGGCATCTTTAATCTCATTGAAACCTGCAAATGCACTAACTAACATTAACAACGTCGATTTTGGCAAATGAAAATTTGTAAGTAATAGGTCTGCAACGTTAAACGAATATCCAGGAGTAATAAATAAATCTATATCTCCCTTAAAAGCTTGCATCTTCCCAAATTTTGCCCAAACAGCCTCTACAATTCGCAAGCTCGTAGTTCCAATGCAAATTATCCTGCCATTTTTATGTTTCGTCTCATTTATTCTAGCAGCAATTTCAGGTTTTACCTCACCCCACTCACTATGCATTTTATGATCTGTTAAATTCTCAGATTTTACAGGAAGAAATGTTCCCCCACCCACATGCAATGTAATGGTTACAAATTCAGACCCTGAGTCAATAATAGACTGTCTTAATGCAGGCGTAAAATGCAAACCTGCCGTTGGTGCTGCTACAGCACCAGCCTTTTTTGCGAAGAGTGTTTGATAATTTAAAAAATCAGCTTTGTCGCCATCACGGCTACGCTTAATATAAGGCGGCAATGGCATTTTCCCGTATATTTCAATCATCCGTTTTAGTTCAATATCACTGCAATTAAATTCGAGTTCTATTTCACCTGCAGCATATCTCTCAACTACACGTGCTTCAAACCCATCTCCAAAAACAGCTGTGGATCCTTTAATACATCTTTTTGCAGGCTTGGCAAAAGCAAGCCAGCGGTCCACAGATTTTTGTTTGTGTAGTGTGAAACCAATGCTTTTATCATTGATTTTACCATATAGCTGAGCAGGTATGACTTTAGTATCATTTACTATAAGTAAATCCCCTTCCCTTAATATGGAAGGGAGGTGACATATTAAATGTTCATTCAAACCGTTACTAGAAATATGCAACAGTCTTGCTTGATCTCTTGGATTCAAAGGGCTTTGGGCAATTAAATCAGCTGGCAAGAAATAGTCAAAATCGGATAGTTTATTCATAATCAGTAAATCTGTACCACACCATTTATATGTCCTTTTTTGTCCACAACCACAAGGCTCTGGACACGTGCCTCAAGCATTTTCTCCTCAGCAACAACCATCATTTCTTCTTCTCTAATGGTGAGAGGGGACTCGTTCATCACATCACCCGCAAGCGTGGATGAGAGATTAGTTCCAAGAACAAGCATCCGCCTCAGATCACCATCTGTAATTATACCCCTCAATAAATTATCTTTATGAACAAGCGCTAATCCTAATCTAGCTTCGGTCATTCTGACGATAACCTCAGACATTGGCATATTAGGTTTCACTAATGGTAGTTCTTTTTGAACCATTCTGTCTTTAACACGAGAGAGCAATCTCATGCCAAGCATACCGCCAGGATGATTGGCTGCAAAATCTTCGGGCTTAAAACCAGAACGGTTCATTAATGCTATTGCAAGCGCATCACCCATAACAAGAGTTGTTAATGTTGATGTTGTAGGCGCTAGATTCAATGGACAAGCCTCTTTATCGATTGAGGCATCAAGAACAATATTTGATGATTTAGCAAGAGTTGAATCAAGGGAGCCTACTAATGCAATAATTTTTGTATCTAGCCTCCTTAAGGCTGGTAGCAGTTTGACAACCTCTTCTGTTTCACCGGAATGAGAAATTAATATAACAACACTTTTTTCTCGGACCATCCCTAAATCGCCGTGAATGGCCTCGGCTGGATGTAGAAAAAGAGCGGCAGTACCCGTGGAGGATAATGTGGCGGCTATCTTTCGTCCTACTAACCCTGACTTTCCCATACCGCAGATAATTACATGCTGACCTGTTTGAGAAATAACATTTACAGATTGTTCAAAACGTTCATCTAATCCAATTTCTAATTTTGTAAGTGCGGCGTGATAAGTTGAAAACATATTGTTTATGTCAGGTGTTATCATTTTTTCAACCATATGGAAAATACCCGTCTGATAATAAGGCTACATTATAAGAGATATATCTAATCAACTCTGCTTATAAAAGCGAGAAGTTTGATTGAGGTTATTTAAGTGTATGTGCAATTTCATTGGCGTATAAAATATCTTGTTTTGTATTAACATTAAAAAATGGGTCTGGATTTTCAGAGAAATCTACATGAATTGTATTAAAGTCTGCTGTAAATGATTCAATTTTTCGAATTTCATTATTCATTAACGCTTTTTCTAATCTTTCTGACAACTCTAATTGCCACAAAGAAAAAACTGGGTGCCTTCTGCCGTTACTGGTGGCCATTACAATATTTGTATCTGCTGTAGCAGCATGTTCAAACAGCCTTTCTCCTAAATTAGGAGGGATGAACGGAACATCTGTAGCACAAGATAATAACCATTTGGCTGAAGGATAGTGCTTTTGACTATATTTCATTATAGATAAAATACCGCATAATGGCCCGAAATACCCGTCGTAAATGTCAGGTATTACAGTCAACTTAAAGCGAGAAAATCTTTTTAAATCCCCGTTAGCATTTAATATTCTATTTGGAAATTGACTGGTTTTTTCTAATTGCCAATCTAATATGGTTTTGTTTGCTATTGGAATAAAACATTTATCAATACCGCCTAAACGCCTCGCGAGCCCCCCCGCTAAAAAACCGATAATTATTTGATCTATCATTATAGTTTGGACTCATTATTAAATTGGCCTTGTGCAGAGCGTTCATCAGAAATGGCCTGGTTACTTAACTTATCTGAGTCAAAAATAATTCGCTCTTCACCAGATAAGGCAATAAACCTACCTCCTCTTGCTCTTCCAATAAGCGTTAAACCTGCCCTTCTCGCCAGAGAGACACCCGCTTCCGTAAAACCTGACCGTGAAATCAATATGGGCAAGCCCATGATTACTGTTTTTAAAACCATCTCTGACGTAAGTCTTCCTGTTGTATAAAAAACTTTATTCTTAGGTTTGATATTTTTAAGAAACATTACGCCAGATATCTTATCTACAGCATTGTGACGGCCTATATCCTCCATATATATTAACGGCTCATAAACAGTTGCCAGCACACAACCATGTATTGCACCTGCTTTTAAATAAAGACTAGGTGTTGTATTAATTTTTTTTGAGAGACTAATTATTTGAGATACAGAAATTTTTAATTCTCTCGGAAGCATTATAGTTTCAAATTTATCAAACATATCATCATAAATAGTCCCTTGTGCGCAGCCACTAGTGCGTATTTTAGACTGTAATTTTTTCTCAAAATTCGTTTTTTTTTCCGTTCGTACAACAATTACAGATAAATCTTCATCATAGTCTATTTGTTCAATTTTATCATCAGCAGTTATCATGCTCTGATTAAATAAAAAACCAATGGCTAGCTCTTCCAAATAATCCCCAATGGTCATGGCTGTAACAATCTCTTGATTATTTAAAAAGATAGTAATAGCTTTTTCAGTCACTACTGGAAGCTGCACAGATTGACCATTGGCATCTTTTCCTATCAATTCAGTAGTAAGACCTGGCTGATTTACATTTGGACCAATATAGAGATTTTGTTTGGGCATCCAGGTTCTCTTTTCAAATTAAACTTTATTTTAAGTTGTTATTTGTTTTTACGATTTTCTTAAGCTAAATTAAAGAGTATGATTTAGGTTTATATTATGAAATTACATTTTAAATCCTCAAAACACAAACAAGCAAAAAAGCTATTCAGTGAGTTAATTGATAGATATAATCAAAATGCTATTGAAGACTCAGATGTAATTATCGCGCTTGGTGGCGATGGACAGATGCTTTCCTGTCTAAAAGAATCAATCGAGTATGAAATTCCCGTATTTGGAATAAATTGTGGTCATATCGGTTTTTTAATGAATGAGTACAAGCATACTGACTTAATTGAAAGAATACAAAAAGCCGAAACAGCAACAATCCATCCAATATTGATGCAGGCACAAACACTTAATGGAGAAAAAACTTCTGCACTCGCAATTAATGAGATATCGCTTTTACGACAGACACATAATGCTGCACATTGCCAAATAACTATTAATAACAAGATAGAACTAGAACAACTTATATGTGATGGTTTAATGGTAGCAACACCGGCAGGGTCAACAGCATATAATTTATCAGCTAATGGCCCTATTATTCCTATAGAGGCTAAACTATTAGCATTAACACCAATATCTCCTTTTAGACCTCGAAGATGGCAAGGCGCATTATTGCCCTCTTCATCAACAGTAAATATTAAAGTAATAAATCCTGAATTTAGGCCTCAATCTGTGACAGCAGATAATCTAGAGGTTCGTGATATTGCAGATGTAACTATTAATCAGGAAAATAATATTGTACTCCGTTTATTGTTTGATGCTGGAACTTCACTTGCTGAAAGGAGTATTCGCGAGCAATTCTTAGTTTAATCCTGTCAAATTTGTGATTTTATCTTCTTGTATTTCTTATAAAACCTATTATGCAGTTTTTGACTTGCTCAATTACATACGGTAATTCAATATATAACTCATGCCTCGACTCATTGAAAAAAATCAATTGACCATTCTGCAAAAACCCTAGTGCTTTTTTTATCGCTTTCATGCTTACCAACTTATCATCACTTCCTGCCAATATAATCACAGGGGGCTTAATAGCCTTTAGAAAAACAGGATTAAGTGTTGTTTTATAACATGAATGAAGCGCAGAGGATAGCCAACCAAAACTCACACCAGAACGTGCAAGTGATGGATTCTTATTAATTAAATTTATTACATTTTCAATAGCGTTTTGGTTCCGACTTAATAAATTATTAGAACTAAATTTGCGTGTATTGAGAAGTGTATTTTGGCCTGTTTTTGGTATTAAGTATTGGCTAAATCCCATTATTGAAATTAAGTTGGCAAGCATATAAATCGGAAATAATGGACTTATTTTAGGTAGCATCATAGGCGATAATGCTATGATCCCAGCTATTTGAAATTTTTGCAACCCTGCCAAACGAAATGCCATGTGTCCACCCAAAGAATGCCCAATCACGTAAAATGATTTATTTTTCCAACCAGCCGTCTCAATAACATCAACTCCCGCCTGCATTAATTTATCAAAATCAGAGCTATGACTTGTTGATGAGGGTTTACCAAATGCTCCTGATAAACCAAGACCTGGCCAGTCAAATATTATTATCTCACATGCCTGTTCGGTTAAGAATGATATAACGCCTGCATATTTTTCACAAAATTCACCAAGCCCTATGAAAATAACGATACGGTGCAAAGACCCTTTTCGCCTAATTTTCCACGCTCGTACAGAACCTAAAGTACTATTTACCCAGAATTCCTGTTCCATTTGCAAAGCCTTAGCTTGGATGTCAATCATTTTTTTTTGTATTTAAGTATTTTAATTCTGTTTTAAAAAACCACGCGATTGCCGCCTCCACATTGCAGCATATAATCCGTCAGCATAAAGTAATTCTTGATGTGTACCAGTTTCTTCAACTTTACCTTGATTGATAACTAAGATCTTATCACAATCCACGATTGTAGATAATCTATGAGCAATAACCAATGTCGTCTGATTATATGAAATATTATTCAATGCGGCCTGAATTTCTTTTTCCGTTCTACTATCTAAAGCTGAAGTGGCCTCATCAAAAAGAAATATCACTGGATTCTTTAGTATAGCCCTTGCAATCGCAACTCGCTGTTTTTCACCTCCAGATAATTTTAGTCCGCGTTCTCCTACAAGTGTATCATATCTATCAGGAAGATTATTTATAAAGTTGTCAATAGAAGCTAACTTGGATACTTTTTCAATCTCCTGTATAGTTGCATTAGCACGCCCATATCCAATATTGTAACCGATCGAAGCATTAAACATTACCGTATCCTGAGGCACCATTCCAATAGCCGCACGCAAACTATCTTGGCTAACCAGACTAATATCTTGACCATCAATTAATATCTTGCCTTTTTGGGGGTCATAAAATCGAAATAATAGTCTTGATATTGTTGATTTTCCGCTACCGCTAGGACCCACTAAAGCTACTCTGTGGCCAGATTGAACAGTGAAACTTACCTGGTCAAGAATTTTACCTCTCCCATACGAAAAGCACACATTTTCAAATTTGATTTCTCCCTTATCGAGTTTAAGCGCTGAAGCATTAGACACATCTTTTACATCAGGCTTCTGTTTAAGCAATCTAAACATTTGTTCAAGATCTATTACTGATTGTCTTATTTCTCTATATGTCCACCCAAGAAACTGTAAAGGCATTGCCAACTGAATAATATATGTATGAACTACAACAAAATCTCCAACACTCATACTTCCTCGCTGTATTTCTCTACCTGATATAGCCAGCAAGGCAACAAGGCCGAGAGCAACAATTATCCCTTGCCCAATATTCACAATTGTTAACGAAGTTCTAGAGGAGATAAATGCTTTTTCATAAATACGTAATGCTTTTTCATAATTATTGCACTCAGACTTCTCAGCATTAAAGTATTTTACAGTTTCAAAATTTAGAAGTGAGTCGACTACCTTTGTAGCTGCAACTTCATCTGCTTTATTCATCTTTTTTCTAAATTTAATTCTCCACTCTGTTGTTTTTATCGTAAAATATGAGTAAGAAATGACCGTAAAAAAGGTGACCAGAGCAAATTCGTAGCCAAATAAAACCCACAAAACTCCACATATAAAAAAAAGCTCTACTATCAATGGAACAACTTCAAATATTCCAGTCGAAAGAAGTAAAGTCATTGCTTTAGCACCTCGGTCGATAGAACGTGATGTCCCCCCTGTTTGTCTATCTAAATGAAATTGTAGTGATAGCTTATGCAGATGGTCGAATGCATTTAAGGCAGCCAATCGAACAGCTTTGGAAGCAAATTTTATAAATAGGAACTCTTTTAGTTCTGCAAAAATTGTCTCCCCAACACGAGCTATCGCATATCCACCGATTAATATCATCAATAATCCCATTGAAAAGCTAATGCCAGCTTCAATGTTTAAGGGAGCTAATGCATCCACTGCAGCACCATAAAAAATGGGAATAAGCGCTGCACATATTTTAGATAGTATCAGAGCAACAATTAATCCTATCAGGCGCAGTCTTAATTGTTTATCGCCTCTTGGTGAAATATAATTTAAAACAATAGATAGTAATTCGTAAAAAGAAATAAAGTTTTTTTTTGCAGCCTCTTTCGAATAAGCAAAAGATGAACTACCAGCCATCAGCTTACCGAAAAGCTCTCACCACAACCGCATTTAGCTGTCTCATTTGGGTTATTGAAAACGAATGACGAACTAAACTTATCCTCTTTCCAGTCCATTTCAGACCCAACTAAAAACATAACTGCAGACGGGTCAATAAAAATACGGATGCCATTTACGTCTATTGCATCTTCAAATGCTTTCTGCTCTTTTGCAAACTCAATGTTATATTGAAGACCAGAGCAGCCCGCCGTTTTAATACCTATCCTTAAACCAATAACCTCGCTACTTGCATTTTTTATAATCTCTTGCACTCGTGCGGAAGCTTTTTCTGTTATTTTTATAATAGGTGTACCTTTATCAAAAAGCATTTAATTTAACCTCATAAAATATAATATCAAAAACTATAATCCAGCGCCAGCTTTGCATCTTCGCTCATTCTCTCTGGTGTCCATGGTGGGTCCCACACAAGCGTTACTCGCACAACACCCACATTATCTAATGTAGCTACTTTTCTAGCGACCTGTCCTGGCATTTCACCGGCCACAGGACAGCCAGGCGCAGTAAGAGACATAGTTATATCAACATCTCCTCCCTCATAACACTTAATTCCATATATAAGTCCTAAATCATAGATATTCACTGGTATTTCTGGGTCTTTAACCTCCATTAATTTACCAATAATTTCTATCTCATCAATTTTTTTATCTTGCGTCTTTAAACTCGAGCCCGCGGTAGCAATATACCCACTAGAGGTATCTGGCATAAAATCCTTCAAAGAAAGATCATCTTTTTGCAAAGACTTTTTATAGTTGGGCATTTCAAGCTCCAAAAATACGATTTACTTTTTCAAGCGAGATAGCAAGTGCGTCAAAATCCTCAGGCTCAGTATAAATTGCAACAGAAGCTCTTGCGGTTGAATTTAGATTTAAAAACTTCATCAATGGCTGTGCACAATGGTGCCCGGCACGAATAGCGACACCATCTTGATCAATTAAAGTAGAAATATCATGGGGGTGCGCAGATTTCAGGGTGAATGATATTACTCCAGACTTATTTGGTGAAGTCCCAACAAATGATAGTCCTTTAACACTTGCTAATCTTTGATGACCATAAGACAACACAGATTTTTCATGATTTTCAATATTCTTCATTCCAATTTTTGTCACAAAATCCACCGCAGCACCAAGTGCAATACATTCTGCTATAGGAGGAGTTCCTGCTTCAAATCGTGATGGAGGGATTGCAAAAGTCGAACTTTCAATCTCTACATTATCAATCATATCACCGCCACCAAGGAAAGGGGGCATATCTGCCAATATTTCAGCCCTAC
Source organism: uncultured SAR116 cluster alpha proteobacterium (assembly GCA_902520885.1). Taxonomy (GTDB): domain Bacteria; phylum Pseudomonadota; class Alphaproteobacteria; order Puniceispirillales; family Puniceispirillaceae; genus UBA5951. Next base: position 51,143 of record CABYPW010000008.1, read on the forward strand.
CCCAACAAACGCCAATACCACTTGGTCCATAGAGCTTGTGACCAGAGAAAACATAAAAATCGCAATTTAGATCTTGTATATCAACAGGCATATGAGTAGCTCCCTGACACCCATCCACCACACAAATTGCTCTGTTTTCATGCGCAATTTCACTAATTTCCTTTATTGGGAAAACGGTGCCAAGTACGTTTGAAACATGTGGCACGGATATTATTCTTGTGTTTTTAGTTATCCGCTGCTTTAGAGCACTTAAATGGAAGCTCCCGTTTTTATCAACTGGAACGGCAATCAATTTTGCACCAATCTTTTCACATAACAACTGCCAAGGAATAATGTTAGCGTGATGTTCAGCGACAGTTATGATAATTTCATCATTAGGTTTTAACTTACTAAAACCATAACTATTGGCGATGAGATTAATTGACATTGTAGCGCCACTTGTGAATATTATCTCCTCTTTGGAGTAAGCATTAATAAAGCGAGCTATTTTTAACCGAACTTCTTCATACGAGTTTGTTGCCTCTTCAGATAATGTATGTAGACCTCTATGAATATTAGAATAACTTTGAGAGTATGTTTTTACCAATTGGTCGATAACATTCTGTGGTTTTTGTGATGAAGCCGCTGAATCAAGATATATGATTGGCTTTTCATTTACTTTACGTGATAAAAAAGGAAATTCAGACCTTATTCCTTTATAATCAAATTTAGTTTTCATAGCTAATTCCATCAAGCAGTCGGCGCAGTCAATTGATTAGATGTAGAAACCCAGTTGTGTAAATGTAATTCAGCCTGTTTTTCAAGCTGAGGAACTCTAATTTGAGAGAGGGTATCTGCCAAAAATGCGTTTATCAACATAGATCTCGCTTTCATAACCGGTATACCTCTGCTAACAAGATAAAATAACTGATGCTCATCAATCTCTCCGATTGTTGCACCATGGCTACAAACTACGTCATCGGCAAAAATCTCCAATTCTGGCTTTGTATCTGCTTCAGTTTCCCGTGATAATAAAAGAGCACGGGTCATTTGTTGACCATCCGTATTTTGTGCATTTGGAGCTACCCTAATTTTGCCCTGAAAAACACCCCTAGCTCTATCGTCTAATACGCCTCTTATAATTTGTTCTGATTTGCAGTTAGCCACGTTATGATATAACCTAGTAGTAACATCCATATGCTGATCCTTGCAGCCAAGATAAATTGAAGACAAATGGCAGGACGCCTTTTCCCCGTCCAAATTTAAATGTGTCTCTGAGCGGGAAATATTTCCACCACTTGATAATGAAAAATAGTGGTAATCAGAGCTTGATTTTTGATTTACGAGATTTAAACCGATGTGAGAACAGCTTAATTCATCAATTTGACATCTTAGGTGGTCACAAGTTGCACCATTTGCAAGCTCTATAACGGTTATTGGTGCTGATAAGCAATTATTACTAGAGTGCGTTTCTGAAATATTCACTTTCGCTTCTTCTGCAACCCGTATCATAATCACCGGATGCGCAGACTGTTGGAATAAACCACCGGTAAAAGATAGCTCTATGAGAGGGATTTTATCTGCCGGAGCAACGCTAACATCTATCAGAACGGCAGTTTTCATTACACCAAGTGTGAGATTAAATATTGGATGATGGTTTAGTTGAGATTGATTTAGACTTTGTAAGGCCTCATCATCATCGAACAAATTAGTAACAACCACATAAGAGCTTCCATCGTCTGATAGTTTAGCATCAAATATTCCATTTCTGAAAACAATTCGATGAACTTCTTCACCAATAATACCATTATTTACGGGAGTATCATCTTTCGGTTTTGAAGCAAGTAAAGAAGGTTTTTCAAACAAGCCAGAAAGAGAAGTAAATTTCCATTCTTCGTTTTTTGATGAAGGCCAACCTTTTTCAATAAAACTATCAAGATACGCTCTCTGCCAGCTATTTTTCACTTCATATTTCGAAAACTCAGGCAGCATCGTCAATCCCAGAATAACCGTTTTCTTCTACCTGTAAAGCAAGTGTTTTATCACCCGACTTCGCAATTACCCCATTTGATAAGATATGGACTTTATCAGGAATAATGTGTGATAAAAGCCTTTGGTAATGCGTGATTACAAGCATTGAACGATATGGATTGCGAAGCAAATTTACGCCCTCTGAAACTATTTTTAATGCATCTACGTCCAAGCCTGAGTCCGTCTCATCAAGAATAGCCATAATTGGTTTTAGCAATGCCATCTGAAGGATCTCATATCTCTTTTTTTCGCCTCCTGAAAAACCCACATTTACGGCACGCTTTAACATTTCGTCTGATATTCCTAATTTTTTAGCCTCGGCCCTTACCATCTTAACAAAAGCAAGTTGATCAACTTCCTCCTGGTTTTCTTCACGAAGACGCGCATTTATTGCAGCCCTCAAAAATGACATTCCTGATACCCCTGGCAATTCAACTGGATATTGAAAGGCAAGGAAAAGGCCTAAGCGTGCGCGTACATCAGCTTCCATATCAATAATAGAATTGCCGTTTAGTAAAATATCACCGCCGGTTATCTCATAGCCTGCTCTTCCCGACAAAACATAAGAAAGAGTACTTTTACCTGACCCATTTGGGCCCATAATAGCATGAACCTCACCAGGGTTTACAATTAGATCAATGCCATGCAGTATTTCATTGCCATCAACAGAAGCTTTTAGCCCCCTTATTTCCAAAATTGACATTTTAACCTACCGACCCTTCTAGAGATATTCCAATTAGTTTTTGTGCTTCTACCGCAAATTCCATAGGAAGTTCTTTCATTACTTCCTTACAAAAACCGTTGACTATAAGAGAAACAGCATCTTCTTCAGAAATACCTCTTTGTAAACAGTAGAAAAGTTGTTCCTCAGAAATACGAGAAGTGGTTGCCTCATGCTCAATTTTTCCACTTGGGTTGCGAGAGACGATATATGGCACGGTATGAGCGCCGCATAACTGGCCCACTAACAATGAGTCACATTGGGTAAAATTTCGGGCTGATTCTGCTCCTCTGTTAATCTCAACTAGACCTCGATAAGTATTCTGGGATTTTCCTGCAGAAATTCCCTTGGAAATAATAGTGGATTTACTTCCTTCGCCCAAATGTATCATCTTTGTTCCAGTGTCAGCTTGCTGCGCTCCGTTTGTAACTGCGACAGAATAAAACTCTCCAACAGAGTTCTTGCCCCTAAGAACACATGAGGGATACTTCCATGTTATAGCTGAACCAGTTTCAACTTGGGTCCAACTTATCTTTGACCTGTCACCCCTACATGAACCTCGCTTTGTAACAAAATTATAAATTCCGCCTTTACCATTTTCGTCCCCAGGATACCAATTTTGTACAGTCGAATACTTAATTTCTGCATCCGTTAGAGCTACTAGCTCAACAACTGCTGCATGAAGCTGATTTTCATCCCTTTGAGGTGCCGTGCATCCCTCAAGATAACTGACATAACCACCATCCTCAACAATGATAAGAGTACGTTCAAACTGACCCGTATTTTGCTCATTTATTCTAAAATAAGTAGACAATTCCAGCGGACATCTCACATTTTTTGGGACGTACACGAATGAGCCATCAGTAAAAACTGCACAATTCAATGCAGAGAAATAATTATCTGCCACGGGTATAACTGAACCAAGATATTTTTTAACCAATTCAGGATATTTTTGAATAGCTTCAGATATGGGACAAAATATAACACCCGCCTTACTCAACTCTTCCCTGAAAGTTGTAGCCACTGAAACAGAGTCAAAAACGGCATCAACCGCGACGCCTGCTAGCATTTTTTGCTCATTCAACGGAATGCCAAGCTTTTCGTAGGTTGCTATTAATTCAGGATCCACGTCAGCTATTGAATTTAATTTTTCAGCAGATTTTGGAGCTGAGTAATAATGAATATCATTATAGTCAATGGGCTCTATTGAAAGTTTTGACCAGTTTGGCTCGGGCATCTTTAACCAGTGCCTGTAGGCTTTAAGCCTCCACTTTAACATCCATTCTGGCTCGCTTTTTTTCTCAGAAATAAATCTAATTATATCTTCGTTAAGGCCCTTAGGAGCTTTTTCCGAAGCAATATCAGTAACAAACCCGTATTTATATTTACCTGTAGCTTCTTCAACGGCACTAATTGTTTCAACGGTTGCAACCATCTAATGTATTTCCACTTCAGCTTTGTTAGCTTTATGCATATGCGAGTTATTCAGAAATTAAGTCATATTTTTATCTATAAGATGGTTTTTTTTAATGAAATTTCAAGTGATATAATTACTAAAAATTTAAATATTATTTTCTAAAAATCAGCGTATTAATTGGATTAACTATTGTATTTTTAGCACTAAGTGCAATATTAGAAAACCCATAATGTCATACATAAAAATCCCAGTAATTTTTTCTGAAATAAAAATTGCTATATAAGAATACTTTACGAATAAAATTAACGCGAGGGTATAATATGAGCTAATAGCTAACTAGTTAAAAGCTTCGCGCCTCAAAGTATATTTCCCGTCAGATATACCGTCAAAAATATCATCAATATCGGGATGGCTTACTGGTCCATTTTCCTTATCAGTTAAAAGATTTTGTTGGCTAACATAGGCTGCGTAAAAGCTATCGGAATTTTCGGCTAGTAAATGATAAAACGGTTGTTCTTTTTTGGGTCTCACTTCCTCAGGTATAGCGTCATACCATTCATCAGTATTATCAAATTCGGGATCCACATCTACAATTACACCCCTAAAAGGATAAAGTCTGTGTTTGACTATATCTCCTATGCTAAAAATAGGCTTTGGATTTATTGGGAGTTTATTATCTGTCATAAAATATTACCAAATGCACCAACTATATTTCTAAATACTATTGCTTAGGTTTAGTCCTTCGTTTCTAAAATTTGTCGGCCACGATACATGCCAGTTTTCAAATCTATATGATGAGGACGATGCAACTCTCCTGTCACTTTATCTTCGATATATGCGTCATTCTTTATAGCATCATGAGCGCGCCGCATATCTCTTTTCGATTTCGTAATTTTACTTTTTGGAACTGCCATTTGATTCTCCCTAGGAGTGCACAATAAACTAATATCAAAAACGGTTTTTAACTTGAACATTTTTAAAGCCAATTAATAAAAATGGTGGAGCCAGACGGGATCGAACCGACGACCTCCTGCTTGCAAAGCAGGCGCTCTCCCAGCTGAGCTATGGCCCCTCATAAAAACATCGACCGCTATTATACAGAGGTGTAAACAGTTGCGTTTATGATAGATCGAGTAATTTAGGTCAAGTCTAAATTGTTTTCTTCTAAATAAAATGTTTTAAATACTTACTTTTGACGAAAAATAGCATAAAAGTAGGTATTAACTCCCCATTAAGTAGCCAATTTTATAGTTAATTATCTGGTCCGAATGAAATTAATTACAAAAACAAGAATAATGCTCATTATTGATTGCTAACTTCATACAATTACGTAAATTATATTAAAAGTACGCTTTTTAATTAAAAAATACTCGAAACCATGAAAATAAAAGAAAAATCAATGAGTAAGATAGACAAAATAGATAAATTAATTCTTTCTGCATTACAAGAGGATGCGCGAATTACAAATTTAGACCTCGCAAAAAAAGTAGGACTATCTCCATCCGCATGTCTTCGAAGAGTAACCTCATTAGAAAACACAGGTACTATCAAATCCTACAATGCCGAATATAATTTATCAAAACTTGGACATGACGTTCTTGTCCTAGTTAGAATTACACTAAAAGGCCAGTCTGCTTTAATGATGTCAGAGTTTGAGGATGAGGCAAAAAAAATACCTCAAATACTTGCATGTTTTTTAATTGCAGGCCAGGAAGATTATTTACTTAGAATAGCTGCAAAAGATGTAAGTGATTTTGGAAACATTCACGCAACCCATCTATCTGCGCTTCCCCATGTTCTGCGGATGGAAAGTAATTTTGTATTACGCCCAGTTTTCAACAGAGGGTTGGACGCAAGTATATTTTAAGAAAAAGCATGTTTTAAATAAATCAGACTTTACAATTGATTTCACTCAACTCGAAGAGCTTTTGCGTATTTTTTTATTATTTCAATTTTTTTTTCGAATTTCGTCCAATCATCTCGCTCAGATATACAAGACCAGATATCTTCTACTTCACCAATTGACAAGCTAGAAGCTAAAGATTGACTAAAGTATTCAGGTCGAGATGCCTGACGAGCCTTTTGCACACTCAATATTTTCAGAAAAGGTATTATTTCCTTGGATTCTGTTTGTAATGTTTTCGGTTCAAAACCGGCATAGTATTTGTGAAAAAGGTAATCTAAATTAATTTTGCTCTTAGAAGTTGCATTAAAAAACAATGATATGAAAACATCTTCTTTTATATCCGCAGGTGGTAAGACACCAAACCGCCAACAAAGCTTTTTAAATAATGCTGACTGCATTTTGGGATAAAATTCAGAGAGCTCTTTTTCTAATTCTTTCTCAGAAACAAACTCCACAAGGCAATCGGCAAATCTACATAAAGCCCATAATGCTGCCTCAGGTTGTTTACCATATGAATATCTTTCATCGTGGTCAAAATATGCAGCTGTAAAATTATAGTCCATTTTTACAAGAAAACGCCAAGGTCCATAATCGAAAGATTCACCTGTCAAATTAAAGTTATCTGTGTTTAAGACACCATGAACAAAACCACTGGACATCCAACCCGCAACCATTTCTGCGACATTTTCAACCAGAGATTTTAAAAGATGCTTTAAAAGTTCTTTCGGTGCAATATCATAGTCAAGTTTTGGATAATAATACTTCACAACATATCTTGCGAGTTTTAATATCTCTTCATGCTGTTTCAAATATGCTAGTCTCTGAAAACTTCCAATCCTAATATGGCTATGTGATAATCTTACCAAAACAGCAGCCCTTGCAGGGGATGGCTCATCCTGACGTTGCAATTTTTCTTCTGTTTCAAATACACTCAGGATTTTGCAGGTATTTACACCCAAGGCAATGAGATATTCGCTTGCTAGCACTTCCCTGAATGCACCTTTAAGTGTAAGCCTCCCATCTCCACTTCTTGAAAAAGGAGTTTTTCCAGAACCCTTTGTTCCTAAGTCCATAAGGCGGTTAGTACTATTTTCAATTAATTGCGCATACAAAAACCCTCTCCCATCTCCTATGTAGGGATTGTAACTTCCAAATTGATGACCATGGTAACAGAGTGCTAATGGCGAGTTAAAACTATTCGGAAATGGAACAAATAAACCAAAATAAGATTTCCATTCTGCATTGGTTAACTTATCTAAAGAAACTGTTTTAGCAGCATCCTGATTTCTGTACCTTTGAGTAAGATTGACAAATGTTGCAGGTTGAACTTTAGCAAAATGTCTTTCGCCTAATAATTTATGGAATACGACTGGTTTCATATGAAAAATAATTTATTTTTATACTTTTGAATATAGTATAAAATTGGAAAAGAGAAATAACTGCAAAAAATTTATCGTCTGAGTTCTATAACATTATTATTTGAATATATTGAATCAAGCTTGCCACCAAGAATATATTCGGTAATAAAATTACCAAAATGAATTATTTCTTCGTAAAAACGCGTCCCCTTAGTTGGGTCCATACCGGAAAACTTTTTTGTTTGATGTCGTACAATAGACAGATCGGATAAACCTGGTGCAATTACAACATCCAGTTCGCTTAATGCCTCTTTCAGACTGCTATAGTCGCGTTGTTGATAGGGAATACGATTAGGAACAACTATTATGTGTGGAGTTATAGCACGTGAAGAATCTTTTCGATCTTGTATTTCTTCAATAAAATCTCTTGTTGGACGAATATCACCCCAGTTGATAGATACGGGGACCAATAAACAATGGCACATCATCGCAATTTGACAAATACTGTCTGGCTTACCAGCACATGTATCAATTAATAACAAGTCTTTAGCTGTACCCAAATGGTTTCTCACAATCGTATCAACCGTTACGACATTCACTGCATCATACCTATCACCAATTGGCAGATGTCGTAGGTTTTCAAATCCACCGTCTGCCTGCAACATCTCAAAAGTGCTACCTTGAACATCCGTATCTATCAAAGATAGGGTACGTTTTTTCTGATTTTTTCGAAAGTAATCTGCCAGATAACAGGTTAGCGTACTTTTTCCAACACCACCCTTCATATTAGCTACCATAATCGCAGAACCCATTATAAACCTCCTAAGATGGATTTTTTGTCAAAATTGTTAGTGATTTTAAATGCACGTAAAGCGACCAAAACGAAAACCCATTCTAATTATTATAGAGGCCTTTTTTTTAAGTGGGCTGTGACCGACCACTATAAGAAATATTTCAAATTAACTAACCTTAGTCAAATTATTAATTTGATTTTCTTACTTTAAAAATCTTACGCTAAAAATAACATTTTTAAAATTTTTTTACTATGGATCCGACTTTGACTATCTACTAACTAATTTTACTGACCCCCTCAGCATTGACTTAAGATACCTGTTTTTCAACAAGCTCCTCGCCTTTTTTGTATAAATCTTGAGTTTTTGCCAAATAATCAACTGAGCTAATCTTCCCAGATTTATACTCCTGTCTTACATCAAGCATTGCTGCCTCTATTTCGCTAAGCGCATTTGTTAAAATCTGATTGGCATCATCAAGATTAGGAGACATAAATTCAGATATATTATTTTTTTCAGTAACTAATTCCTCTTTATTATCTGAAATATTATCATGTTTTGGGGGTTTCGTTGCCTCTTTATTTCCATTACTTCTTTTGTTAATTACAAATCCATTATCTAACTGATATATTTTAGATTTTTCTTCCAATAAAGGGTCATTTTCTTGAACGCTAACCTTTACGGTAGATTCCTTTGAATCGGGTTTATTCTCTCCAAGTTTCTCAGGAAAGTTCTCTTTATCTGCCTTAATTTTAGATGTCTTAGCATCCTCTATTTCTGTCTTTAACCTTGTATTCTCAACATTTTTGTCTAGAGATTTTGGATTTATTTTTCTTTCCTTTCTATCCGATGAAAGTAACCCTAAAAGACCGCACACCAAAATGAAGGCTAAAATATAAACTATAGTTTGGTCAGTGTTATCAGCAAAAGAGGTTTTGACATTAAAACTAGAAAATAAAAACTGGTCTATTTTTAAAAAAGTAGAATAAAAAAATTCTGAGAATAAAGATAAATCCACTATCATCTCCATTTTTGATAAATTTTAAAACTGGGAATTTAACTCATCTGCATGATTATAAATAAAAACATAAAAATAAATAACACAATTTAAATTTGTTTTAAATAGGTATCACTTAATTCCAATACCTTACATGATAAACTATAATAATTAGTTTTTCCTAGGACTATTAACAACTAGGGAAATATGAGTCTTAGATTTTGATTTTTCTTCTGGAAAGTAGGAAAATTCTGGGGGTACACAAGGGTCACCTAATCCATAGCTTTCGGCATCTTTACCGCCTTTTATAACATTAATTTTGATTTTTTTTTTTGAAGAATTCGAAGCGGGATTTTTTTTTGGCATAATTTATTTCTGCTAAATTAATTTTTTTATAAGGTAGAGTGATTTTAAACAAAATCAACACTCAGTAATTTTTATTAATTTAGCCAAAAAGATATTATATCACTATATTCTATATCGACTTACTATCTCGCATAGCAGCTTCTTGCCTTCTAAACTCAATATTTGGACAGCGTTCGCTTATAACTACTATTCCGTTTCTTCTAGCTTTTGCTTCTGCTTCAGGATGTCTAATATCTAACTGTAGCCATAATGTTTTCACTTCAGATGCTATGGCTTGCTCTACTATCTCAGGAACCGCGTTAGATTGTCTGAATACATCCACCATATCAATTTCATGCGGAATTTCAGACAATTTGAAATAACATTTTTGACCTAATATTTCATTGCCTGCATGACCAGGATTCACAGGAAATACTTGATAACCCCTTTTTAACAAGTTACGCATCACGGAGTTACTTGGCCGTTCTTTTTTTATACTGGCGCCAATCAATGCGATAGTTTTAGTGGATTTCAAAATTTGGTCGACCAATGCATCATTAATACAATTTTTCATCTAGTTTTTCCAGTTAGTTTATATTTTTATTTTAAATAATTTATTACCTTAAAAATTTTGAAATCCAAACAATATATTCTATGAATAAAATCTTCTCATTTCTCATTTGTTTTTTGGCATTTCCTTTCTAAATGGGTCTTGACCTCTTGATACAGTTTCTTAACATGGAACCTTGAATTTTGGAGAAAAAAATGCCGCTTACAAAAATTGATCACTACGCAATCAGAACAAATAAATTAGAGGAAACAAAAGCCTTTTATGAATTGCTCGGTCTAGTTGATGGAGAACGACCTAATTTTCCTTTCGCAGGCTACTGGTTATATTTAGGAGATATTGCATTGGTTCATTTAATCCTTGAAGATCAAGGTGAAACCAATAGCTATTTCGGATATTCTGATGAAATTTCTAGAGGTTACGATAGTTTGGATGGCAGTGGTTCTGTTGACCATCTCGCATTTAGAGCAACAAATGCCGACCAATTAAAAACAAAATTAGAGGAGCATAATGTTCCCTATACGCAGCGTGAAGTTCCAAATATGAAGCTGTTTCAAATTTTTGTTCAAGATCCGAACAAAATAACTATCGAAATTAATTACTACCAGTGACCTAATAAAACATTAACTATAAATATGGAGGATACCAGGTTGCGTTTAATAGACTTAAGTGGTGAGATTTTTCAAAAATGTCCAACCCTTCCTAACCATCCACCTGTTACATTTAGCCAATACCAAACACATGAGACGGTTCGAGAGTCAGAGGGTGTAAAATTTTCATGTGCATCATCTTTTTTAACCATGGGAGAACATACCTCAAGCCATGTAGATGCACCCTGCCATTTTGATGAAAGAGATAACGCATTAAGCGTCGATCAAATGCCTCTTGAACAATTTTATCGTCCTGCTCTGTGTTTAGACCTTTCCCATAAGTCATTAAAAAGCGATATCTCAGTATCAGACTTACAACAGGCTGAAGAAGATACAGGAGAAACCATAAATAAAGGTGACATTATATTACTTTACATGGCTCATTATGACCGAACTTTTGGAAGTCCATCTTTTCTCACAGATTTTCCAGGTCTTACAAAAGAATCTGCTACTTGGCTTGGAAAGAAAGAAATAACTAGTTTCGGTGTAGAAGCATTAAGTCCAGGAAGGCCTGGAAAAAATAATTTTGAAGTTCATTTGGTTTGTAGAGATTTAGGTTTTACTCACATGGAAGGATTGGCAAACTTGCATGAGGTGGTGGGAATAGGGCATTTTCAATTTATAGGATTTCCTCTAAAAATAAGAGGGGGAACTGGGAGCCCTATTCGTGCGGTTGGAATTATAAATGATTCTAAAAAATAATTTAGATAATGCAAAACTCATTTATTAACGGATTTTTTCTTGGATTTTCTTTGATACTGGCAATTGGTGCACAAAATAGCTTTGTCATAAGACAAGGTTTGGCAAAGAACTACATTGTTTTAGTAGTTACGTTCTGTGCATTAGCTGACATGTTTCTTATATTAATAGGTATTTACGGCATTGGTTTTTTAGTAGAAAAATTCTTCAATTCATTTCAACATTTGATATTCATGTTAGCAGCAATCTGGATTGCTTGGTATGGATTAGCACATGCAAAATATGCATTTAAATCTTTTGATAAGCATTTAGATAAGTTTATACCCAAACAATTGACAATAAAACAGACTCTTATCACACTGATTATTCTAACATTTTTAAACCCTCACGTATATCTAGATACAGTCATACTTCTTGGCATGGTATCCCTTCAATATAAAGAACTCGAGTTATTGGCATTTGGCTGTGGAGCTTGTTTTGCAAGTATTATATTTTTCTGCGTCCTAGGATTTGGAGCAAGTGCAATGTCTTCATTCTTTAATAATAGACAAGCTTGGAGATTCTTAGATCTCCTAATTTCAGCTACAATGTTCTTTATTTCATTCAAACTAATATTCCAAAGCGGTATACTTGATTAATGCCAAATTTTCAGTTTAAAAAAGCATCCTGTTATCAAGCATTTCAACAGATTAAAATTCAAAAAATTAATCTTACTAAATACTGGATTTTAGTCAATTTCGTGCTATATACCAGCCTAAAGGATTAATTAATATGTATGATTTTTGTTCTGTAAAAAAAACCAAAATATATTTGGTGTTTTAGATTTATCTTAATTATGAGGCAAAAAATGAGTGCTCTAAGAAATGATGTTGACCCAGATGGATTATTAGAATTTTCAGTTGTTTTTTCCGATCGTTCTCTTAACTCTATGTCTGCTGCTTTTGGGGATGTAATGCGTGACATATCACGTATTCTCAAAAAAGCCTATAATGCAGAAGCATTGGCAGTTGTTCCCGGCGGTGGAACATATGGTATGGAAGCGATAGCACGCCAATTCGCCTCAAATAAGTCAACACTGATAATACGAAATGGTTGGTTTTCTTACAGATGGTCACAAATTTTAGATGCTGGGGATATTGCAAAATCTCAAACAATTATAAAGGCGTCTCAAGTTTCTGAAAACCCTTTGTCTCCTTTCGCTCCAGCCTCAATCGATATAATAAAATCCGAAATAACCTCAAAAAAACCTGATATCGTGTTTTGTCCGCACGTAGAAACATCAGCTGGAATAATGGTATCCGACGGTTTTTTAAAGGAGGTGTCTGATGCTGTCCATGAAATCGGTGGGTTATTTGTTTTGGATTGTGTGGCTAGTGGAACATTGTTTGTTGACATGCAAAAGACTGGTATCGATATACTCTTAACTGCGCCTCAAAAAGGATGGAGTGCTAGTCCGTGTGCTGCAGCTGTTATGATGTCAGCTCGCGGTCGTGAATTATTAAACCAAACTAAGAGCTCTAGTTTTGCAAATGATTTAAAAAAATGGACTGAAATAATGGAAATTTATGAGCAAGGAAAGCATGCTTATCATGCGACAATGCCTACTGACTCCCTCCGCTTATTTAGAAATGCTCTTGTAGAAACAGAAGCTATCGGTCTTGATAATGTTAAAAATGCCCAGATTGAATTAGGTGAAAGATGCCGTGAAGTATTAGAGAATTATGGATATAAATCTGTTGCATCGGATGATTGGAAAGCGCCTAGTGTTATTGTAAGCTATACAGATGATATAGAAATTAAAACAGGAAAGAAATTCATGCAAGAAGGTATGCAGGTAGCTGCTGGTGTCCCTTTGGAATGTGGTGAACCAGAGGGTTTTTCAACATTTAGAATAGGATTGTTTGGTTTAGATAAATTGACACAGATAGACAGAACAGTGGAAAACTTAAAAAATACACTTGAAGCTATCAGAGGAAGAAACGACTGATTGATACTTTAATTATAAGATTATTGGTTCTCAATTGACCATAAATATATTTTAGCTGTTATTTTTAAGTTTTACTTTTTCGCGAACGTTTGCTCAGAAAATCGACCTGCAAAAGCTTCTTGAACCTGTAGGGGTAGTACACCAGTCGCATCCCATTGTTTTTTGTTGAAATCTGTTGTCTCTAGCTCAGATCTAAAGGTATCATTTAATCTGTTAATCATGTTGAACATAGATGATGCTAGGGTTATCTCTACTATCTCCACATCGGAAAAATTTGAGCGAACCTTATCCCAAAGTGGCCCATCATTGAGTGCTTTATTCAGAGTTACTGCTTCAGCCCATTCTATAGCAATTTTTTCTTTATCATTGAATTCGTTACTTTCTTTATAACTATCATCAGTCATAAGAGCAATTTGAGACTCAGAGTAACCAAGTCCTTGTGCATAAATACTGGTATGAGAAGTACAATAATTACATTCATTTGTCATAGAAGTTTTCACACAGGCCAATCCTCTCAAACCAACGTCAGAGCTCGCTCCGAGTCCTTCCTGCCGAGTCGAGGTCAGAAATCCTAAAAACCATCTAGCAATTTGAGGAGAGGTATTTGTGAGAATTTTCAATAAGTTAGAGGATCTACCCAGAAACATGTTAGATGCTTCTAGAATTTCTGCCTCCCCTTCTGTTACTTTTTCTGGATCAACACCTTGAATACGTTGCATAATTAACTCCTTTCTTACAAATACTTATAGTTAAGCAAACAATAAGAATTTAAATCATAATTAATTCTGGATTAAAGTAAGGGAACGACTTTTTCTGCTGTTAAAATCATCGAGCGCCTAGCTAACTCAGCATCTGCCCAATCCATACCGGCATACATTAAAGTTCCAAAATCTCCAACTTCGTCTCTGAATGCGCTCAAATCGTCTATAACCTTATCTGTTGTACCCCAAATAATCATTTTTTTGCATACATCATCAAATGTTACATCTTCATCTGATTGATTTATGTCAGTTTTAAATAATCCGATTTTTCCCATAGCAGAAAATTTAGTAAACAGTTGTTTATAGTAAAATACGTAGGGGCTATTTGGACCCAATGCATATTCTTTTGCCTTTGCCAAGTCATCTGCAACAAATATAGCTTTTGCAACTCGCCAGTTGGCAGGATCAGCCACTCGATTAACTTTATCACATCCCTCTTTGTATTTTTGCCAATGAGAAGCAACCCATATAGGCATGATTATGTCTGCACTGATAGGGTCCCAACCACGCGCTGCAGCCTCACAAACACCTTTTGAAAATGGGGCAACCGCAGTAACAACAATAGGTGGATGAGGCTGTTGCAAAGGCTTAGTCATAATGCCCTGACCAATTTCTTTCATCATTGTGGACTCTGTAGAGACCTGCCAATATTTACCGGAGATATTGTAAGGTGGTTCACTTTGCCAAATTTCCAATACCATATTTATGCCCTCTAAAAACATTTCAGCACGATCTTGATTTAAAGTACCAAATAATTCTGCATCTGATATGAGACCACCGGGAGATATCCCAAAATTAAACCGTCCATTAAGCATATGGTCAAGCATTGCGACCTGCCCTGCAATATGAACAGGATGCAAATTTGGTATGTTAACAGTTCCTGTTCCAAGTCGTATTTGCTCAGTTTGATAGGCAAGAGATGCCATGAACATTCCGCATGATGTTATGTTTTCTGCACTATCTGAAAGATGCTCACCTGCATATGCCTCAACAAATTGTAACTCATCTGCAAGCAAAATTGCCTGTCTGTCTTCATTTAAACTTTGTTGCCAGTTTTTGCCTATTGGATGAACTGGACGCGTAAAAAAACCTAATTTCATTTAAAATACCTTTTTCTTCTGCCCCGTGATGCCAGCCTAGCTTTAATTTAGTAATTCTTTGAGGGGAATGAATATTCTGAACTTCATGATTATTTTTAAAGATTTTAAGAATTGGATATTCGTTGACTAATACTCTTTAGATTGAGCACTATATATTTGTTTTCATCAAGGACTAGTTATGTATTTAATAATAAAAATTTTAGTTTTTACTCTTTTAATTACCTTCTTTTTAGGGGGTATAGTATCAATATCTAAATCAGAAACGATAGATGACCTCGTGCAAAGGGAAGGTATGTTTTATCTTAAGTTTAGTGACATACCGTTCAGCGGGGAATTAGAGGGTATCCAACAAGGTTTAGTTTCTGAGGGCAAAAAACAAGGACAATGGCTAGAATTTTGGGTAACTGGCCAGCTTAAAAATAAGGGTGAGTATAACAATGGTAAAAAAAATGGGTTGTGGCTTTTGTTTTACACTAATGGCCAACTTTTGGGTAAAGGTAATTATTTAGAGGATAGAGAAGATGGCGAGTGGCAATACTACCTGCGAGATGGAAGAATTAATCATGAAATTTCAGGCAATTATAAAGATGGTAAAAAAATAAAATCTAAATAAAAAGAGAAAAATCAAATGACAAGAATAGACAAGGTTCAAAAAGAAACAATTACACCAAAATTTAAAGAATTTTATTCTGCTGTAGAAGACTTACTTGGAAGAGTGCCAAATTTTTATAAAACGCTCAGCAATTCACCCCTGCTTGCAATGGCTTTTTTACCAATTAATGCGCTTGCTCAGAGAGAATGGGAAGGAACAAGCATTAGTGGAAAAATTAAAGAGCTAATCGTAATTAAAACAAGTCATACAAATGGTTGCAAATATTGTTATGCACACAATACCTCACTCGGAAAAGCGGCAGGGATCACTGATAGACAAATCAAAGCTATTTCCTTAAATGAGTTTTCCGAATCTCCACTTTTTGAAAAAAAGGAAATACTCGCACTTAAATGGGCAGAAGCAGTCACACTAAACCAAGCTGCAAAGAATAATTTACTCTTCAAGGAATTACAAAATAGTTTTACCGAAAAACAAATTGCAGAAATGACAATCCTTTGCGCCATGTTCAATATGATAAATAGAATAAATGACTCATTAGATGTAGATTTAGAGGATACTAGCGAAATAGATAAAATACAAAAATCACTCTTCTTAGATCCAACAAGAATGACTGACTACCTTATTTGGTTGTCCGATTTTTGGCAAAAGGAGTTTTCTTCGACTAAAACCAATCAAGTGAATTAAAATTAATTCTTTAGTTATGAAGATAAAGTAAAAAATATATTTAAGTAGTTTTTAAAATTAAACAACAATTTGCAGCTTTTTTACTAAGTTCATAGGTGTAATTTAAATTCAATAACAAGAGGAAAAGAAATGCAAATTAACGTCACTATCCAAACCTTTAAAACAGAAAATGAATTAGAACTTAGCATCATGAGATGGGATAAAATAAAAAATGAATTCATGCCTAGATTTCAACAAATGGGACTGACTAGATATACGACATGTAAAATATCAAGCGACCAAAATAAATTTCAGCTAAGTCATATTTTTGAATATAAAGATAGTAACGCGGCTAAAAACTGTATTGAAATTTGGAGTGAAATTGAAAAAAAATGGAGCGAAAAAATTGAAAATAAAACCACAAGTTTTAGAGGGAAAATGATCGACAGATTTAATTACGAACGGGATTAAAATATGCAATCCATCGTTGAATACAAGTTAAAAACGCTATCTGCCTTTTTTCTATGTTTGATAATGACAAATGACTTATTTGCGGACATGAATAGGAGTGGCATAATATGCTTTATGGAGGATGGGTATAATTATGGTTATTCATTCAACAACGGCGAAGTGTCAAGCTATAAGTTTATTGTCACTGATAATAAAGTTTTATCGAATATAGAGCCACTTGGTAACTATTATGATAAATTAGATTATGTAGAATGGAAAATTATTTTCTCAGGACAAATATTCTGGTTCCGTTTAAATAAAACAAGTTATGTGCTCACGACAGAAGGTGACGGTATCAATATAAATTTTAATCATCAATGTGAAACTCATGAATTAATGGAATGGAATAGAAGATTATCAATACTAGGTGACAGATACCAGTTCGAGTATGATAAATATCTGAAATATAACAATGAGTATAATGAGGAACTTAAAGACAAATAGTGTTTCCTTAATTATCTCATCTTTATTAGAATGACTAAAAAATAAATGGTGGAGCGTACTGGGATTGAACCAGTGACCCCCACGATGTCAACGTGGTGCTCTCCCGCTGAGCTAACGCTCCAAATTTTTATAACAAGTTTTTACTAAACACCTGTTTAACTCCTGTCAAGAATAGTATTTAGAGTAAATTCAAAAGATACTGTGTAAGACAAATACCTTTAGAATGAGTTAACAAATTCAAAAAAATACTTAAGTTTTTTCTAATTTGTGAGTACCTTCAGTCTATGTCATTTAGCACCAACAATTTTTTATTCGATGCTGTTTTCAAAACAACCTCCTTAGATGCCTTTGCTGTAGAAGATCCAACCCTCCTAAACCCACAAAAATTAGGAGGTGAAAATTTGAACTCTCCTGTTATTTTATCAGTTCCTCATGGGGGAAATTTTTATCCTGCTAAGATGGTTGAGTATGCAGACTTAAAGGAAATGCGTACTCTGGAAGATGTTGGTTCTAATATTATTATTTTTCCTTTAATCAACTTAGAGCAATGTGCAATTATAGCAAACTGCAGTAGAGCAATTATAGACGTAAATAGGCCAGAAACAGCGCTTGATCCAAAATTATTGTCAAATTCCGACAATCGAAATGACCCTATCCCAAAAAATAGATGGCAAAGATATATAAATTCAGGATATGGCGTAACACCTCGCCTATCTTCTAGGCGAAACCCTTTATATAAAAAAGCTTTGCCTATGTCAGCTATTCAAGAGCGAATAAATTATTGGCATAAACCCTATCATCAATTGATATCTCAAACTGTAAGTCAAGCACAAAAATTGTTCGCTAAAACATTATTGCTAGACATTCATTCGATGCCCCAATCATCACCAAAATTACCAGATATAGTGATAGGTAATTTTAATGGTTTCAGTGCATCTATGGAGTTTACTAATTTAATTATAAAGGTCATAGATCAATTTGGTTATACGTTCTCAATTAATACTCCATATGCTGGAGGTTTTATCACAGAGAATCATGGTAAGCCCAATGAAAATAGACATGCAGTGCAAATAGAAATAAATAGGGAGTTGTATTTAAAGGAGAATTACACAATAAGTAGCGAAGCAGTAAGTAAGTTAACTGATTTTATTGAAAAAATAATTAAATCTGTAAGCTTAATTTGCTAATTTAAAAAGTGTTTTCTATGCGTAGGGATTTTTTCCTTTCCTTAAAATCATTCTCACGGGGACTCCTGTTAACATAAATTCATCTCGCAATCCACCAATCAAATATCTAAGGTAAGATTCTGCCAAATCTGCAGGGCGAGAAACAAACAAAGCAAAGGTTGGCGGTCTTGATTTTATTTGTGTCATATAGCGAATTCTAAGGCGTCTTCCCTGTACAAGTGGTGGCGGGTGGGCTTCTAGCATTATCTCCAACCATCTGTTTAACTTTGCAGTAGAAATTCTCCTCTGCCAAATAGAATGAATGGTCTGCACAGCCTCAAATAATCTTTCTAAACCTTTGCCATATAGACCAGAAATTGGCACAACAGGTATTCCTCTTAGCTGGGCAAGAGATTTTTGGAGTCTATCATTTATTTGCCCAATAGATAGTGATTTATCTTCTACATCATCCCACATATTCGCAGCTATTATCATAGCTCTTCCCTCATCTGCTATATGCCTTGCAATTGTCATATCTTGTTTATGTGGCGGTTGGCGAGCGTCAAGCATTAAAATACAAACTTTTGCAAATTGAATAGCCCTCTGCGCATCATTTACCATTAATTTTTCAATTTTTTCTGTAATCCTTGCGGATCTTCTAATACCTGCGGTGTCAACAATTTCGTAATGATTTTTATTATAAACAAATGGTACCATTATTGAGTCTCGGGTTATTCCTGCTTCGGGTCCTGTTATTAACCTGCTTTCACCCAACAGCGTATTTATAAGAGTTGACTTTCCCATATTTGGTCTTCCAACTACTGCAAGCCGAATGGTTTGGTTTTGGTTAGCATCTTCTAATAAGTGCATGCTTCTATAAGCATCCTCATGGTTTGAAATACCGGAACCTAAATGAGAAGATACATCAAATATTCCAGGGTGCTGATGTGCAGAAATATCGTCAAAAAGCTCTTCTTTTCTCCCTAAATCTTTTGCAAGAGAAAGGATGGATTCGTATAAATCGATAAGACCTTCACCATGCTCTGCAGAAATAGGAACAGGAGCGCCTAATCCAAGCTTCCAAGACTCTGCTAATGCCTCATCACCCTTTTTACCCTCACATTTATTAGCTAAAAGTATAACTGGCACACCAGATTTTCTTAAGAGACCTGCAAAATAAACATCATCTGATAAAATTCCAGTTCTCGCATCAATTAGCATTAAGGTAATATCGGCTGTTTCAATCGCTACTTGCGACTGTTGATACATTCTATCCTGTAAACTACCGTTCTTAGATTTTTCGACTCCTGCTGTATCAATCAATCTAAATTTCATAGCAGCTAATACTGCCTCACCTTCACGTCTATCACGAGTGACACCTGGTTCGTCACTAACAATAGCATGTTTAGTTTTCGTCAATCTATTAAATAGGGTTGATTTTCCAACATTTGGCCTTCCAGCAATAGCTATAGTAAAAGCCATGGTCTAATTAAAAACCCGAATGGTTCCATCTCGTGATAAGGCAACAAGGTGTTGGTCACCTATCTGCAGCGGTGTTGTTATTTGGGAGGTTAATTTAGATTTTGAAATCAGTTCACCCGATAGTGCTTCGAATCTGAACAATTCTCCTGATTTATGTATAGCTAATACTTCCCCATTGGCAATAACTGGTCCAATGTATCGTGGTAAATCTTGAGTAGCTGCAACCCCTTCAGGAATTGCACCTGGCAATTCAGTTACCCAACGCACCGCACCATCAGATTTTCGAATACAAATAAGTCTACCATCGATTGTTACTACGAACAAACTTTGTCCAGCAACCCAGGGCATTTCAATGCCGCTAATTGGTGTATTCCAAATCTCATATCCTAGATTAACATCGAACGCACTCATTCGACCAGATTGACTTATAAAATACGCATTTTTATCATCTGTGGAGGCAAATGCTCGGATATCGCTTAATCGTTCTAAAGGTGTCCTGGGATTAAAACTTGCAAGAGAGTCTGCCCAGTTTAAATCACCGGATAGCAAATCATAAACGGCTATTTCACCGGCTTGTCCGCTCACGATTATCTTTTGTTCGAATAAAGCCGGAGAAGATGCTCCATAAACTACTGTGTCAACTGGGAAACCAGATCGCTGCCAAAGTAACATTCCATTTGATAGAGTAAAAACATATACTTTACCATCTAAATCAGTCACAATTACACTGTTAAGTTCATTTAATGTCGGACCCCCTCTCAGACTTTCGTCTACACTTTTCCGCCAAATCAAATCACCTGTATTGGCATCTAGAGCATATAAATAGTTTCTGCCAGAATGTGCAACCACCATATTATCACGATAGGCGATACCTCCTATAATTCCCGGTATATGCTCATCGGCTTTTGGATCTAATATATAAGACCACAATAATTTACCAGTCTCCAAATCGAAAGCATGAAGCTCACTTTCACCATCTAACGCGAAAACACGGCCAGCTGAAATGATTGGCTGCGGCAAGTCTATTGTTTCATCCTTAATACCCTCTATGCGAGCAGACCAACTTAAGGTTAATGGGAATGATAAAGATAAATTACCACCCGAATGCCTTTCATTTCCGCCCGCATGAGAGGCATCTGTTTTCAATGTTTTATTTAAACTCAGATCAATCTCATTAGCAGCATCTGGATTTATAGAAATATCAGCAAAATTAGGTAGTATAGACTGTCTTTCTCCCAATAAAATATTGCTGTTATTAGAGCAAGATAATAGTAATGCAGAACCTCCCAAAAAAATTATCAAATTAAAAAGTAGTCGCATAGTTATGGTTACTCTGATTTACTTGTTGATGTATCTTCATATTTAAAATCGAGAATCAATAACGATTGTGAGATACGTTGTCTCAAATCCGGAGGTATATCCGTAAGTTCCGAAGCTCGTTTAAGAAAAGACAGCGCTTTTTCCGGTTGGTTGAGTTCGAGATATAAGCCAGAACTTGTCTCTAACGCCAAGCCTTGCAATGGACCAGCAAATTCAGAAAGAGAGGAAATTCTATTGATAAGTTCTTCCTTATTTGCAGTTTCAGGAGCGTTCATTACAGATAATAACAGCGCTATTTGCTGATAAAATGAGTCAATTGACGGATCTTCGCTAAGTGAAAGATAGGATTTTTCTGCTTCTGCTTGCTTACCCTCTTCTGAAAACAAAGCAGCTATCCTAAATCTAGAGAGCATTTCATAACCTTTTGGCAATTCTTTTGAAACAGCACTCATTACGTCAAGAGAATTTTCAGCTATTACTGCTTCAAAAAACATGTCCCCTGCTGATTGCGCTTTTGAATTTTTCCAATAGTCATAACCTTGATTGCCAGCAACCCCAACGATTATTAAGATAGCAAATCCGAGTATATAGTTGCCATAGCGTTGCCACAATAGTGCCATCCTATCACGGCGTAAATCTTCCTCAATTTCATCAAAAATATCAGCCATGAACCAAACTAGCCTTTCCTGTATTCAAAATGGTTAAATTAAATGGAGTATTGATACCACAACAAATACAATTTGTGCATATCACATTGTAAATTACCTTAAAAAAACACAGATTATCTTGAATAATTAATTTTTATTTGTACACTTTTAATTAATGAAAAATTTATTTTACTCAAAAACTTTTAAAAAACCTTATTATTTTAGTCGAACAGAATTATCGATTATTTTATCAACATATTCTGCAAAAGTAGCGCTTGGAGATTGGCGTGATTATGCACTTGACCATTCATCTGAGGCAGCATCTTTTTCAATTTATAAACACACCAACGAAACTCCTGTTTTAATTATTGAAAAGAGAAGATTACGTACCAACTCAAATCCTTTATTTTTTTTGCATGGAAGACATAAAACTTTGTTTAAGTCCAATTCTCTTAAAAAAGTTATCAACTATTTAAATAACTTACCTAAACTTATCTATGCCCGTTAATATTAGATTTTTGAAGCCTAAGTGTTCGAATATAAAACACTAGGATTATGATAATTTTTTAATCTAACATATTAATTAGACTTATATTTATAAAAATATTAAATTATTATAGAACAAAACAGGAACAATTTACTTATTTTTACAACTTTTTCGGATAGGAACTAAATTTAATGGTGAAATTATTTAAAAAACAAAATTTGCAAAATCATAACACATCAATGTCAACTGCCGTGACATTACATGATCTTTCAGTCGAAAAACTAGACATTTTTTGCTGGTGTAACAATTGTGGCCACAACAATGTGATTGAGACGAAAAAAATTATGAATAAAATAGGTCAGAACTATCCTGTTCCAAAAGTTGGATATAAATTACGATGCAGAAAATGCAATAACACAGATAACATCTCAACTCGTCCTAATTGGCCTAATCGCAAAGGACAACTTACACGTCACATGTTATAATTAAAAACTACAGTTATAAGTTAAAAGAGAATGTTTCAATGGCTAGACATTAAATGTTAAATCATTCATTATATTTCTCATTTATTAAGTCTCTCATTTTATTAAAAAAGAAATTAATATGCATCCAGAAGAAATCCGAAGAGTACAAAATTATTTAACAACAAAATTTTGTGGGGCTGATATTAAATTGAAACCAAGAGAAGAAACAGATGACTCAGTCGAATTCATCATTGATGGAGAAACACTAGGTATCGTTTTTAAAGATGATGAAGATGGAGATATTTGCTACCATGTTCAACTGACTATATTGAGTGAAGATATTATTTAATTTTTTATGAGTATATTTATTTTTTTAAAGTAATTATTTGTCTGAAAAGTTTGCTTCTCTTTTTTCTATAAATGCTGACATACCTTCTTTCTGGTCAGCAGTAGAAAACATTGCATGAAATAATCTGCGCTCAAAGCGTATTCCCTCAGATAAGCTTGTCTCAAAAGACCTATTGATTGACTCTTTTGCCATCTGGACAGCCGGTTTTGAAAAACTTGCAATCTTTTTGGCTATCTCTTTTGCTTCATCTAAAAGAGTTTCTTGTGTGAAAATCCGGGCAACTATCCCTGTTTTCTCTGCTTCGTCTGCATCCATAAGCCTTCCTGTCAAACACATTTCCATGGCTTTTGATTTTCCAATTATTCTGGTTAAACGCTGACTTCCACCAATGCCAGGCATAATACCCAGTGATATTTCTGGTTGACCAAACTTAGCCGTTTTGGAAGCAAGTATGAAATCACACATTAAAGCCAACTCACATCCCCCACCAAGAGCATATCCTGAAACTACAGCGATGATAGGCTTACGAATCTGGCTGATCCCATCCCATTGTGCGAACCAATCAAGCTGATACATCTCAGAAAAGGAATGTTCTCTCATCTCTTTAATGTCTGCTCCAGCCGCAAATGCTTTTTCCGAGCCTGTGATAATTATACAACCAACCTCCTCATTTTTATCTGCCTCACGCAATGAAGAAATAATCTCTTCAGCCATCTTTTGATTTAAAGCATTGAGTGTTTTATGACGATTAAGAGTAATAAGCATGATACATTCATCAATTTCTATATCTATCGTTTCAAGCTGCATTTGATAATTTCCTATATTATTTTCAATAATGTTATGCTAGCACCCAACTAACTGATATTAAATTAA
Source organism: uncultured SAR116 cluster alpha proteobacterium (assembly GCA_902520885.1). GTDB lineage: Bacteria > Pseudomonadota > Alphaproteobacteria > Puniceispirillales > Puniceispirillaceae > UBA5951. Next base: position 75,471 of record CABYPW010000008.1, read on the forward strand.
CATAAAAGAAAGTGTAAAAAATAAGTAATTTCATTTTATTGCAGACAAAAATACCTGTCAGGTTGTATGCTTTAAGACTTAAATTATTAGATGATTATAGCAATTCTCAATAAAAGTACGAAGTTTACTATTTTCATTATTCGTTGTAACTAATTGTAGAATCATGTTTAACGGATATCATAGTAATTTTTTTTAGATATTCAGGAGATACTTATGCCTGCTTATTGGCTCGCTCGCGCAAAAATTAATGACCCAATTTCATACAAACGATACACAGACCAGGTGCCTAAAATAATTGGGGCTCATGGTGGCAGAGTATTAGGTAGAGGAGGAAAATTTAAAATTCTCGAAGGACCAGAAAAATTTGAGAGATTTGTTGTAATAGAGTTTCCTTCGCTAGAAGCAGCAGAAAAATGTTGGGCTTCTGATGAATATCAAAACGCAGCCAAGCATAGGAAGAATGGGGTTGGTGAAAACGAATTAGTAATCCTAGAAGCAGGTGAATTTACAAAATAAATCATATTAAAAGGCGAATGTGATGAACTAATAGCTGTTTTTTACTACTACTTTTATGGCATCATCCACTCTTTCTTTTGCATAGCGAATAGCTTCAGGCAAGTTATTCATATCAAATGTATGTGTATGCACAAGACTAGGGTCAAACCTTCTCTCTGCCATAAAAGCCATAGCACGGTGAGTTGCAGACTTACCTTCACCACGAATTCCATATAGATATATGTTATTAACAGCGAGGTGTCCTATGTCAAAATTTACTGGTTTTTTAGGAAAAGCAGCCAAACATACTTTCCCTCCTCTATTTGCCATATGAATAGATTGGTTAACTGTTTCTTCAGAGCCAGCACAATCTATAATATAATCAGCACCTTTACCTGTTATTGCTTTTACTTCTTGTTCAACATCTACCTCTTTTGCATTCAAAATAATATCAGCGCCAAGCTTCTGTCCAATTTTAAGTCTGTTTTCTCTTGTGCCAATTAATATGACAGGAGACGCCCCAAGTGATTTTGCAACGGCCACTGCAAGTAATCCAATAGGACCAGGTCCAATTACTACAACACTTTCACCTGCAACTAATCCACCTAATTCGGTTAGCCCATACATAGAAGTGCCCGCCGTAACAACTAGGGTTGCCACTTCATCACTCATGCTATCGGGTACTTTAATCATGGTATTAATATTATTAATGGCATATTGGCAAAACCCACCTTGTGAGGTAAAACCATTAGCTCGATGACCTTTATTTACATTCCCATAATTGAGCCCGTAATTATGACAGGACGTGTACATACCTGAGCGACATCTTTTACACTGTCCACAGCCGGCGTGAATTTCCACTGTTACCCTATCGCCAATTTCAAATTCATCAACACCTGGCCCTAACGCAGCGACTGTCCCCATATATTCATGGCCAGGAGTAAAATTTTTATTGAAGGGTTCACCTCCCTCTATCAAGGCTGGTGTTCCATATTTAATCACCTCCAAGTCTGTTGCACAGATTGCAATAGCATCAATACGAACTAATACCTCTGCTTTTCCTGGAACTGGAACAGGTTTTATAATTTGAACCAGCTCTTCGGGATTTTTGAGAACCCAAGCATTCATTTTTTTTGGAACAGGCATATCAGATGAATATGAAACCTTAGACATTTATTTCCCCCGTTTTAATGGTATTTTTGGCATCTAAAATCTTATATAGAAGGCTCTTTTAAACGGTAGCTGTCAGGTATATCGAGTGGCGCATTTTCACCATTAATGAATTCAACTGTAGTAAATAACAATTCAGTCTCACCGATATTTTCAACGGAGTGAAGCATATATTCGTCTTCACCATAGTAAAAATGTCTAGTTTCACCAGCAAAATGATTTACCTCTTTAATAACCCCAGAGGAAAAATAATTTCGAGCTCGTCCATCATTATGAGAGCTCCAAAAATAAGGATTTACATGTCTGTGAAATGGACAACGATAACCTGGTGGTAATCTTAAATGCCAAACCCTGACTTCAGAAGTTTCAGAAACTAACACAGAACCGACGCATCCGTTGTTATGACTTTGTCTCATTTCTTTAACTAGTTCTTCTGGCCAATCCTGAAAATCAACAGGGTTTTGTGATGTTTCGATATGATCACTTTTTTTATTCACGTTTCTTGAATTTCCATCCATATTTATTTCCTCATTTTAAGCAAATATTTTTGATAAACCGGCATAAAGCTTTTGTTTATCTTCTTTATTAAGTTTTTGGAGTGGTGGCGCTAACCTCTCCCAAGATTCATCAGCAGTCCTTTTAGCCTCAGCGGCTTTCATTGCTGCCATTAAATTAAACTCACCTGCAAAACTTCGCGCTTCAATCACTTTTTTGAATTCTTCGCTTTCTGACCCTTCAGGCGATTTTATTGCCGCTTGTACAAGTGTTGCAAAAACATTAGTGGTTCCAGAAATAATACCTGCACACCCAGCTTGTATTCCTTTAAAATAAAAGGCTTCAGAAGACGGGTAAACGTCAAAATCTTCATTAATTCCACCAGTGGCCGTTGTAAAAGCTACGGATTGCGAAAAATCTCCGGATGAATCCTTAAGACCAGCAATAATTGGTCCAAATTCATTTTTTAACCGCAATACCAAGTCAACTGAGATTGGGACCATAGAAACTTGAGGAAAATGATAAAGGTAAATACGTAAGTTTTCTGAGTTGATTGTTTTAATTATATATGAAAAATAGTCATACAGACCGTCATCACAAACAGATTTATAATAAAATGGTGGCAGCACTAGCTGATTGACGTATCCATACTCCAAAGCTGCTTTCGATAGTCGTGCACCGTCAGGTGTGGATGGATTTCCAGTTCCGATAATTACTCGGTCAGCAGGAATACTAGCTTTAAAAAATAATTTTGGAAGTTTCATCCGATCTTCAATAGAAACCGATGCACCTTCCCCGGTTGTACCTAATGGCGCAACACCATCGCAACCACCATCATCAAGTAAATACAAACAGTAATTCACTAATTTTGAACAATCAAGTCGATAATCCTCTGTAAATGGGGATATCGCAGCGGCGTAAATACCTTTTCTTGCCTTTGTCATTAATCTTTACTTCCCAGTAAGAACCTTGTAACTATCTCCAAATTTAATAGTTAATTTTTAAGAATGAATTTATAAACATCTATCAAAAATGATGCTATAATAATTATATTCAAAATTTTGTAACGTTAAAATTATACACATCAGCGTCCTCCCTGCCAACATAGTATGTTAAATTCCATTAGATAAGTAATATCAGAAAGTATAAAGTTATGATGTCCATTTGTTACATATGAGAACTTAGTAAGAGAAATAGTATGACCAGAGTTTTACTAATCGGTTCTGCCCCAAATAGCATTATCGCAAGACAGTGGGATAGAAAAAATTTTGATAAAATATCAGCGATAAATAATGCTTGGCAAGTTCGAGAGGACTGGAATGATTTAATTTATCCTCACGATTTATTGCCAGAGCGTCTTCCAAAGAAAATTAAAAAAGGGCAGCAACTCATTGATGAAAAACAATTTGTACCTGCTCAAAATAAATATGGTGGATTTATTTATGCTGGTGGGACAATGGCATTCACGGCAGCATACTGGATATTACATTATTACAAACCCAAACAAATTGCATTTATGGGATGCGATATGGTCTACCCTAAAAGTGGTCCAACTCATTTTTATGGCTCAGGAGACCCAGACCCTCTGCGAGATGATATATCTTTAACATCTTTGGAGGCATGTGCAGCAAGATTTTATGTTTTTGCTCTGCGACAGGGCTGTGAGACAGTAAATTTATCAAATCTATCCTCTCGCCTCATATTTCCACGAGCCAATGAAACCAGAAGTAGGCTACCATCAGAATTGCTTATTCTCAACGAAAAAGCTATAGAAGCAGCTTTGACACTAGAGACAGAACTAGGTTATTTTGTCCTAAGTGGCCGTTATTGGAAGGTATCAAACCTTATTGAACGAGAGCAAATGCAGAAATTAGATGAATTATGGATATCTGCAGTCCCAGAGGCCTTAACTAAACACCTTTAGATGCTTTAAACCGTGTAATTTTTGTTTGTTATTACTCTTTCTTCGAACTTGCCTAGTTAAAAACCTAAACCTTTTGCACCCGTCTTTATAAATGTTCCATTATTAAGTTCTCTCATCGCATGCTGCAATTCCTCTTGAGTGTTCATTACGATTGGGCCATGCCATGCCACAGGTTCCCTCAATGGCTTGCCAGATATTAACAAAAAACGCACCCCGTTTGAGCCTGCATTCACAACCACCTCATCACCCTTGTCAAAAAGCACTAAAGTTCTATTACCAGACATATCTCTTAATTCAATTTCATGACCATTAAGCTCTTTTTCAACTTTTACGCCAACCGGATTAGATGCTCCTTCAAAATTAGCACTTCCTTCAAAAATATACGCAAATCCCTGTCTATAGGTATCAAAAGGGAAACGTTTACTCATTCCGGGAGGAACAAATATATCTAAATAATGTGGGTCTGCAGCAATGCCATCTACCGGCCCTTTAACACCTTTATAATCTCCTGCTATTACCTTAATTTTGCTACCATCATCTTCTTCTAACGCACGAATCTCTTTTGATTTAATATCCTGATATCTCGGCGTCGTCATTTTCTCTGCTGATGGAAGATTAGCCCAAAGCTGAAATCCATGCATATGACCATTTTTATCACCCTTTGGCATTTCCTGATGAATTATACCAGAACCTGCTGTCATCCACTGAATGTCACCATCGGAAAGGTCTCCAAAATTTCCAAGACTATCTGCGTGGGCAACAGTTCCTTTTAATACATAAGTGATAGTCTCAATGCCTCTATGCGGATGCCATGGAAATCCTTTTTTATACTGACTTGGGTGATCATTGCGAAAATCATCCATCATTAAAAATGGGTCGAATGGTTTTGTATCTCCAAATCCGAAAACTCGATGTAGATGAACACCTGCACCTTCCATTGCAGGACGGGCAGTTGATTTTGTTTTTACTGGTCTTATCGACATTTTATGCTTCCTTATGTATGTAGAAATTTATTTTTCAGGGAGAGGAATAAATTCGTCCGCATCGCCAAATGGAAGCTGGAACCTTCCTTTCTCCCATTCGCCTGCTGCCCAGTCTTTTTTTGCAGCCTCAATTTTATCTAGTGAAGAAGAAACAAAATTCCACCAAATATAACGGGGGCCCTCTAGTGCAGCACCACCAAGCATTATTACTCTTGCCCCTTTACTTCCAGCCTTAATTGAGATTTTGTCACCTGGACGAAATATAAGCATTTTTCCTGTTTCAAAACTTTGTCCAGCGACAACGATTTCTCCCCGCATAACATGAATTGCTCTATCTTCGTGTTCGTCTGGCAAAGGTACTGATGCAAACGCGTCTAAATTTACATCTATATAAAACATTTCAGAAAACTGTTCGAGTGGAGATGACCCTCCCCAGGAACTACCTGCAACAAGACATGCACTCACTCCACTGTCTTCCAAAAATGGTAATGCTGATTGCGGGTGATGAGAAAAAAAGGCATTGATGTCTTCATATTTTTCTGGAAGAGCCAACCAACTTTGTATTCCAAACAAGGAATGGTTTGATGCACGCTCTTTTTTACCAGTTCGCTCTGAATGAGTGATTCCATTTCCCGCAACCATCCAATTTACGTCACCAGCTTTTATTGTCTGATAATTACCAAGTGAGTCTCGATGGTCTATAGCACCATTTAAAAGATATGTAAGGGTAGCAAGTCCTATATGAGGATGCGGTCTAACATCTATACCCTTATTTGTTAAAAACTCTGCGGGTCCAATTTGGTCGAAAAAAATAAAGGGTCCAACCATTTGTTTTTTTTTTGTTGGTAATGCACGTCTCACTTCAAACCCACCAATATCTCTCGCTCTTGGGACTATAACCGTCTCAATAGCATCCATATTGGATTCTCTGGGCATTAATGCACCAAAATCAGGATTCCAACTCATCAGGCACTCCGAGCATATTTTTATTTATAAAAAAGATATGTGAGGAAAACATTTTTTTTCAACCTAATTTATTTTATTTCTGATTAATTCATAATTTCGTGTTGGTAATTTTTTTTGATTTAAATTATCAGGGGATAAAAATCTAAATTATAAAATTTACATTTATTATCGTCTGTATCCATAATGGAGAGCAGCTGGGACAATAATATCTTCTTCATCTTCTAAATGCCTCTTTAAGGCTTTATTGAACCTACTCTGGCATTCAAGAAGGTTACCTGCATAAATTAATGTTTCCTTAGGAGTGTTACATCTTTTTAATACCTGTTCGTAAGCATCAACTAAAGCGCTAATTTCAGAATGATCGGTCTCTAGTAGCTCAATAGCAGCAATTAATTTTTTATCATATTTTGCAATACCTGGAAAAAAATAATTGTCCTCCATATCGTGATGCAAATGTAATTGTTGAAGCATGAAACTAGAATATCTAAGCGTCTGCTTTTGATATTCGTCTTCATTGATTTCTTTATTCAAGATTGATTGCGAAAGACAAATTAAATGTGCGCTCAACTCTCGAAACATTTCATGTCGTTGTAACCAAAATTCACTAAAGTATGTAAAATTAGGGTTTTCACTCCAAGCTTTTCTTGGGTAATCCAAAAGAAATGCTTTTAGCTCTCTCGGCAAGGAACTTCGGTTTAACAAATGTGTTCTAAGCATCTATAAAATAACATAACAAAGATTTCTTTCTAAAATATATCTTACCTTATCTACATCAAACTGGAAATGCCCATAAAACAAACCAAACGAGCAAAGGTATAAGAACTACCATAGCAAGCGAAGACACAATCACTATGCCACCGATGTTATTTGGCTCAACATTTCGTTCTGCTGCAATAATAAAATTCAGCAACGCAACAGGCATTGAAGCCATAATCATTACAACCCCTGCTAGCATTCCAGTTAGTCCTAATACATATATCACACAAAGGCCAGAAATTCCCCCAAACACCAAGCGAGCTAAAGCATAAACAATCCCAATTTTTATATTACCAGCTGATATTTGTGGAAGCGCATATCCAAGAAGCAACAGTGGAAGCGGAATAGCTGTATATCCTAGATAGGAAGTGGTGTTGAGTAACATGTTTGGGACCGTTAAATCGGTAATTTTTACAATAAAAGCAGCTGTCACAGAAATGACTATTGGATGAAAAAAAAATTCTTTCCATTTCAAATTGCCAGCAATCATTGCATATCCAAAAGTATTCTGCGAGACAGAAACAATTACAAAATATGGAAATGCTAGAGCTAGACCTTTTTCCCCAAAAGCCAACAAGCATAGAGGTAACGGTAAATTGCCTGAATTTGGGTGCAAAAGACAACTCATGTAAGCACCTAGTCTGTCCCCTTTTAATTTTATAAATGGAAGAGACAATGCTGCCACTAATGCCATAACCATAATTGCTGCAACACCAGATAATGACAACTCCACGAGAGTAAATTCAGTTCTGACCAAGGTTGAAAACGTGAGGCAAGGAGTGGCAATTTTTATAATTAAAATACCAATAGTTTTTGAGTCAAAGTGAATTTTTAGCACATATAAAAAGCTGCCGATACCGAGCATTAGCAGCACCGGCACTGTGATATCGAGAATGGCAAGAAGCATCTGTTTACATTATTCCATGCACACTATATCAAGCAGAGCACCAAAATTTCGTCTCACCCATAACTATTAATAGGAAGTAAAACCGGCTCTCCTCTCTCAACCGAAAGATCTGCTGCAGTGTATAAGTCCATTACTTCCTTTGCCTCCTCGGGTTTCACTAAAACTGGTTTATTTCGACAAACTGCATCTAAAAAGTGAACTGTTTCTTCATACATGGGTCCTGCATATGTATGATTCACAGGCTCTCCCGGCATTGAAGACATCGGGTATCTTATCCCGTCCCTAGTCGTTGTTAGATGTACATCTTTATGGGAGTCATCGATTATTAATGCACCATCTGTTCCGATAACCTCAATCCATGTGTGCGCATAATTTGGATATCCTAAAGGCAGTATCCAGCCAGCGCCTACCGTAATTGTTGTGCCGTCGTCCATAGTAACCAAAATCCACTGATGGTCCGGTGTTTCACTATTTTGAGAGAATAGTTTTCCAGCCGTTTGACTGTACACCTTAACTGCCCTTCGTGGACGCAAGCACCATAAAAGAAAATCCAAATCATGTGTAGCTTCCATAGCAGCAGGTGAGAGGGCTGTCCGTCCCGAAATTTTAGTCCCTAACTCTCTTGTAACATGTCTACTGACGAGGCAAGTAACTGGTTCTCCAATCAATCCTTCACTCAAAGCTTTTTGAACATACGCATACTTTGAATTGAAACGTTGTGAATATCCAATAGTGAATTTTACCTCTTTATCTATTGCCGTTTGGATAAGTTCATCTGCTTGCTCTAATGTAGTAGCAATAGGCTTTTCCATAAAAACATTTTTCCCGGCTTGTAATGCGGCAAGAGCCATTGGATAATGTGTTGTTTCAGGAGTTGCTGATATTATAATTGTATCTATTCCGGGATTAAGAATAAGCTTTTGCCAATCTGAGACAGACTCATTAACATCATACTGTTCTGCAACCTCTTTTCGACGTGCATCATTTATTTCTGCAATAAATAGCTTGTCTACAAGTGGATTATCTGAACAAGCTTTTGTACGAATTCCACCACACCATCCCGTACCGATAACACCTACATTAATCTGCTCAATCATAATCAACTCCTAGCTTATTTATTTTGAGACATACAATAGGTGTTTTATTAGATGTATCTCACCTGTCAATGATTATCGATAGAAATGTTAAAATTTTAGTAATAAGTCACAAAGTACCTTATCAAAAGAGATAATAATAAATTGTTTCAAAGATAAATATTTACAGTTTATCCATAGCCTCATTTTGCAATTGAAAAGCTCTAAATCCACCGAGCCATTCATGAGTAGAACATTTTGGACCAAAAAGACGCGGAGAGGCTAAATAAGGATTTGGCTCTATTATGCCAGAAATTGGCTCCCCTTCCTTGATTTGGGAATTTTTTTTCTCTGGCTTCATTTGTTTTGGTCTTCTGTCGAGTTCAGATTGAATTTTAAGTAGGTCATTCATCGTATAATATGAAACGTCCAAACAAATTACTTGTTTAGATTTTATTGTAAAAAAATAACAAAAAAATTATTTTATGTTTAAGAGACTTGAGTAGCGATTTTATCGGATAGAAAAGCTACTGCATCCTCAACATTTGCCTCTCTTATAATCTCTCCTACCAGACCGTTAACTAAAAATTCACCAAATTCTGAATATTCAATGAAAATTGAAAATTCCTCAGTCCCAAATAAGTGAGCTGGCACCCAGCTAAATAGAAATTTTTGGTTTTTATTTGCTAAAGACCTGGTAAATGGCTCAATCATCTCGGGCAACAAAAAATTTGTAGTAATAGCCATTGAGACAAAAAAATTTGCTTTGTCCTGGTTTTTTACGTTTATATCTGCAGAAAATATTATTATAACGTCTGTTATTTTATTATCTTCAAGATATCTTCTAAGGGAACCGCCAAAGTCATTCTGAATATCTGAGAGATTTACAATATCAATACTTTCCGGCGGATTAATATTTTTGTTTTTTGATAATAGAGACATGTATTACCTAGCTATTCAGCCATTTTTGTACACTAAAATTTAAATTATTATGATTCAAAAAAGGAATAAAGTAAAAAGATAGGAAACTAAAACCATAATTAGCCCGCCAAAACGAATATAAGCACCATTATAAAATTAATTTTTATACATTAATCTTTACTTTCGAATTTACTGTGTTTGAGAAACCTAGTTAATTATTTTTTTGGAACAAAAAGATAATTATCCTCCCCATGCAAGGTATCGACTTTCACAGTCTTTAAGTTTTTGTCCAGAAAATAGGCTTCGTAACCAGCATCTATCATTCGTTTAAAAACCCTTTCCGAAGAATTCCCCATCACTTTTGCTCTGCTATCATCAAGTTCTACATACCAATAGGGTTTAATTTCGTTAATCAGCCTTGAGGCTCCATTCATAACATTTTCTTCTGCACCCTCAACGTCAACTTTTACAAGATCAACGCTAGATATACCTTGCTCTAAAAGTAATTCATCTAATTTTATAACCTCTACTGACTCACTATACACATCATCATGTTTTTGTTGTCCTACATAAGCCAAACCCACTCTTAGCGAACCAGTATTCTTTATAGGTGTATGAAGTTCGCTAATACCTTTGTTATCAGACAAAATATTTTTTTTACAAACAATTTTTGAATCCTTCGAAGCCCAAAATTTAGACCATAACTCTAAAATTGGGAATACGTAATGTGAAGGTTCAACTGCAATGATCAAACTGGACTTTTTCTTCTGCTTAACACAAGAACGAGTAAAGTTGCCTACGTTCGCACCGACATCAATTACTATAGGTCTATCATTAGGTATCATCTCAAAAATTAAACTCACAAGCTTATCAAAACGCCTATCAAAACCGGCCCGAATTAGAAGTCTTAACCATCTCGTCTTCTGAAAAAATGAAAAATTTTTATTGGATAACACAGAAAACAAAACCAATCACTCCCTGGACAATTTACAAAAGGCCATAAATATATCTAACCAAACAGTTTAAAATATACTTTGCTTTAAATACTTTTTATTTATTCTGTAATCAAAGCAATATTTGTATTTGCGATATTTTTTGTAATGCAAATTACTTTTCAGTATTTTCCATTAATAATTAATTTTCTTAGAAAATAACATTTCAACATCCTTAGAATAGGAAAAACTTTATTTAAATCCTCTTATTCTAGATTTAAACGGAAAAATAAACTAATAACGTTTTTTAATAAAAAACTTCTGTCGTAAAGATTAACTTACTTTAATCAAGCTTTTCTTTCCAAAACGGAACCATTGAATTCCAAACACCATCACGCAAAAATCTATGATAAATTGCTGCGGAAATATGAATGGCTATCAAAATATAAATTAAGGAAAAAGAAAACTCATGGACACTAATAACTCCAGTAATTATAAAACCGCTTTTGATCCCAGACCAGTACAAAACACCAATTAAAATACCAGAAATAGGAATTAAAGCTAAACACGAATACATTCCATAATGAACTATTTTAGCAGCATACTGTTGTAATTTTGAAGTTGTAGCAGGAAGAGATGATGTTTGTGTTTTTTTCATATATATAAAACGAGCAATGAGAAGAAATAAAAAGGCGATCGCAAATACCAACTCGAATACCAACAAAGCTTGGTCAGCAAGCTGCTCTAACTCGTCTACTTGCTTAAATATCCCATACCCAAAAAGTATAATAAACCCCCAATGAAAAGCTTTTGCTAGGAAGCTATATTTATGTGTTTGTTCAATCTCCAATTCTCAATCCAATCTTTTAAGTGATTATCTATGATAAGCTAAGCATTGCTCTGATTTAAAATCAATTAAACATTTGTCAAATAATTTTAGATAAAACTTAATTTTTTATACTTTATCACACCAAAAAAAAAATTACTTAGTTTAAAAAAATATTTACAAACTCATAAAAATACATATTATGTATTTTTATGAGTAATTTTAATAAAAATTTTAGCCCCCTTCAAAAAAGAAGAGTAAAAAAGGGATATAGTCAGCAAGAGATGTCTAAACACCTAGGCATAACTCAATCTCAATATTCTAGGATTGAAAAAGGCCAGACAAACCCAGCGAAACATATAAAAAGATTGTCAGAAATTCTTTGCTGTGACCCCAATGAAGTCTTTTGCGGTGAAATCCAAAAAAAAATAGAAGATGATTTTTTGAATGATAAAACTAATAGTTTTCAAAGAATGTTTCACGAAAGAAAAGAAGGGTACGTGCATTTAAAGATAGATGGTTGGTTTACAAAAAAACAAGTATCCGAAAATTACAAGATGCTAATCCGTGAATTAAATGAATGGAGAATTAATGAAGGAGGAATAAGGTGGAAACATAAGTAAATTTAAATAAATTATGACACTCCCATTCAATCGCTCTACTCTAATTTATCATTTAATACAGGTATTAAAAATACCTTATAACCATCCTACAAGTTTTTAATTTATTCAAAATTTTAATCTATCGTTGTGCTAAAAGTATAAGTAGTAACACGCTAACAATAATGGCGATACTTGTTTGAATGTAATTGAATAAAGTCTCTTTCGTTTTGAATTTTAAGCTTTGATCAGCTAATGCCTCATCATTATTGTTTTCAATTTTAATTCTTTGAATATGATTATTTAGGAGGATATGGACTACTACCATTATGCCTTGCACACCTAATAAATAAGCAAAAGCAACTAAATTATCAACCAAGCCTCTGCAAACCTGATACTTGCCAATGAAACTAACATTGCAGCTGACACGGCCAAAATAGACCCTATCCAGTTAAACATGAAGACCGGCTGATTATTTTGTATTATAGCGTCTGTGGCCTGAAATTCTTTAAGAAAGTCTTTATCATTTAGATTTGACAAGCATGGCATTACAACTTTTGAATAAATAAGAATGAAGCCACGTATCAGACTACATGGTGTAATAAAAAGATAAGTAAGATATCCGGCACATCCATTTTATTTTATCCTTACAATTACGGTATTAATACTTTAATTTTTTCTATAAATTGTATAAAATTATTCCCACTCAATGGTACCTGGTGGCTTGCTTGTATAATCATACACAACTCGATTGATACCTGACACTTCATTTACAATTCTTGTGGCAACATGTGATAAGAATTCTGATGAAAAAGGATAAATCTCAGCTGTCATTCCATCAGTTGAAGTAACAGCACGCAATCCACAAACATGTTCGTAAGACCTTGCGTCTCCCATAACACCAACAGTTTTTACAGGAAGTAGAACAGCAAACGCTTGCCAAATCTTATTATAAAGCCCTTCTTTGCGAATTTCCTCTAAATATATTGCATCCGCGTTTCTAAGAATATTCAGCTTATCAGCATTTATACTGCCGGGTATACGTATTGCTAACCCAGGGCCAGGAAATGGATGACGTCTTATTAGAACTTCAGGGAGCCCAAGTTCCCTTCCAAGTTGCCGAACTTCATCCTTAAATAGCGTACGAAGTGGTTCTACAAGTTTCAATTTCATATATTCAGGCAATCCACCTACATTATGATGTGATTTTATAGTTACATGTTTACCTCCAGCTACTGAGATAGACTCAATCACATCTGGGTATAAAGTTCCTTGAGCAAGAAATTCAGCACCTGCAATTTTTTGTGCCTCCTCATCAAATACTTCGATAAAATTAGCTCCAATTATTTTTCTCTTTTTTTCAGGGTCTGATACCCCTTTCAAATTTGATAAGAAAAACTGGCTAGCATCTCTATGAACCAAATTTATATTATAGTAGTTACTGAATAATTCTATCACCTCCTCTGCTTCCCCTTTACGAAGCAAACCATGGTCTACAAAAACGCAAGTTAACCTATCCCCAATTGCCTGATGTAACAATTTAGCCACTACCGAGCTATCAACCCCGCCAGATAGCCCACAAATAACTCTTCCAGTATTACCAACCTGTTCTTTTATTCCATCAATTGCTTGTATTTTATAGGCAGCCATCGACCAATTTGGTACGCATTTACAAATCAATTTTGCAAAATTTTCAAGAATTTGAGAACCACCATTTGTTTGCACTACCTCTGGATGAAATTGCACCCCATAATAATTACGCTCAATATCTGCAATTGCTGCAAACGGGGCGCCAGTTGAGCGAGCAATAACACTAAATCCATCTGGCAATTCCGAGACATGGTCTCCATGGCTCATCCACACATCGAAATCTGTTTCTTTTGGAAGATTATGGAACAAAGGACATTCCGCGATAACTTCTAACCTTGCACGCCCAAACTCTCTTTTTGTATTAGCTTCAACCTTTCCACCAAGCTGTTCACATAAAGTCTGCTGACCATAGCAAATTCCTAAAATTGGAATACCATTCCAAATAATATCAGGAGCTCTTGGTGTATTGAACTTTGTAACTGAATTTGGCCCACCTGAAAGAACTATGCCTTTCGGCTTCTTTTCAATGTAATAATTACAATCTGAAGTTGATGGCACAATCTCTGAATAAAAACCTGCATCACGCAGCCTGCGGGCTATCAATTGTGTAACCTGTGAGCCAAAATCAATGATTAAAATCATATTAACTAAACCAACTTCCTTAAAAATATTTTTTTCAAATATGAATTTTAAAACTCATATACCATGACGATAATTTGGAGACTCACGTGTTATAGACACATCATGAACATGAGATTCTGCTAATCCTGAGCCTGTTATTCTACGGAAGATGCATTTAGTCTGCATTTCTTGAATGGTTGCATTGCCCGTATACCCCATCGCCGCTTTTAGCCCACCAGCAAGTTGATGCAATACATTTTCAGCTGGGCCTTTATATGGGACCTGTCCCTCAATACCCTCAGGCACTAACTTAAGAGGTTGTGAAACTTCTGCTTGAAAATATCTATCTGCTGAGCCACGAGCCATTGCACCTAGGGAACCCATTCCTCTATACGCCTTAAAAGAACGTCCTTGATATAGAAAGACTTCCCCAGGTGTCTCGTCTGTACCAGCCAATAAAGAACCTATCATGGCGGCGGAAGCACCGGCCGCAATCGCCTTCGCTAGGTCACCAGAATATTTAATTCCCCCATCTGCTATGGATGGAACACCGGCCTCAGCACAAACAGCCGATGCCTCTAAAATAGCAGTCAATTGGGGCACTCCCACTCCAGCAATAATTCTTGTAGTGCATATTGAGCCCGGCCCAATCCCAACTTTCACTGCATCCACACCGGCGTTAATTAAAGCCTTTGCACCCTCAGCCGTCGCTACATTTCCTCCAATGATCTGAACGTCATTAGACAATTGTCGCACATTTTTTATTGTAGCTAAAACTGACTCAGAATGGCCGTGAGCTGTATCTACAACTATCACATCTACTCCGGCTTCTATCAATGCTTCAGCTCTTTCAACTCCATTATTTCCAGCTCCAGTAGCTGCAGCAACAAGAAGTCGGCCAGCATCATCTTTTGAGGCTAGTGGATGATTTTCTGCCTTTTCAATATCTTTCACAGTTATCAGACCAATACATTGATCAGACTGATTTGTTACTACTAATTTTTCAATACGGTGCTTATGTAATAAACTTCTAGCTTCTTCTGCACTTGTTTCCTCTGTTACTGAAATAACATTTTTAGTCATTAGATCAGAGACAGTTTTTGACATGTCTGTCGCAAACCTAACATCCCTGTTGGTTAATATTCCAACTAGTGTATTATTGTCCTGTACAACTGGAACACCGCTTATTTGATTGCTACGCATCGTCTCAAGTGCTTCGCCAAGTGTTTTGTTCGGATTTATGGTAAGCGGGTTTACGACCATACCAGCTTCAAAACGTTTAACAGAACGGACTTGATTTGTTTGTTCTTCTATTGAAAAGTTTTTATGTAATACTCCAATTCCACCAGCCTGAGCCATTGCAATTGCCAATTTACTCTCTGTGACTGTATCCATTGCTGCTGATATAAGCGGTAGATGCAATTTAATAGAGCGCGTTAGCTTGGTAGTTATATTGGTTTCATTAGGTAAAATTTCTGAGTAGCCTGGTTGTAATAATACATCGTCAAAAGTAAGCGCCTCTGAAATCTGTTGCTCAGTAATTCTCAACGGAACTTTTTCCTTCATTTTCAGAACTCCTAAACTACTATGATATGACGGAGATCATACGCCCTTAAAACTAAAATATCCAGACTACAAAATCTAATTTTTAGACTTCTCAGATTTATTTGCACCAACATATCCTTTCGCGAATAAGTATGTCTCTACAGACTCTACTCTGCTTGCTGGTGGCTTAAGATGTTTTACTTTTTCAAACTTGTTGTTTAATAGCGTTAACAGTGATTTATCTGCACCACCCCTAAATGCCTTTGCTAGAAAAATACCACTATCTGACAACACATCATCTGCAAAATCCAGTGCAGCCTCTAGCAAACTCATTGTTCTTAAATGGTCTGTAGGACGATGACCCGTAGTTGATGCCGCCATATCAGATAACACAATATCTGCATAGCCATTTAAATATGATTTAATCTCCTTAATTATATTTTCATCAAAAATATCGCCCTTCAAAATATATGCTCCGTTGACAGGTTCCGTTTCGAGCAAATCAATCCCCACAAGTCGTCCGATTCCAGAACCCATACTGCATCTTTTTGCCACAACTTGTAACCATCCTCCTGGTGCACACCCTAAATCAACGACATTCATATGTGGCCTCAGGAATTTGTGCTTATCATCCATTTGTTCTAATTTTATGGCAGCCCTAGATCGTAAACTACGTTCATGTGTTTGAGATACGAAAGGGTCATTCAGTTGGCGTGTTAACCATCGCTGAGAAGATAATTTGCGACCACGCATCTTCTTGGGCTTTTTTGTCAGTCCTGCCTTTGTTTTATAGGACCTACCAGACAGGCCTTTTTTTGTAACTTGTTTTATTTTTGCAGAAAAGCTGGAGTTACCATCACCATTTGACATGAACCTTACTTTCTCTAATTATTTCTCAACTAAAGTTTGTTTCAACAAAAATTGGATTTCAATATAGTTTATTTTTTAAATAAGATTAGAAGATAGTTTCTTGTCAAAAAATATCTAAACTAATCATCCATTTGTAAAATTCGACCCCTATCACTAGCATCTAACCCAAAAAAACCTGCCACCCATTTTACTAGATTTTTAATATCGTTGGTCACTCCAATCATCGCTGGTACAACAAATAACACCAGTATACTTGTAACAGCTAATCCGAATGTTATCGTGGTTGCCATCGGAATAAGAAACTGAGCTTGCAAAGACTTTTCAAACATAAGTGCAGAAAGACCACCAATTGTTGTAAGTGAAGTAAGTAACATGGGTCTTAATCTATCCATTGCCCCCCTAACAATAGCATTCTCCAGCAAATTTCTATCATCATCTAATTCTTTCATTCTTCGCTCTATTGTCGCAACTAAGATAATAGAATTATTTACCACAATTCCTGCAAGAGCAATTATGGCAAACATAGATAAGATATTTAAACTCAAACCCATCACGTAATGCCCAAAAACTGCTCCAATTAAACTAAATGGAATTATTATCATTACAGAAAAGGGCAATGTCCAACTAGAAAAAACCCATGCTAAAATTACGTAAATAGACACTAAAGCCAAAATAGCACCAACACCCATATCAGAGAAAGTTTCATCTTGCTCTTGGTTCCTTCCACCAAATTTGTAGCTTAATCCTGCTTTTGATATCAACTCTGGCATCGCTGATGTCTGCATTGCTTCCACAAACTGAGAAGTATTCAAAATTGCTTCGTCTAAATCTCCTAAAATTGTAATTTCTCGCGAACCGTTCTGTCTTCTAACAACATCAAAACCGAGCCTTTTGTCGATACTTGCCACTTCATCTAGATAGATATAATTTCCACTTTTATCTATTAATTGAAATTCACCGATATCATCATTCACTAATTCATTATCAGGCCGCGATAGACGCACTATAACCTCCTCATCTCCCCGAGCAAATTTTTGTACGATTATACCATCAAGAGCAGCTCTTATTTGCAGACCAATGTCTAGAGTGGTGAAACCAAGTGACCTACCAAGAGGTGTCAGTGTGATAATACGCTCTTCCGCGCCATAATCCATATTATCCAAAACATCAGAAGTGCCGGGGAGTTGTTGAACAATCTCTGTAATCTTAAGGGCTGTTTCTTTAAGTTTGTCTAAGTCATCTCCCATTATTCGTATATCAATATCACGTCCTGGCGGCCCACCTACAGGAGCTCTAACAGTAAGCACATCATTACCTGGTTGTGGAACTATCTCATTTCTCAGCGCTTCTACAAATTCTGGAGCGCGAACATTCCTTTTATCTGCAGGCATAAGTGCTACTACCATTGACCCTTGCCTTGTATTTACAGCGTTATTAGAAGGGTCCTCTGTCTCATTTCTTGCAAAATAGGTGTAATGAAAATCTATAATCTTCCCATTTTGATTTGACATATTTTTCTCTATTTCCAATACAGCTCTATTTAATTCATTCATCATCTCAAAAGTCTGGCTCTCAGAAGAACCAGGGACCATTGTAAAATTTACATAAACAACATCTGACTCAGGAGCGGAAAAAAATACAAAACCCACTCGGCCACCAACCATCATGCCAATAGATAAAATTAGTAAGCCAAATACGAAAGCAAAAGTTAGATATCTGAAACGAAAAGCCGCTCGAACGGCAGGGCCAAATAACTTAGTCCTAAAATAATCAAATCCTTTGTCGAAAATACGTCTAAGACTGCTAGGTTTTTTCTGTGGATCTCCTCCCCCATGGGCAAGATGAGCAGGTAAGATGAAGAAACATTCTATCAAGCTAGCGACCAAAACTGCACAAACCACTGCTGGAATAGCTATAATAATAGCTCCAATAACTCCTTGTATTATAAATAGAGGTAGGAAAGCAGCAACGGTGGTTAACATTGCAGAAAAAACAGGGGCACCCATTCTTGTCGCTGCTAAAATTGCTGCATTTTCAGCATTTAAGGACCTATTGGTCCTCAAATGTTCCGTATGTTCTCCAATTACTATTGCATCATCAACGACGATACCCAGTGCCATAATTATACCGAATAGAGATATCATGTTTATTGTTTGACCAGTAATAAGCATGACTCCAAAAGTTGCCATGAATGCAACAGGAATACCTACAGCAACCCAGAAAGCTATTCTTGCTGGCAAAAACAAAAACAGAACTAGCAACACTATAATAAGACCACTTATTCCATTTGTTACCATAAGCTGTATTCTCTGTGAAATAAGGTCAGCTTGAATACCATGCTGAACTAAAAACAATGAAGCAGGCAGCATATCACTTTTTTGCATTACATAGCCTTGCACCACTTCGTTTATCTTCAGGGAATCATTTGTCTTACTTCTCTGGATTTTTAAATTAACTGCAGGAAACTGATTATGAAAAATCAAAACCGAATTATCGTTAGTCCCATCTGTTAACTTTGCCACATCTCCAAGGAGGACTGAGCTACCATCGGCTCTGTCTAAGATTTTGATGTCAGAAAAATCTTTTGCTTTGTACCGCTTACCTAATGAGCGGACACGCAAAGCACCATCTGCAAAACTACCCGCCGGAATATCAATTGATGATGTGTTTATTGCTTTTGACAAATCTTCTAAGCCAATTCCAAGCCTTGCTAACTCCCTTTCTCCCACCTCAATAATTATTTCTTCATCTGGCAATCCTTGAATATCAATTTTATCAACACCAAGTTTCAGCAAATCTTCTTTAATTTGTTTGGCATGATAACGAAGAACATCTAATGATACATCTCCATAGATTGTTAAATTTGAAATTATATCCGAAAATTCCGCTTTTACTATAATAGGGGTCTCTGCTTCATCTGGAAGATCAACTAAACCAACCGCAGCTTCAACATCGGCTAAGGCCTTTTGCATATCACTTCCAAATTTAAATTCTATTACCGAACTTGCTCTTCCCTCTAAAGAAGTGGAGTTGACTGATTTTACATTTTCTATCGCCCGCAATTCTGGCTCTAATGACTGGATAATGTTGGAGTCAATATCTTCTGCTGTTGCCCCTGACCATGATATTGTGATGCCAATAATGTCGACGGATATATCTGGGAAGAATTGTTTATTTATGCGCCCTGCGGAAAGCACTCCGACTAAAATCATTAAAATCATGATTAAATTTGCAGCGGTTCGATGCCTAACAAAAAATTTTATGATTTCTGTGAACATAAAACCTAATCCACATCAATAATTTGGTGTATTTTAACTTTCATACCAGCTGACAGTCCTAATAAACGAGTGGTGATAATTAGATCATTTTCCTCTAGTTCACCACTTACCCAAATTTTTCCATCACTTCGATATTTTATTTCGACATTTCTCGCAACAGTACGTCCATTTATCACTGCATAAACTTTTTCGTTAGCGTAAAGGGCAGACTCTGGCAGCATCACAACTTTATTCAAGTTCAATCCTTTATAGATAACTTCTACAAATGCCCCAACAGGGATAAAATTAGAGGAATTGTCCTCCAATTCGGCATATAATGTCCCACCACCATCTATTTTATCAATTTCTGATTGATATCTTTTTATAATGCCTTTAGTGGTTGCCAAGTCATCAACACCACTCTTCCAAATAAGAGAAACTTCTGAATTTAGGAGTGAACCTAAGTTTACAAATACTTCCGCTGGAACGATGAAGGGTACTTCCTTAGCATTTAACTCTGTTAATACGCCAATAGTGCTAGCATTAGTAACTCTTTGCCCTGGTGCAATACTTACTTTACTCAGGCTACCAGTAAAAGGCGCTATAAGTTGAGTATCATCAATATCTTTAATTTGTTTTTTTCGCAGAATTTCTAACTCTAAAATCCTTGCTTCTGATAGTGCAAGCTGATTTTCTGTAATAACAACAGAAAGTTTTGCCTCATCTAAACTTGCGTCTGTTGCGGCACTTCGCTCCTTCATTTTTTGTATTCTATTTGCAATCTTCAAACGAAGTTCACTTTGTTTTTGGAGATAAGAGACATTGATTTTTTCCGCTTTTATTTTTGTGTCCGTATCTTCAAGTGCTAGTTTCTGCCTATAATTCTCGAGTCCTATAAGCAGCTCTCCTTTCTTTAAAATCATACCTTCTTTAAAGTTTGGAGAAATGAAGTTCACTACACCAGTAAGAGGTAATTGCAAATTAACCTGTCGCATTGATTTAACAGTGCTATAGGCAACAAATTCAGGCTGTGCGTCTTTAATTGTAACAGGGCTTACATCAACAGACCAGACTTTCTCTTCAAATCTGGTTTGTTCAACAACAGGTTTAGTACTTACAAGATAATTAAACCCGTATACAAATGCGCCAAGAACAACGAAAGCTGGAAATGCTCTAAAGAGAAATAATTTAAATAACCTTCCCACTCAAATTTCTTTCTGTATGTTTTATAAGCACACTTTGTTAAAGTTTATTGATTGACGCTCTACACTTATACTGGCATTAGGGAATAATGATAGCTCTTTTTATAAACTAGAAAAATTTTTAAGTGATTTGTATAAAATCTATCATTCACATTTTTTAATTGAAAGTGATTTTTAGTGACCCTAAGGATTTTTGGCTTAGCTGAGAATGCAAATAACAGCTGGAAATTAAACTTTTACAGTTTAGTGAAGCTTTCTATTCCGCTTGGAATAGCACAGCTTATTTCGATAGGGATAATAACTTCTGATATATGGGTTATGGGAAGACTTGGAAGTCTTGACCTAGCGGCAGGTGGCCTAGCTATACGGTATTATCAGCCATTCTATTTTTTTGCTCTTGGTATGCTGGTTGTTATCTCATCTCTAACTTCGCAAGCACTTGGAGCCGATGATATAAAAACCACACGGCGAGTTTTTAGGCAAGGAATATTAGTTGCTATTATTTTTGGCTTTATGTTGGCATTGCCAGTAATAAGCGGGGTTTGGCTGTTGCCTAAATTGGGACAAGATCAAGAACTAGTAAGCCATGCAAGCTCGTTTTTAATAATATCAGCTTTTTCTCTCCCTCTGATGTTTCTATTTCTTGTAATGAGATTTTTTTCGGCAGCCTACTCGAAACCACATGTGCAATTAATTGGAGCGCTTATCGCCCTGCTGTTTAATATAATTGGAAACGAAATACTTACTTTTGGATTCTTATGGATACCAAGTCTTGGATTAAATGGGATTGCAATATCAACTGCTGTTTGTTTCCTTATGGGCACAATCTCGATGGGGCTAATTATTGGACTAAAATCACCTTTTAAGGATATACAGCCTTTTAGAAGGTTGTGGGTAATGGACTGGAAAATAACAAAAAAAATCTTAAAAGTTGGAAGTCCGAATGGAGTAATGGTGATGTCAGAAACTGGTATGTTTGCTGTTGCTTCAATAATGATGGGGGTTTTTGGAACCGCAGCGCTTGCTGCAACGGCAATTTCTACACAGCTAGCTGGCATTTGTTTCATGATACCACTCTCAATTGCACAGGCAAGCTCTATTCTTATTGGGAGAGCTGCGGGAAGTCAGGATACTAAGAAAGTTGCTAGTCTTAGCATTATTTCCATCGCATTAGGCATTGGTGTAACTAGTCTAATGAGTTTTTTAATATTTATTTTTCACATGCCATTAATAGATATCTTTTTAAGGCGCGATGACCCACTTCATGAGACTGTAACAAATTTTGCAATACCTTTCCTGCTAATTACGGCTATTTTTCAGATAGTTGACGGATTGCAAGCTATAACTGCTGCGATTTTGAGGGGCATTAATGACACAGCTATACCAGCATTAATCGGTTTTATTTGTTTCTGGGGCGGTGGTTTATTTGTAGGATATCTTCTTGCTTTTAGAGCGGGGGTAGGGCCAAATGGAATTTGGTGGGGTCTCGCATGCGGATTAACATTAGCGAGTCTAATTCTAACAATGAGGTGTTTTTGGTTTTTATCAAAAATGAACACCAACAATAGAGTTGAATTAGGATAAAAGCAAAGCATTAAAAAGACAAAATAAAAAAGGTAATTTATATGCCTGATTTAAGCGAAAACAGAAAAAAACAAATATTTCTGGAAAAGCGCCAAATATTTTATTGCGAAAAAATTATATCAAAAGTGGTTCATGAGCATCTAATTCAATATTCGCCTGATAAGAATAAAAATACCCTGGGAATGATTTTTTCAACTTGCCCTCACCTCTTCCATCTAAGCCAAATTTATGCAGGTCAATATTTAAAACAAATTTTAAATTCTAATTGGAAGACAACTCTCAAGGAGATAAAAAGAGAATTCGAATTTAATATTTCTTCTTTAACAGATGAGGAAGAAGCAACTCAAACAATCCGGCTTTATAAAAATCAATCTAGTTATGTTATTGCCATGAGTGAATTACTCGGTTTTATGACGATTGAAGATAGTTGTAAGCAACTGTCAGATCTTGGTGAATATACAATCCAGAAAACTGCAAATTTTCTTTTTCGAAAAGCAGGCGTCAAATCACCAAAAAACTCTGGCTTTACTATTTTAGCCTTGGGAAAGTTAGGAGCTAAAGAGCTGAACTATTCCTCTGATTTAGATCTAATATTTTTGCATAAAACTAATAATATTTATGATAATAAAAAATTTATAGAATTGGGAAAAAAGCTCATACATATGCTGTCTACTCCCTCTAAAAGTGGAAATGGTTGGCGAATAGATATGCGTCTTAGGCCTAACCCGAGCACTACTTCTATTAGTTTAGATATAGATACTGCAATTATTTATTATGAGAGTATAGCAAGGTCATGGGAAAGAGCAGCCTTTCTTAGAGCGAGACCCATAGCTGGAGATATAAAACTTGCAGAAGGTTTTTTATCAAAAATCGAACCCTTTATATGGAGAAACACGCTCGATTATACCGTTGTGGAGGATTTGCAAAATTGGCTACGACACTATCCCATACCAAAAGACTATCTAGGTTTTGACGTGAAGTTGGGTGCCTTTGGTATTCGTCATGTCGAAATAATCACCCATATCTTACAACTACTCGGAGGAGGTCGCAACTTAAGTCTCCGTACACAGAATACCAGCAATGCCCTTATTGAACTTGAAAGTTCTGAATGGATAAGTGAAGGCAAAGCAAATGATTTAATTAGCTGCTACTATGCTTGGAGAAGAATAGAACATAGACTTCAATATCAAAGGGACAACCAAACTCATAAACTTCCAAAACTAGAATTAGATTTTGAAAAGTTTTCCTATCTAATGGGATATAGAAACTCTCTTGAATTTAAAAAAATATTACATGAATTACAGCAATTTACGAAAAATTCTGCCTCACACCCAATTTTAAATGAAATGATATCTAAAAAAACGAATATAAATTCTACTTCTGTCACACTACCACAAGACCCGGAATTTATTCTTGAGTGGATATCACAGCTTGGTTTTAAAAATGAAAAATTCATGCAAAAAACTATACAAGCTTGGCTCAGTGGAAGCGTAGCCGCTACCTCAAGTGAAAGAGCAAGAACATATCTTATAAGATTACTACCCAAAATGTTGCTTGAAATTGCAAAGGCTGATTTTCCTGATGCTGCTTTTGCTGCTTTTCAAGACATTATTTCCAGTTTACCGGCTGGTGTTCAAATATTCGCGCTTCTTGAAAACAACCCAATACTTGTTAGACTTTTATCTAATATACTCGTAAAAGCACCACGTCTTACCGAAATTCTTCGATATAATACTTATTTATTAGATGATTTACTGGAAAATCCGTTTTTTCACAAACTTCCTGACAGGACTTTAGTTGCTAAGAGAATTAAAGAGGAAATAAAAAATGTCTCAATAGAAAGGGCACTTGACCTTATTCGAAAACGCAATAAAAGTTGGCAATTTCAGGCAGATGTTCATCTTCTAGAAGCGATATCAGAGCCACATGAAATTTCATATTTCAGGAGTATTATTGCTGGTGAATGCCTCCGTCAGATAGTTCGACTGGCTTTAAAAGATTTTGCCACAAGACACGGATTTATTGAAAATAACTTTGAAATAATCGCTTTAGGTAGATTAGCAGATTGCACACTTACAGCACAATCGGATCTTGATTTAATTATTGTATATGATAATGGCAATGAGAAGAGTGTGGATAATGAAAAAAGATTGGACACAAGTAGTTATTTTATTCGCCTTACTCAATTAATAAATAACTGGATGACCTTCAAAACATCCCATGGTAGCTTATATGAACTTGATTTAAGATTACGTCCTGATGGTAACGCTGGGCCATTAGCGGTAAGTGTTGAACGTTTTTCATCTTATTATGAAAATGAGGCTTGGATATGGGAATTTTTTGCTTTAAGAAACGCACATTTACTTCTAAATCAGAACGATTTTTCTAGCAAAATACTGCCTGTACTCAAGTATATGCAATCACGCGTTTTCACATCAAGCGAATTGAAGGTAGCCTTTGCAGAAATATTAAATAAGCGAAAAGCAGAATCTTATCATTTCTGGAATTTAAAACAACAACATGGTGGGTTGTTGGACTGTTTGATTGCCCAATATATTTTAGAAAAATCAGAAAAAAAATATCCTTCAATATCAAACAAATTAAGTCAAATACAGTTGCGTCTAGATACCCTTATTCAACAGCTATCAACACGACTAGTCTCTTGTCATCACAACGATTTACCTGAACGAGTAATTCACTTTATAGCAATCCAACTAAATTTTGAAAATACTGAAAATTTAAAGAAACGAGTGAATGAAGATTTTCGCATCGTTACAAAAATTCTCACCATTTTACTTAAAAATAATTAAAATAGTAAATTCTTATTTTAGAATTAAATTGTTTCAAAAAAACTCTCATGATTAATGTAGATATCTGATAAACGACTAATTTATGACGCAAATAAGAGAGCGCGGATTAATAAAGGAATATACCGGATAATATCATTATCAGGCTGATTAAAATTTATTAAATATAAAACTATTTTTGCGTTTTTTCCTATAGCTGAACTTGAGAAGAAAATTCGATGATACAATCTCTTATATCGACCTGGCCACTATTTTTTGGTCTCGCATTAATCATGATTGGAAATGGAATACAAATAGTTCTTTTGGGATTGCGAGCATCTGCGTCTGGCTACAGTAACCTGATAACCGGAATAATGATGGGGGGATATTTTCTTGGTATTTTCATTGGCTCCATGGTCGTACCAAATACACTCTCTAAAGTTGGTCATATTAGAACCTTTGGAGCTCTCGCCGCAATTGCATCTGCAAGTATTCTAATGCATTTGATACTTTCTGACCCATTTTCATGGAGTTTTTTGCGTGTTTTCACAGGTTTTTGCTATGCTGGAATGTATATCGTTGTTGAAAGTTGGTTAAACGAAAGAGCAACAAATGACACAAGAGGGCAAATATTGTCAATTTATATGATAATTACAATGACAGGACTTGGCGTTGGTCAATTGATAAGTGGGTTTGATGATGGCATCTCTTACAACCTCTTTCTTATTGCATCCGTGCTAATCTCGTTAGCAGTTGTACCAATTTTGATAACTGCTGCAAAGGCACCTGATTTTGAAGCACCGGAAATGATATCAATACGCAGATTAATACAAATCTCACCCCTCGCATTAGTAGGATTATTTGTTACTGGAATTGTTGTTGCAATGCTATTTGGAATTGGTGCAATTTACGCCAAAAATATTGGCCTTAACACACTGCAAACGTCTTTATTTATGGCGAGCACGACTGTAGGAGTTTTTTGTCTTCAATATCCACTTGGAAAGATTTCCGATAAGTTTGATAGACGTAGTGTTATTCTTGGAATTTGTTTAAGTGCGGCAATTTTTGCTTTAATACTAAGTTTATTGGAAAAAAATAACTTTATCTTTTTGTTGTTATTTATGAGTTTATATGGCGGCACTTCACTTGCTCTTTATTCCCTTTTTATTGCACACGCAAATGATTATCTGCCACCCTCACAAATGGTTAGCACCTCATCTTCATTGGTAATGGTCAATGGCATTGGCGCGGTCATCGGTGCGCCATTAGTGGCAGCATTAATGGATCTTTTGGGCAACTGGTCTTATTTTATGTCAATAGGAATATTTCATATAGTATTAGCATTATTTATTGGATATCGAATGAGTGTTCGGCCATCCATTCCAACCGAAGCGCAAGGTCCCTTAGTGTTATTGCCAGAAACCGCTACGGCAACAGCTGTATCGCTCAATCCAGAGGCAGAATGGATTGAAACTAACCCCAATATAAATGCGGAAGCAAATCCTCTTCAGGATAATCCGTACTTTCAAAAGGATGTAAATCAGTAATAGAAATTTTTTATAAAATTTATAAAAGGCCAAGCTCTTTTAATTCTCTAACAAGCGAAACTGGCAATGGTATTCCATCTGTCTCATCAGCAGGCATATCTAACGGAACATCTATATCCTCTAAGTATCGCCATCCTTGAAATATTCTGACTTTCTTTGGCCAGACCGGTACCAGCCCAGGTACCAAAACTATTCCACATTTCGGCTTTGAGTCAGTCTGCGATACTTCCACAAATTCTTTTATTGGTTGGCGCGCTACCATCTGTCCTTTTATTATCCAATATAGGCTACCACCATCCAGAAGCTCATCTTTTCGTCTTGGCCAGTTTCGTGTTGGATGCATTAATTTTCTACCAGCATCTACAGCCTTTTTTTGCCAAGAAATAAGGGATTCCAATGATTCTGTTCCCACAGATAATTTCTTTAGATGAACAGTCACCTTAAAACCCCTATTTATGATTATATTAAACCGTTTTATGCTAAAT
This sequence comes from uncultured SAR116 cluster alpha proteobacterium, assembly GCA_902520885.1. Taxonomy (GTDB): domain Bacteria; phylum Pseudomonadota; class Alphaproteobacteria; order Puniceispirillales; family Puniceispirillaceae; genus UBA5951. The sequence continues at coordinate 103,005 of CABYPW010000008.1, forward strand.
TGCTGACAATGTTGAAAAATATTAATACCAAAAATCAAGCTATATATTCAAGAGTTAGCAGGGAAAAATCAAACAAATTACCTTAACTAGCTCTGCCATTTATGCGCTTGGAAATATCAGTGGCATTCGTACTATTAAAGAAACAAATTTTGCTTTATTTCATTCTTTCTATCTCATAAACTTAACTGCCTCCTTTATCTTACTTTAAATCCGAAACAGAAACCAATTTTGAGAGATATTATTAAAAATAATTTGTGTTTTATGTTATCTTTGATAAAGGGTTTAATTTTTAAAAATTATTACAGATATTTATCAGTTTAATAATATCTTCATCATCTATATCCAAGTGAACCACAAAACGAAATCTAGACCTAATTTCACTGTTTATAATAATTTTCTCTGGGAAATTAACTCTAATATAGTTATTCGACAGGTGAGAATGCATTTCCTCGGCTTTTTCGGGACTTATGTCTGCATAAACTATGTTTGTATCAATAATATTTAATGGAACCTGAAAATGAGTGTTTTTAGAGAGCTGTTGTGCAAGATGGTAAGCGTTCTCATGGTCTTTGCTTAGCCTTTGCAAATTATGCTCTACCGCATATAAACCAGCAGCAGCTAGAATACCAGACTGACGCATGCCTCCACCAAGTTGTTTGCGAATACGACGCGCTCTTTCGATAAAATCTGGGCCTCCTGCCAACACAGACCCAACAGGCGCCCCTAAACCTTTAGATAAACACAAAGATATAGTATCGAAAAGCTTACCATAGGTTTTAAAACTAATCCCAGTTTTGACAACAGCGTTCGCTAACCGAGCTCCGTCAAGATGAGTAGATAAATCATTTAAACGAGCAATTTGCGTTAAATCTTTTAATCTCTCCATCGGCTGCACAATTCCACAAAATGTATTCTCCAGAGACAAAAGTTTTGTTGTAGGCTCGTGATTGCTGCCCCTTTTTATTGATAGGGTTAACTCTTCTAAATTAATTCCTCCTGTTTCATCCGTCATTAACGGATTTACAATAATACCACCTAATGTGCTTGCTCCGCCTCCTTCCCAAGCAAAAATATGATATTCTTTACCAGTGATGACTTCTTCCCCTCGTTGACAATGAGTTAGGAGTGCAATTAGATTTGATTGTGTGCCTGAGGGCAAAAAAAGTGCTGATGGCTTATCAAAAAGATAAGCTATTTTTTCTTCGAGTGCTTTAACTGTAGGGTCGTCGCCGTAATCATCGTCACCTACAATAGCCTGACACATTGCCTCACGCATGGCTGATGATGGATTTGTTACAGTATCACTGCGAAAATCAGATATTTTATTGCTCATATTTTATTATCTCTTTACATATTTTAGCTAAAACTATTTACGAATGGTCTTTATATTACCTCCCTAAACATACTTTACAGAAAAAAATGACAATATCATTTCAATTCATAAAATTTTTTTTAAACCCCACTGAAAAAAAAACGGCTCCCAAATTGGAGAGCCGTTTTTAAATATAATGTTATTATAGATTAGCTTGTAAATTCTGGGTATGCCTCCAAGCCATTCTCGGATTTATCTAAACCATCCAATTCAGATTGTTCATCCGATCTTACCCCCATCAATAACTTTATCACATACCAAGCTACTGCGGATGTTACAATTGTAAATGCACCTATAGCAAAGATGCCGTAAAGTTGCGCTCCTAGTGTTGCATCTGAGTTTGACAAAACAACTGCTATAGTGCCCCAGACACCTGCAACAAGGTGAACAGGTATTGCACCAACTACATCATCGATTTTCAACTTATCCAATAGTGGCACTGTGAGTATAACAAGAGCACTTCCGACACCACCAATGAATATCGCTAGTATTGGGGATGGAGCTAGAGGTTCGGCGGTTATTGCTACTAATCCGCCAAGAGCTCCATTTAATGCCATTGTAAGATCAACCTTCCCATATAAAATGGTCGTTCCAATTATAGCGACCACAACTCCTGCCGCTGCAGCTAAATTTGTGTTAATGTAGATGTTACTAATGGCATCCACATCCGCAGCGGAACCCATTGCTAACTGGGAACCACCGTTAAATCCAAACCAACCAAACCATAAAAGAAAGGTCCCTAATGTAGCTAGAGGTAAGTTTGAACCCGGCAAAGGTTTCACTTTACCATCATCTGTGTATTTTCCCGAACGCGAACCGATAATTAAGCAACCTGTCAAAGCTGCCCATCCGCCTACTGAATGGACTATTGTAGAGCCTGCAAAGTCAAGAAATCCTGCTTCAGACAAATAACCGCCACCCCATGACCAACTGCCTTGGATTGGATAAATTAACCCAGTCAAGATTACGACGAAAACTAAAAAAGAGGTTAACTTGACCCGTTCTGCGACGGCTCCAGAAACGATAGAAGCAGCTGTGGCCACAAATACCATTTGAAAAAACCAATCTGACCCTGAGGAATATCCATCTTCGACTGAAGGATCAGACGGACTCCAAAAGGAAAATGAACCAATAAAACCATTAACATCCATATACATTAAGTTGTAACCCACTATGGCGTACATAAGTCCAGCAATGGCATACAACGAAATATTTTTAGTACACTGCACAGTGGCATTTTTTGACCGAACCAACCCGCCTTCAAGCATACAAAATCCAGCTGCCATTAATGCAACCATAAACCCATGAATTAGAAACGAAAAGCTATTGAAAATGTATGCTGTTTCAGCATCTGTGGCTGCCATGGCTGCTGAAGGTATTGCCAACGAAATTGGCAACGAACCCCCAATGATGGCCAAAAACTTTTG
>CABYPW010000009.1:5000-90614 GCA_902520885.1 uncultured SAR116 cluster alpha proteobacterium
TACCCCGCGTACGTTCAGTAACTTCCTCGCCATCGCGGTACTGCAGGCCCGCGCGGCGGATCGCGTCCAGCCCCGCTGGGTGAATCTTGTCGATGCCGATCTGTCGATAGCCCGGCGCGTGACTGGAAAGCAGATTCGCGACCTCTGCAGCAAAGGCATCAGCCGCGGGGCCGATCCGATCACCACGGGCAAAATAGAACATATCCGCACCAGAACGGCTTTCGCGCACCAGTGGATTGAATTCCGCAAGGAAAGGTGCGTTCTTGTAATCCCAAAGCACCATATAGCCATTGGCACAAAGCAGGCAGGCCCGGAACGGGTTGTGGGTGTTCCACAACTGCATATTCGTGGTGTCGGTCGCGTAGCGGATGTTCAGGGGATCGAACATCAAAAGGCCTCCATAGCCGCGCGCCACGATAGCATCGGTCAGGCGTTTGTGCCGGGCCTTGCGCATTTCGGCAAGGTCGGGCAACGCCAGCCCTGCCTCGAGCCATTCGGCATGGGCAAGTGCGGTTGGCCCGATCTCGATACGGTTGCCGTCATTCTCGGTCCCATCGCCAAGGCGTGCGCCTTGCCTTGGGTCAATCTTGCGATTGTTGCTATAATGAACATTCATTTGTTTTTCATCATTGTGTGCACAATCTGGGATTTCCTTCATTTTTCTGTCGACCTCCCATGTCCTTTACTCCAAATTAGACACGCATATTGAAGCCGTTGGCGTCATAAATTGGTCCAGACAAGACTTCTGCATCATAGAAGCTGCCCAGAATTTCCACTTGGAGTGTTGTTCCAGGTGATGCAAATTCGGCGGCAACATAGCCCATCGCCATTGACTTGCCGACACGGTGCGCATAGCCACCCGAACTGACGTAGCCGACAGGCGTGCCGTCTTTAAGGATGGCTTCGTCATGGGCGACATCAATCCCGTCAGTGTCGATGACCATTGTCAGCAGTTTCTGCGAAACGCTCTTATCACGTGCTTTTAATGCAGCTTCCTTACCGACAAAATCCTTCTCCCAGTTAATGAAGACATCCATCCCGGATTCGACCGCATTGAAATCCGGACGGTATTCCATTGTCCATACACCCCAACCTTTTTCGAGCCGCATTGACAGCAGCGCACGCGCGCCATACCAGCGAAAGCGCAGATCAGCACCAGCCTCTTCTATAGAGTCGGCAAGGCGCATCAAGTATTGCGGCTTGCAGTAGATCTCATAACCCAACTCGCCGGAGAAACTGATCCGGTTGATAATTACCGGAACACCACCAACGAACGTCTGCCGCTGGTCACGGAACTTGAAGGATTCTGAGGAAACATCGTCCCGGGTGATCCGGGACAGCAGTTCCCGCGATTTTGGGCCGGACAGGGCGACTCCGTGCCAGTCGTCGGAAACATTGGCGTAGGCAATGTCTGTGGGAAGGTCTTTTTCGAACCAGCGGCGGTGCGCCTCTTGCATGGCTCCCGACCCGAACAGCATGAAATGATCCTCGGCAAGGCAAGCCACTGTCAGATCGCCGTAAAGCTTGCCCTTGGGCGTCAGCATTGGTGTCAGCGTCAGGCGGCCAGGCTTGGGCACGTGTCCTGCAAGAATGTGGTTTAGGAAATCGCGCGCACCTGCCCCTTTGAATTCGTGTTTGCCGAAGTTGGCGATCTCGATACCACCAACTGCTTCACGCACGGCTTTGATTTCACGCGCGACATAGTCATGCGACCGGTTGCGCTCAAAGGTTGGAACTTCATGCGCGTCGTCGGGGCCATCTGCAAACCAGAGTACGTGTTCGAGGCCAAAGCTCTGATCCATGACCGCACCTTTGGCGATCATGCGATCATAGAGCGCGGTCGTCGTTTGCTTGCGGCCTTTGGGCAGGGTTTCATTCGGGAAGGTCATCACAAACCGGCGTTCATAGTTTTCCGACGATTTGATCGAGCCCCAGTCAGGTGTCGCAAACTCACCAAAACGTGCTACATCCATCGCCCAAACGTCAATGGATGGTTCACCGTCGATCATCCATTCTGCTAAAGTCAGACCCACACCTCCACCTTGACAAAACCCCGCCATAACCCCAACAGCTACCCAGTAGTTTTTCATGCCTGGAACAGGACCTATCAGGGGATTACCATCTGGACCAAATGTGAAAGGACCATTGATCACGTCCTTAATTCCTGCATTGGCCATAGCTGGGAGACGCTTAAATGCAGTTTCTAGACGCTCTGCTATGCGGTCTAGGTCTGATGGCAGTAATTCATGACCGAAGTCCCACGGTGTCCCGTTTATTTTCCATGGGGTTGCTCGAGACTCATATGTACCTAGCAACATTCCTTGCCCTTCTTGACGACAATATATATTAGCCTCGAAATCTATACCATGCGGTATTTGTTGGCCGAAATTTTCGACTTCACTTATTCGCTCCGTAATTAGATAATGGTGCTCCATCGGTTGAACGGGCAGGTGAATACCAGCCATGAGACCGACCTCGCGCGCCCACAGACCACCACAATTCACAACGTGCTCCGCATTGATCGTACCTTTAGGGGTAACAACATCCCAGGTCCCATCGGGACACTGAGTCATATTGGTCGCACCACAATGGGTGAAATATTGTGCCCCATGCACCTTAGCCGCCTTGGCAAAAGCATAGGTAGTTCCGGACGGGTCAAGATGGCCGTCCTGCGCATCCCAAAGCACTGCGTGGTAATGGTTAGGATCAATCAATGGATGACGTTCGGCCAGCTCTTTTGGTGAGATGAATTCCTGATCTAGGCCCATGTACCGTGCCTTTGAGCGCTCAACTTTGAGATAATCATACCATTCCTTGGTAGAGGCAGCATAGAAACCACCAGTCTGATGCAGGCCAACTGATTGACCGGACAGTGCTTCGATCTCCTTATAAAGATTAATAGTGTATGATTGAAGTCGTGAGATGTTGGGGTCTGAACTGATGGTATGGATACCCCCAGCCGCATGCCAGGATGAACCAGAAGTCAGCTCGTCGCGTTCGAGTAGGATTGCATCTTTCCAACCAAATTTAGCTAAGTGGAATAGGATAGAACAACCAACAACTCCGCCACCAATAATAACTACTTTCGCGTGTGACGGCAGTTTCTTTCCATTTATGTTAGGGTCAATTTGAATATTAGGCATTCTTCTTTTTTCTCCAAAAACCGTCAGAAATCTGTGGCCACACCACCTTCAGTTTTGCGTTTGTAAACAAATGCGTCAAGCTCATCTCTGATTGCAGGCTCCAAATCGGGGAGTTCATAAACGGAAAGGCGTTTTTTCCATTCAGCGTTAGCGCGTTCGATGGTGACTGGCGACCCTGCCTCTCGCCAGGTCTCAAAGTTACGCCAGTCACTCAAGATTGGAGAATAAAACGCATTTCGATAACGCGCTTGTGTATGTTCTGTTCCAAAAAAATGCCCTGCTGGTCCAACCTCGTTGATGGCATCTAGCGCTATTTCTTCTGAGTTGCTCAAAACTGGTTGAAGAAACTCTGTAATCATTTGTAGTAGGTCAATATCAAGGATTATTTTTTCATAAGAACAACAAAGGCCGCCCTCAAGCCATCCCGCCCCATGCATGAGCATATTGGCGCCCCCGTTGATTGCGCCCCAAAGAGAAAAAACTGACTCATATGCTGCTTGAGCATCCACCGTATTAGCGGCACAAACATTTGAAGAGCGATAGGGGATCTTATATTTTCGTGCTAATTGCCCCCCAATGTGCTGTGCTTTCATATACTCTGGCGTGCCAAATGCTGGCGAACCAGTTTTCATATCTACATTTGATGTAAAACCACCATACATTACTGGCGCTTTTGGGCGTACCATCTGTGTGAAGGCTATACCCGCAAGAGCTTCTGCATTCTGCAAAGTTATGGCCCCCGCAATTGTTACAGGCGCCATTGCCCCAGCAAGTGTAAAGGGCGTAATTACTACCGGCTGTCCCATAGCAGACAACTCCATGATGCCTTGCAACATTGGAATATCGAGTTGCAGGGGAGAATTCGTATTGATAATCGAGAACATACAGGGTTGTTTACGCATTTGATCTCGTGATAATCCATGTGCAATCCGTGTCATTTCTATTGTGTCTAAAACACGCTCCTTCCCAAGCGAATAGATACAATAAGCTTTATCTGTCAATGTGATATAGTCATGGATGCAATCCAGATGGCGGACAGAAGGATGAATGTCGACGGGTTCTACAGGATAGCCACCTGTTATATGCAAAACGTTATGCATCTGCGCTAATTTTAAAAAGTTACGAAAGTCTTCCTGGTTGCCTGTGCGTCGACCTGTGTCTGTATCTGAACAATTTGGGGCACTTGCCATCATTGCAAAAGCAATGTTGTTTTCACCCATAATTACATTGTGCTCCTTATTGCGCGCATGAAGAGTGAATTTTGATGGCACATGTTCTATTACTTCTAAGATAAGGTCAGGGTCAAATCGTACGCGCATATCACCATTTTTGACGTCAGCTCCCGCCAATTTCATGATAGCACGAGCATCAACATCCAGAACATCTATACCAGTTTCAGATAGCAACTTAAGGGATGCTTGGTGAATATTTTCTAGTTGATCATCAGAAACGATTTCTACAGGTGGATAGGAGAGTATAAGTTTTTCGAATGGACGCTGAATAATTTTGGGTGCAGTTAAGTTATTATCACGCTGCCGCCCACGTCGGCCGCGCACCTTTCCTTCTAATTTATCTGAAGTCATTAGTTACTGCACTCTCTCTTAAAAACGTGATCTAGCGCTATTTTTTTAAATGACGCGGTTCTTTAAAGTCGGCTAATTAAGGATTATAGATTATTAAACTTGAGAAATTCAGTCTAATTAAAAATTGTAGAGGCCATTCTTTTTTGTAATGACTTATACATTTCTTAAGGTATAGATTTAATTTGAAATAGAAAGCTATTGGCACAGGGCCTGCGTATTATGAAAAACCTAGCTAGTCTTACTTCTCTCCGCGTTTTTTCGGTTGTTGGAAAGCGTTTAAGCTTCACAGATGCAGCAAAAGAGTTGGGTGTCACACAGAGTGCTGTCAGTAGGCAAATAAAATCTCTTGAAAACTCTCTTAATATAGATCTTTTCAATAGAGTGGGTAATAGCGTTTCTTTAACGAAAGACGGTGAGTCCTTGCATCGTAGAATCTTCGAAATTTTTGGCCTGATGGAAGATGCAATAAGTGACATCACAAACTCAGTACAACAACGTAAATTAAATATACTTGCGCCACCTACTCTGGCAGCCCGTTGGCTGACGCGGCGCCTATTATCTTATCCCCACCATTTTCCAGGAATTGAACTAGCTGTACATACAAAAGCCCGTTCCGATATTAGGATGGATTGTGTTATTCACTATGGAAACCAACCTACAGTAGGTTCGGAAAGCCAGCAATTACTTTTGGAACACCATATAGCAGTTTGCTCCCCTAAACTTTTGCAAGATAGAGATGCCATGCGCGTAAGCTGTCTTTTGCATGTGTTTGACGATGGACAGCGTTTTCCACTCTGGGAAGATTGGCTTGCGATAGAAGCAAACCATCCGGATTTACCTATTAATGCGTCAATGGAATTTGCATCGCTCGAGCTTGCTATCCAAGCTGCCAAAAATTCAGTTGGCATCGCGGTAGTGGACCGTAACATGATTGAATATGAGTTAAGTGCTGGCAGTCTTGTGCCAATTTCTGCGGCAACGGTAGTTGGTCCGAGAGGTTATTGGCTTGAGATCTCAAGTGAGCACCAATCAAAAGGACGTTCAGTGGAGTTATTTCGCTGGTTAAGACGTGTTAGAGATGCCGACACGGAAACGTTTGAGTAACTAGATTGTGTATTATTATCGTTTTAAAGTTGATAAAACTTTTCTAGTTGCTTGAACTAAAGGGTCATGTGTGTCTTTTAAAATTTGGATACGATCAAATCTCTTAGTATCTTGATTTACAGATAATCTAAGCGCATTGCCGAAAGCCATTCTTAACTCTGTTCCAATATTAAATTTACAAATTTTTGAATTTCTCGCTAGTTTAATTCTTTGATTTAGAGGCACACCTGAGCCCCCATGAATAACTAATGGGACATCAGAAACCATCTCAATTGATTTAATTCGATCTTCGTCTAAACCACCTTCTTTATTTTGCTGAAGATGAATGTTACCTACCGAAATTGCCATAGCATCAATGCTGGTTTCTGTCGCAAATCTTGCAGCCTCTTCCGGCTTAGTGCCATCAGAAGTCTCTCCTCCAGAATAGCCTACGAATCCAATTTCTCCTTCACAAGATACACCCACCGAGTGGGCTAAATCGGCAATTTTTGCAGTCTCATCTATATTTTTTTGTAATGGTTTTCTAGAGCCATCAAACATAATTGATGTAAAGCCACAATCTAACGCAATTTTGCATTCTTCAAATGTATAGCCATGGTCAAGATGAGCAACCACGGGCATGCTGGAATTCTCGCCTAAGTATCGAAACATTTTACCCAGAATAGGTAAAGGGGTATGTTCCCTACATGATGGCCCTGCCTGAAGAATGATGGGAACATTTTCGGCTTCAGCTGCCGCCACGTAAGCGCACATGTCTTCCCATCCAAGCGTCACAAGTCCTGCGACAGCGTAACCATCTTTTAATGCAGGTTGAAGAACTTCTGCGAGTGTTGCCATGCTCATTTGAATTTCGCAATCATATCTTTAATTCCTGGGATTGTTTCTACTTGATAAGCATGCGTTGGTTGAAAATATTGAATCAAACTTCGTTGGCTGAGACCCCCTAGAATGGTGAAATAATACATTTCATATCCAGGCAAAACGCAACAAGGATGATAGCCGTGATCGATACAAATTGTTGAGCCGTCAACAATGTGATATGCGTCTCCTGGTTCATTGTCACTCCGCTGAAGCATCTGTAGACCAGAGCCCCAATTTGGTTTGAAACGGAAATTATAGGTTTCATCGTGACGTGTTTCTTTTGGGATTCGGTTTGTATCATGTTTGTGACTTGGAAATCCTGACCAGCCTCCGGCACCAACTGTATATAATTCACTAACTAATAATCTACCAACTTTGTCATGTTGTTTTTGACCTAAAATGTGTTTGATTTTTCGATGTGTTTTTGTTTCGTCAGAACCATATTGTACTAAATCAGATTCTCGTACATCAAAAGGAACAAGAACTTTATCATATTTTGCCCCTGCAATAAAAACTTCTGCATTTTCTGACATGCAAGCCATTTCTGCTTTTGCTCCAACTGGAACATAAACACCTTCCGGTTCTCCATCCCAAACATCCTCAACTCTATTTCCAAGCCTCTGAAACTCTATGCCCTCAACATTTATGTTGATTGTACCAGTAGCAGGTACTATGCACGTTTCATATCCAGGCACTTGATATTCAAAGGCCTCTCCCTTTTTTAGCTTTACAATGTTAAAGTAATTCAGAGGCACAGTTTTGTTGTTAGCATCCACAATGGGGTTATTTTCATTATCATAAGGAGGTATGTGCATATTAAACTCTCTTTGGATGAGGATGCTTCTTCATAAATGCATCCAATTGATCATGAGTCGGCATAGCTGGTGCACAGCCTGGTTTTGATACCACGATAGCCGCACAAGCTGACCCTCTACAGATAGCTTCCTTTAAATCTCTTCCTTCTGATATTGACGAAAGTAACCCTGCCATAAAGCTGTCTCCTGCCCCATTTGGTTTTATAGGTGCGGCTGGAAAAATACCTGTGTGAATTTCTTTACCGCTAGCAAATGTTATTGCCCCTTTGCTACCCATTTTATAAATTACTATACGTTCACTGTTTTTTGCCAGTCGCTCTGCTACGTTAAGGCCTTCTTTAATTCCGCCAGCCATAAAGTCAAATTCTTCATCATTACCAATAAGCAAATCACTCTGTTTACCAGCTTGTGTTAACACATCAGACGCAATTTCAGGTGAGGACCAAGAGTAAGGTCGATAATCAATATCGAATATTATAGGTAATCCTGCTTCTTTTGCCTTTTCAAAGGCCAAAAATGTAGCACTCCTAGACGGTTCACAAGCTAAAACTGTGCCGGTAGCAAGTAATGCTCCAAAATCGCTATAGTTAATTCTACTTATATCTTCATTAGTTACTTGAAAATCTGCTGCGTTATTGCGGTAAATTACATTTTGAAAATTGTTTATACAACTCTCATATATAGCGAGTGATGTGCGATATTCACCACTAACATATTTTACGAACTGCGTGTCTACACCGTAATATTTTAGCCGGTTTAAGCAAAACCGACCCACAGCATCATCTGAAACACTAGTAATTAGGGCCGAATAAGAGCCAAGCTTAGATAGACCCACGCATATATTCGCTGATGAACCACCTAAATCTGCTTTAAAGGTGCTCGCATTTTCGCTTTTTACGCCTATGGGGTCAGCAAACATATCCATCCCGGCTCGCCCTAGTACTGCAAATTTGTTTTTCTGAATTCCTTCTATTAGAGCGTTCATCATACTCCCCGACGCTGACGTTTACGCGTCTTTTCCCAATTTATATGTGCATCATATACTTTATCACTGTTGGCCACTTGTGGTGTTCCAACTTCCCACCATGCGTGACCTTCGGCAGTCCAACCCTCATATGGATCAACTTTCATTACAATCACATATGTTCTATCTGATGCCTTTGCTCTATGAAATGCATCGGCGAGTTCGTGAGGGTTTGACACTGTTTCAGCCATTGCACCCATGGAAGTGGCATGTGCTTCAAAGTCGACATTAAATGGTTCGTTAATAGTTGGGCAGTCAGAAATTAAGTTATTAAAGCTTTCGTTTCCTGTATTGTTTTGCAATTTATTAATTACTGCGAAACCGCCATTATCTAGCAATATTATAATGAGTTTTTTATTACTTAAAACGCTTGAATAAATATCAGAATTCAGCATTAAATAAGAGCCATCACCACAAAAGCTAATTGTGTCTCTTTCGGGCTCGTTCTGACTTTGGGCAATTTTTGCTCCCCATGCACCACCAATTTCATATCCCATGCATGAAAACCCAAACTCAACATCAACCGTTCCAATATCAAGGGTTCGCCAATTTGCTGTTACCTCAGCTGGCAGTCCACCAGCTGCAGCTACTATGCGATCTCTTTGTTCACAAATTGCATTAATAACACCGATTGCTTGAGCATAAGAATTTGGGCGATTATTTACGACTGATATATTATCAGAAACATAAGCATCCCATTTTTTTCGCTCTTCTTGTGCAAAAGACATCCATTTAGAAGATGCTTTAAAACCTGAACAAGCTTTGCTGAGTGTTGTTAATGCTAGCTTTGCATCACCTACAACAGGAAGTGATAAATGTTTTGTGGCATCATGCCTGGCAGCATTTATTGAAATAAATTTTGAATCCATTGAAAAAACTGTCCAAGAACCTGTAGTGAAGTCTTGTAAACGTGTTCCAACAGCAATAATGAGGTCTGCTTTATTTGCAATTGTATTGGCGCTATTGGAACCGGTTACTCCAATCGGCCCGATGTTTAATGGGTCGCTGTCTAAAAGATTTGCGCGACCTGCAATTGTCTCCACTATCGGTATGTTATGTATTTTGGCAAAATTAGTGAGTTCTGATACGGCACCTGAATATTGCACGCCGCCACCAGCGATAATTATTGGTCTTTTGGCAGACATCAAAAGTTCTGCAGCGGAAGAAATTTCTTCTTTATCGGGGCTTTGACGGCGCACTTGGTGCATTCTTCGGTCAAAAAATGATTTAGGATAATCAAAAGTCCACCCTTGTACATCTTGTGGTAATGCTATAAATGCTGGCCCACAATCTGCAGGATCAAGCATGGTTGCGATAGCAGCGGGCAGCGTTTGTAATACCTGTGCAGGGTGGGTAATTCTATCCCAATAGCGAGTAACAGGTCTAAATGCATCGTTTACACCGTAGGTAGGATCTGAAAAATTTTCAATTTGCTGCAATACCGGATCTGGTAGTCGTGTGATAAAAGTATCACCACATAGCATTAGCATGGGTAATCTGTTTGTGTGGGCAAGTCCTGCTGCTGTCAGCAGATTAGCTGTTCCAGGACCAGCACTTGCAGTACAAAACATAAAACGCTTTCTTAACCAATATTTTGAATATCCCGCTGCTGCAAATCCCATACTTTGTTCATTTTGACCACGATAAAGTGGCAATTCTTCTTTATGGTTATAGAGTGCCTCACCGAGGCATGTAACATTTCCGTGGCCAAAAATTCCAAAACCACCGCCGCATAGGCGTTCTTCTTTCCCATCAATTTTTATAAATTGGGAGGATAGCCAACCCACAATGGCTTGTGCTGTTGTAAGTTTGATCGTGTCGTCGGTCACCTTATCACTCCTATTGTTGAAACATCAATTTTTCCTGTTTTAAATGAATCTTGCACCCTACCCTGTGTTAAGATACAAGCAATTCGTAGCAGGTTACAAACCCATTTATCAAGATTAAAGGAATGATATATGGCTGATATAGGGATTGGGATTATTGGCGGTGGATATATGGGTAAAGCTCATTCTGTTGCCATGGCTTCCGTAGGGGCTGTTTTCAACACAAAGCTAAGACCTAAATTAGAAATGATTGCAGCAAGCACCCTTGAAAATGCTAAAAAGTATGGAAACGAATTTGGTTTTAAAAAAGCGACTGGGAATTGGTTGGAACTTGTAAATGATTCTTCCGTGGAGGCAGTAATTATTGCGTCACCTCAAAACACGCATTATGAAATTGCAAAAGCAGCTTTGTCTTTGGGCAAACCCGTCTTCTGCGAAAAACCACTTGCTGATACAATTGAAAATGCTCGAAGGATGGTTGCTGATGCTGAAAATGCAAACATAGTAAATATGATCGGCTTTAACTATATTCGCACTCCTGCAACTCAGTTTGTTCGAAAATTAGTCTCTAATGGAGAACTTGGTGATATCACATGGTTCAGAGGAACCCATGAAGAAGATTTTCTAGCTGATCCTCAACACCCATTTAACTGGAGATGCAACGGTATTTCTAATGGGAATTTAGGTGACCTTGCCCCACACCCAATTAATGCAGCACTTGCGTTGTTAGGCCCCATCGAAAAGGTTATGGCAGATATAGAAACTGTTCACGTTTCTCGCCCTGGTGGAAGTGTGAATAACGATGACCATGCGCAAATTATGTGTCGTTTTGAAAATGGGGTGATGGGTCATATTTACTCAAGTCGAACTGCGACTGGAAGAAAAATGGGTTATGGCTATGAGATCCATGGTACAAAAGGCTCAATTCGTTTTGACCAAGAAGATCAAAATGCAATTTGGCTTTATCTCGCTGAAGGACCAGAATCACAGCGTGGTTTCCGTAAAATTCTAACAGGACCTGAACACCCTGATTTTAAGGCTTTTTGCCTTGGGCCGGGACATGGAACCGGATATCAAGACTCTATTATCATTGAGGCAAAAGACTTCCTTGAAGCAATAGAAAAAGGTACAACAATGTGGCCTACATTTAAGGATGGACTCGCAGTTGCTGAAGTGGTGGAGGCTGTTTTAAAGAGTGCCCAAGCCGGGAGCTGGGTTGAAGTAAATAAGGTTTAAGGAGTTCGTAAATGTCTATTCAAATTGGAAATGCGCCATGCTCTTGGGGTGTTGAATTTGCGAATGATCCTCGAAACCCGTCTTGGAGAGACGTATTAAAGGATTGTTCAGAGGCAGGCTATAAGGGGATTGAATTAGGCCCTGTAGGATTTATGCCGGAGGATAAAGTTGAATTAGCAGAGGCTTTAAATCAATTTGGTCTCGAGCTAATTGGAGGTGTTGTATTTAGACCTTTTCACGACCTAAATAGCTGGGATGATGTTATGGATGGAGCGGTCCGAACTTGCAAGGCACTGATGGCGCACGGAGCAAAACATCTAGTTTTAATTGACTCCATTTCTCCACGCCGAGAACGAACAGCAGGCAGAGCAGATGAAGCTGAAATTATGGAACATGACGAATGGGTTTTATTTCGTGATCGAATTGTAACAATTGCAAAACTGGCAGCTGAAGAATTCGGATTAATCCCTGAACTTCATCCTCATGCAGGCGGTTTTATAGATTTCAAAAAAGAAGTTGAAAAAATTCTTGCAGAAGTTGACACAAAAATACTTAAGTTATGTATTGATACGGGCCACTGTACCTATGCTGGGTTTGACCCGATTAAATTTATGAAAAAACATATGGATAGAATTACATACGTTCATTTTAAATCAACTAATTCAGAGATCAAGAATGAGGCTATTGCAAATCGCACTGGATTTTATGATGCCTGTGGAAAAGGCATATTTTGTAATTTATCAGAAGGAGAAGTCGATTTTATTGAGATTCGTAAACTTCTTTTGGACTCAAAATATGAAGGCTGGTGCACTATAGAACAAGATTGTGACCCGATGCTTAACCCAGACCCACTTGGTGATGCTCGAAAAAATCGAGAATATTTGGAAAGCATTGGTTTTAAATAGGGATAAGGATATGACAAAATTAAACTGGGCAATGGTTGGTGGTGGTGAGGGAAGCCAGATTGGACCGGCACACCGGTTGGGTGCACAGGCAGATGGATTATTCAAATTTACAGCGGGTGCTTTAGACCATCGACCAGAGGAAGGGCGGAAATACGCTCAAAGTTTAGGTGTGGACATTGAGCGAGCATATGGTAATTGGCAAGAGATGCTTGAAAACGAAATTAAACGTGAAGACCGCATTGATCTCGTAACTGTTGCAACTCCTAATGACACTCATTTTCAGATTACAAAAGAGTTTTTGAGTGCGGGATTTAATGTACTTTGTGAGAAACCGATGACTATGAGTGTGGAAGAAGGAGAAGAAATAGTAAATATTGCCCAAAAATCTGGTAAGATTTGCGCTGTAAATTATGCATACTCAGCTTATCCAATGGTCCGTCAAGCTCGTGCCATGGTTCGTTCTGGTGAAATAGGAAAAGTGCGTTTGGTAGTAACTAATTTTAGCCATGGGCATCATAGTAATCAGAGTGATGCAGATAACCCGCGTGTTCGGTGGAGGTATGATCCCACAATAGCTGGGGTTTCCGGGCAATTCGCTGATTGTGGTATTCATGCTTTACACATGGCAAGTTTTATTTGTGATGATGAAGTTCAATCCTTATCAGCTGATTTTGCTTCAGTTATTGCCAGTAGAGAATTAGAAGATGATGCAATGGTCAATTTTAGAATGAGCAAGGGTACTGTCGGGCGATTATGGACATCCTCGATTGCAATTGGAAGGCAACACGGCTTCGATTTTCAGATCTTTGGTGAAATAGGCGGTTTGCGTTGGCATTCAGAACAACCTAACCAATTAATTTATACCCCGTTAGAAGGACGAACTCAAGTTTTGGAGAAAGGCGAAAAGGGACTTCATGAAGATGCAAATCGACTATCCCGTGCAGCAATAGCGCACCCAGAAGGTTTTCCTCTAGCAGTAGCCAATATTTATTGTGATTTAGCTGATACAATTAAAGGTCAAGAGCGAGACGGTCTTCCAAGGGCTGCTGATGGTTTAAGGTCAATAGCAGCAGTTCATGCTGCGGTAGCTTCGGCTAAAAATAAAGGTGAATGGGTAGATGCACGACCACCAATGTTTCGTTAATTTAGATAATTAATATAAATAAATTGAGTCATGCTATGCAATTAAGAGTTCTCTTTTCCCTATAAATTAATGCAGCCAGCAAATTTTTTATTTTGAATCTCTATCAACAATCCATTGAACGTTAGGTTCGGTTTTAAATCTCCATTTACGTAATGGGCCCGCCATTACATTCAAGTAATACATCTCAAATCCATAAGGCACTCCGCATGGATGGTGCCCTTTCGGAACGAGTACTAGATCTCCATCTGAAACGGCGAGCATCTCATTAATAGATCCATCCTCATGGTATATACGCTGCATACCAAAGCCGTTTTTTGGATTAATGCGATGATAATATGTTTCTTCTAAATAGGTTATATTCGGGAAATCATCCTCATCGTGCCTATGGCTAGGATAGGACGACCAGTTTCCATCAGGTGTAAAAACTTCGGTAACTAAAAGACTGTCGCAATAATCCTCTTCTTCCATTGCGATATTGTGAATATAACGTGTGTTACTTCCACTCCCTCTTTTAATTAGCTTTATCCCATTTGGTTCTATTTTTCTGGCTGGATGCCCGCTTTTACCTGGGGCAGAACATACGGCTATGACACAATCGGTTTTGGCGTTGAGGGACCATTTTCGTCCATTTGGAATGTAAAGAGAATGAGGGGGCTTTTTTTCAAATACATCCATTCTATCACCCAAAATACCCCAATTCTGGCCTGCAGCGTTTATTTCAGCTTTGCCTTCTATCATCACTAAAATACATTCATATTCATTGGTTTCATCGCTCGCAGTTTCACCCGATTTTAGCTTGTAAAGTGTAAATCCAACATAATTCCAGTTTTCTAAATGAGGGCCATTGGCAGTACTCGCATTTAAATCATGAATTTTTCCAAATGCGCCTGTAGGTTTCCGTAAAAGATTAGACATTTTTCACCTGATTATGGAAGACGCTTACTGTTATTATTTTGAAGTGCTATTTGGAAGTCGTCTTCGCTCATATTTTCGTTTAGAGCTCTATTTAGTAATTCTGCCTGGCTCTCAGAAGCTAACCCCCCGACTGGTGGGTCAGTATCAAGATTGGTGGGGAAGGGGTATCCTTCTGCTGCTGCTGCTATAACGGCTGCTCTTTCACCGCCAGTTAAATTAAGTTCCTTAATTGCTGGGTATAAAGCCTCAACCATTGATGTTCGGTCAATTCTTTCGAGTGACCTGCCCATTGGAGAGGAAATTTGAAGAAGATTTGCCATCCTTTGAATATTTTCTGACTTGTTTTCACCTGCAGCATGAAAAAGAGCAGGATTAAAAAAAAGCATATCCCCTTTTTCTAAAGGTATTTGAATATAATTTTCCTCAAAAATTTTGCGAAAGGTAGGAAGAAGTGTTGCTATATAGCCAGCATTGTATCTCTGTGAATTAGGTAACAGCTTTGTTGGTCCGCTCTCTATTGGCATATCGCAATGGGCAATTGCTCCTTGAAGAGTAAGGGACATTGAAAGTAAATGTGCATGCTTTGGAAAATTTTCGGCTTGTTTGGGTGTCATAAAACCTAAATGATAATCACGGTGGCAGGTTTGAGCCTTGCCCCCTGGTCTAACTAAGTTTACCTGGGAGGTCATCTGATACCATGGACCCAACCAAGCTTCGCATACAGCAGCAAGAGCTATACTGGAGAAATAACGAGAGAATAGGTTTGGGTTGTGTATGCAAAGTTTTTGAAGTGAATTCCACACACGGTCATTTGCACCTTTTTCCCCAAAATGATCTCCACCGCTATTTTCAGCTTTTTCCTTTATAATTATTTCATTAAAGAGCTCAGTCACTTGCTCTAACATTTGCAAATCAGAAATTGCACCTTTAACGACTAAAGCGCCAGATAATTCACTTATCACTGAGGCCCACTCTGTCATTAATTGGCGTCGGGTGGTTGGATTAGCTAGAGTGGAGACAACAGTATGGTTGCTATATATAGGAATATTATATTCTAAATTTTCTGCAAATTTTAATGAAGAAGGATCAATTTTTTCAGAAATAAGCGTTAAAAATTGATCAATATTGCAGTCGTTTTCTGTAAAATACCCGTCCATCACATTTTACTCCAAACCATTTAATTGAATTTTTTTGCCGCTTTCAACGGACTTTAATGCTGCCTCCGCTATAATCAGTGCCTTTAAACCATCATCACCAGTGGTTGGTGGGTCATTTTTATTTTGAATTGCTTCAACAAATGCTGCCATTTCGATGGCGTAAGCTTTTTCATATCTTGTCATAAAAAAGTTTAGCAAAGGTGGTTTTTTAAATCCTTTCATAGTAGATATTTCGATATTTTTTTCATGTGTGTTTCCAGCACTGACCATGCCTTTAGACCCAAGAACCTCAATACGTTGATCATATCCATAAGTTGCTCGTCTTGAATTAGATATTAAACACTGCTTTCCAGAATGGGTACGCAATATTACATTTACACTATCAAAATCACGAACTTCATGTATCTTAGGGTCTGTCATTACGGAACCAGATGCAAAAACGGATTCTACTTCTTCCCCTAAAATCCAACGCGCCATATCAAAATCATGAATGGTCATATCTCTGAATATACCTCCAGATTGAGTTATATAATCTAAAGGAGGTGCACCGGGATCACGTGATATGATAGTTACCATCTCAATATTTCCAATTTCACCTGAGACAATCGTTGCTTTTAGTGATTGAAAGTCAGGATCAAAACGTCTGTTAAAACCAACCATCAAAGTGGTCTCGGTCTCACTAACAGTTTTTAAACATTGTCTCACACGGTTAAGATTTAAATCAATTGGCTTTTCACAAAAAATAGCTTTTCTGGTTTGAGAAAACCTTTCAATAAGATCTGCATGAGTGTTTGTCGGTGTGCAAATTACCACTGCGTCCACATCATCAGACAATGCAACTTCATCAATCGTTCTCAATATGTTTCCAAAGCGCTGCTTGACAACTAAAGCAGCAGACTCATTCGGTTCAGCAACCGCAATTAAAGAAGCTTCATTTATGGAGGTAATTGCTTGTGCATGAACCATTCCTATGCGCCCTGCTCCTAAAATTGCAAACCGAACACTCATTATATTTTGATCCCTAACAACTTTTCGTTACTTCCTAATTTTCATGGGTGGAACCATTAACTTGGGTAAACACCCTCTTATCAACATTAATTAAAAATTTATAAATAATCATCAGACAAAATCAATAATGAGCTGAGAATCATATAAACTTCTTTGTAAAAAGAGAAATACAATAGATGAAAACCATCTCAATAATGCTTTTCTACCTTTTTCATTAACAAATAATCGATAATTACTAGTTTTTTTAACAATAAGAATATTTTTTATTCTCTGGTGTAACTCATTAAAATAAAACAATAAAAGCATTTAAAATAAATCCATAAAATTTCGAAGAACGAACATATTTTCGAAAATTAAAAAATTATGTTTTTTGTTCAAAATTTTTGTTGATTTTAAATAAATGTTTCTTTTACATCAAATAAAATATCTTTATGTGATATTTTAGATAATTTAAGACATTTTTTTTTGGGAGGAAATAGTTATGAAGAAGATTTTACTGGCTATAGCTGCACTTGCCATGTCTTTTGGCGTTGCTAATGCTGGGGACCATAAGGCTAACATTATTGTTGTGACCCACGGCTCAGATACAGACGCATTTTGGGGTGTGGTTCGAAATGCCGTTGAGGCAGCTAAAGAAGATACGGGTGCGAATGTTCAGTATAGGAATCCACCAACAGGAGACCTTAACGAGATGGCTTCGTTAATTGAGGCTGCCATAGCTCAAAATCCAGATGGGATTGTTGTATCAATTCCAGATGCAAATATTTTAGGTGGGCCTATCAAAGCAGCAGTTGATGCTGGTATCCCAGTCATTTCGATGAATTCAGGCGCAGGTGTTTCTAAAGAATTAGGGGCAATTATGCACGTTGGACAGCCTGAATATGAAGCTGGCCTTGGTGGCGGTGAGCGCACAAAAAGCTTGGGTGGCTCAAAAGGAGTTTGTTTCAATCATGAGCCATTCAATTCAGCGTTATTAGACAGATGCCAGGGTTTTGCAGATGGATTAGGGGAAGATCTAAATATGGTTGAGGTTTCAACAGATTTTGACGATATTAAAAACACAGTTATCGCTTACTTAACCTCTAATTCAGATACAGGTGCTGTAATGGCTGTTGGCCCAACCGGTTGTGATCCAACAATTGCTGCACTTGAGGAAATTGGTAAGGCTGGTGATATTGTGTTGGGATGTTTTGACCTCGGCCCTGCAATTGTTGACGGTATCGTTGGCGGTACAGTGCACTACGCGATTGATCAGCAGCAATTTTTACAAGGTTATATTCCTGTTGTGGTCCTTCACTTAAATCATAGAAATGGAACATTACCTGGTAACTCAATCAACTCAGGTCCAGGATTTGTAACAACTGCTAATATTGAGCAAGTGAAAGCACTTGCTGGTGTAGAGCGCTAAAATAATCTCTTTTAAAGAAGGGTGGACGCTTTCATTGTGTCCACCTTTTTTATTTCTTTTTTAAGGTTTTTTTATTTATGGAAGATGAACGTTTAAGGAAGGTAAGCTCACTACAGAGTTTTGTTTCTCGTCCAGAACTTGGTTCTGTTTTTGGATTGGCCATTATTGTCGTAACTTTTATGTCTCTTACCACTGTGAGCGGAACGTTTTCAGCTATGTGGACCAATCCTATTGGCATACAAGCTTGGGTTGAGCTGGCGGCATTTGTCGGTATTTTAGCTATTGGCGCTTCCTTGCTAATGATAGCAGGTGAATTTGACCTAAGTATGGGAGCAAATATAGCCTTGGCGGGCCATTCGTTTGCCTTATTATTAACCTTTGGTGTTCCCGTTTTACCCGCTATACTTATTACATTTATTGAATTAGCATTTTTAGGTTTTATAATGGGGACCATAGTTGTTAGAACCGG
Source organism: uncultured SAR116 cluster alpha proteobacterium (assembly GCA_902520885.1). GTDB lineage: Bacteria > Pseudomonadota > Alphaproteobacteria > Puniceispirillales > Puniceispirillaceae > UBA5951. Next base: position 23,599 of record CABYPW010000009.1, read on the forward strand.
TCTTCCTAGTTTTATAGTAACGCTCGGTTTTTGGTTTGCGAGTAGGGGGTTTGCCGTTTTTCTATCGCAAACACTCGTAAATCAATCTCGTCTATCTGTTAAGCCATATCTCAAACCCCCCGCTGGCGGTGGTGAAGACCCTACATTGATCGACAATATATTTGCTTTTGATAAGGCCTTCGGACTTCCCTTTGATGCTGAAGTATATTATTTTGCCATTCTTGTGATAATAACCGCTTTCATGTTACATCGAACTAGATTCGGCAACTGGATATATGCGTCAGGTGGCGATGCACAAGCTGCTAGAGCGGTTGGTGTACCAGTAAATCGAGTTAAAATAAGTTTATTTATGATTTCAACTTGCTTGGCGTGTTTATTAGGCGTCTTAACTGTTATGACTTCGGGGGCATCAGATCCAAAGGCAGGAGACTTTCGTGAATTACATGCTATAGCGGCGGCAGTTATAGGTGGTTGCGCACTCATGGGAGGATATGGCTCTGTTATAGGCGCCGTTCTCGGGGCATTTATATTTGCAATTGCTAGTAGAGGAATAAACTTCGTTCCATTCATCGATAATAATTTGTTTAGGGTTATGCTAGGCATGATGGTTCTTGGTGCTGCTCTTCTAAATCAGTTTTTGAGAAACAGGGTTTTGAGAGGGTGACATGACGCCAACCATACAATTAAACGGAGTATCAAAATTTTTTGGAAATATAATAGCCTTGAAGGATATTTCTTTTGAAGCCCATAAGGGTGAGGTAACAGCTTTATTGGGAGATAATGGTGCTGGAAAATCTACATTAATCAAGTGTCTTTCTGGAGTTCATGCTCCAGATGAGGGTGAAATTATTATTGAAGGAAAGCCAGTTAAATTTAGCTCTCCTCGCCAAGCTGCTGCTGCTGGCATAGGGACAGTCTATCAAGATCTAGCGTTACAGCCACTAATGAGTGTATCTCGAAATTTTTTTTTAGGTCGTGAAATAAACAAAGGGTTATTTTTAGATCTGGATAAAATGAGCGAAATTACCAGGCGAGAGATGGCTAAACTTGGAATTGATGTTGCAGATCCAAATCAACCTATTGGAACGTTATCAGGGGGTCAGAGACAAACACTTGCAATATCTCGAGCCATTTATTTTGGAGCAAAAGTCTTGATACTTGATGAGCCAACTTCCGCACTCGGACAGAAACAACAATTAGAGGTATTGAGGACAATCAATGAAGTCCGAAATAGGAAAGACATTGCAATAATTTTTATTACTCATAACGACCTTCATGCACGATTAATTGGAGATAGATTTACATTCCTTAATAGAGGGCGAATTTTAGCAAACGGAAATCGTGAAGCTATTGATACTGATAATTTAAGAAGTTTGATGGCAGGTGGCGCAGAATTAGCCGAACTAGAAGCAGAATTAAAAAATTAAACTATTTGGAGCTCGGAGAAATTTTTCTCTATCGTTCGTTGGAAAAACTGGATATTTTGATTGTTATTTAACCGTAAAAATCCCACCTGTATTTTAAAAATTGGTAGGGTGGAGATTCTGCACATTATCTTAGCTCAGGTAATAAATATTATAAGGAAAACAATGATGCAAAAATATGTACTTCTGGCAAGAGTGAGTAATGAGTTTGCTTCTGCAATGCTAAACAAACCACAAGATCGGCTCGAAATTGTTAGGCCAATTTTAAACGCATTAAATATAGAGGTATGCGAATTTCTCTTTACATCCGATAGTAATTTTAATTTTGTTGGAATTTTAAAAGCTAATTCAGATGATGATGTGGAGGCCTTGAAAAATATTGTTTTTGCGAGTGGAAACTTTTCTGAATGCAATTGGATACGTGCTTATGAATCATCAGAATATAAAAATGTATTTGAAAAAGGTTCCCAAGTTATGGATAGCTATGTTTCTTCCATGGTGGTGGCAGGAAACCCGAAGTGAGATATTCTAGATGTATTAATTTTACTCTCCTCGCTCCATCTATATGGCCGTTAATAGAGGCTTTTTCAAATACAGAAAAAAAAGAGGGATATGAACGTTATTTATGCAAAACGAGTCAAAATACGGGAATAATTTATGAGGTTTTCTTGAATAAAAAAATTGCCTCAGAGAAGTTAGATGTTTTATTAGGCGCACAAGCTCTCAAAGAGCAGCTTCTGGCAAAAATTGCTGTCTCGGAAGGTGAAATTATTTAGAGATAAATTTACACGTCTAAATTAATTTCCAACATTATTAGTTGATATTTTATACATGTAGTTTGTTTGTTTTTATACATCTGCTGCCACCAAACTTTATGTATGGGAGTCTTGCGTGAATATCGTAAAACATTTCTTCTTGACGAGACTTGCATTGTTCTAAGGAAGGTTTCGGACCTTTCACGTCTTCGAGCAATACACATTGACCTCCGATGAAACCGCACACCACTAACTGAGCAAGGAACATATTATTCTCCTTTAAAATTAATATATACGTTTACTTTTTGAGAAAGATGAGTGCTTAATTTGCCCAATCATGGTGCAAAAATTGCACATTAGCAATTTGGAAAATAAACATTTAACATGTTTTCGTTTGAAATGAGAGATTGGAAGTATTTAGTTGATACCTGCTTCTTGGGATACAATGGTGCTAGTTGAGTATAAAGCAATTTGTCAGGCTCAATATTGAGAATGAAAAACCTGACTGAGTTTATTCTCTCAGCAAAGTTTACAACCGGTTCTAACTTCTTAGTAAACGGCGAATAGTTAATGCAATAGAAAACACGTTTCTACAATTGATGAATACAGGTGTTGACGGCATTGATAAAGTTTTCTGTTCGAACCCCCTCGCTGCGTCTTTCACTCTGAAAATTTGAAATAAAAGTTCCAGCGATATTTTTTGATGGAACTGCGAAAGCTCTGGCACCACCAGAACCTAGGTGTCCGAATGCATCTGCAAATTCTGTAAACAGAGGTGTGCCGTCTGGAGGGTTTTTCATGAATCCCATAGCCATTGAAGTGGGTCTCTTCAGCAATCCGTCTTCTAAGTCTGACCATTGCAGTTTTAGAGCGTTTTTAACTGAAGAAGTGCTTAAAAGACGAATACCATCTATTTCACCTCCATTTGCAATTAATGCATATATTTTAGCCATAGAGCGAGCATCACCGAAACCACCAAATGAAGGAACACCCGCCTTCTTGAAACGTAAAGAGTTTTGTTCTGTCGGCCCAAAATTTTTTGGGAAAGCTCTCCAGGCTCTCCTAACTGGGGAGTCAGGATCTTTTCCTGCGCTATGGATAGAGTCTGCAGGATTTGGAATAATTTCAGCGCAAAGAGCTAATTTCTCTTCTGGAACACCCAAATAATAGTTTACGTTTAATGGTTTAACAATCTCCTCATAAATGAATTTTTGAATAGTTTTACCTGTTACATTCTTAACAATCGCTCCACAAATAAACCCAATGTTGATAGTGTTATATGCACCCTTTTGTTCCACTTCCCATTCAGGACGCTGCTCCTCGATAGCCCTTTGCATCGCCTTTGGATCATACATGTCACCCGGTTTAGCATTTTCATTAGACCAAACCCCGCACCAATGAGATATACAATGTCTTACTTTGATATTCTGTTTATTGAAAGAAGCAAATTCAGGCCAATAGTCACATACTGGTTTTTCAAGATTTAATTTTTGCCTATCTGCTAATATATGTATGGAAAGGGCACAAATAGACTTTGCTAAAGAATACATCAGGCAAAGTGTATTTTTATTCCAGGGTTTTGTTCTGTTTGCATCCAAGAACCCGCCCCATAAATCCACAACAGGTTTTCCATCATGGTACACACAAATAGCGCTACCTAGTTCACCATGCTTTAAGAAGTTTTCTTCAAACGATAATTTTAAATCATTAAAGTTTTGATGGCAAAAACCGGCAACATTCAATTTTTTGGATTTCATTGGGAACTCCTTAAACAAATTTTTACAGTATGAAATTGCTTAATCCACTTTCGGCAAAAACGATCAAAAAAGCTAAAACAAAGTTAATAGAAAAAAGTAGAACCGATATCCCATGATATATAATAAAACTTCGTTTACGAGTGTTCTCACTAAGTTTTTCATCATCCATGACCCCATTTATTTTAGGTGTGACAATGAGTAAGTTTATTATGAAGCTAGCACTAATAATAACTGATGATATTGATATCCAAAGTTGATTACTGTATGTTAGCAAATTACCGCTTATTCCAAAAATCAAACCTAGAATAAACAACTTTGGAAAGATAGTTCGTAAGAATGATGATAGATTATTGCCATCTAGTGTTGAAATAGCACTCGGGGAAACCCCTGCGACGAAAAAAATCATGATACCAAGTAGTAGGGAATAATTTATTAAGATTAATATAGATATCAATGACCACTCCTATTATAAAGCCTTTGCGTGATAAACAATAGGTGGTTAGTTTAATAAGTAAATACTATGAAATTATTATATTTTAATTTTTGGAAAAAATAAAAAAATGAGTGTGGAAAAAGCTATTATAGTTGGCGCAGGCCATGGCCTTAGTGCTTCATTAGCAAGATTATTATCTAAAAGCGGTTTTGATTTAGTTCTAGCTTCTAGGAACGTAGAAAAAAATTATAAATTAGCAAAAGAAACGAACGCGATTCTTGAGGAATGTGATGTGACCTCTATTCAGCAAGTGGAAAATTTTTTTAAGAAATCGGATGATATTCTTGGGACACCAGACCTTGTAATTTTTAACCCCTCTGCTCGGCTACGAGGAGCAGTTGAGGAACTCGATATGCACGCAGCAAAAAAAGCAATAGAAGTCTCCACAATAGGTGCTCTTTCAGTTGCTAAAGAAGCTGCAACAAGAATGTTACCGAGAGGTTCGGGAAGTATTTTTTTTACTGGAGCCTCCGCAAGTGTAAAGGGTTTTGCAAATTCCTCAGTATTCGCAGTTGGAAAGTTTGGTTTACGAGGTTTGGCTCAGTCGCTTGCTCGTGAGTTGCACCCGAAAAACATACATATTGGACATTTCATTGTTGATGGTCAGATCTCCTCCCCATTTGACACAAATAATGAATTAGATTCAAAATTAATTTCAGACGAAATCGCAAATGCCTATCTTCAAATGCATAGACAGCATAGAAGTGCTTGGTCATGGGAAATAGAATTAAGACCCTGGATAGAGCGTTTTTGAATCCTGTCTGTTTCTATAAAGTCAGGGAAAAAGATTTATCTATTTTTGTAAAGAGATGATGTTACCCAGCAACTTGAATTTTGCGAGTAATGAAAAAATATCCTGTTAGGACTACTGCGTAAAAATTTTTTTCTTATTATATATGTTTGAAAGTCACTTATCGTCTAGGTTAGTAACGTTAAAAAAGTATAGTAAAAATAAAAAACAGATTCTGAATCATTGCCTATAAGTTGATACCCCTTAAGAATTTTCATTATCTTGTGTGATAAAAACTGGAGAGAGAATGATATGACAAAAATAAACTGGGATGAAAGTGCTGAGTTGGACAAATTAGCAGAGCTTTCTATAAAAACAGGCGTTGCATTGCAGCCAGGCCAAGACATTTTAATAACTGCTCCATTAGAGGCCGCCCCCCTAGTCCGTAGATTAGCATATCATGCTTACCGAGAAGGAGCTAAAATCATTACCCCTTTATATACTGATCCAGAGGTCGTCCTAGCACGCTACCGTTACGCCCGTAAAGATTCATTTGAAAAAGCCCCAAACTGGTTGTTCGATGGGATGGCAGTTGCTTTTGATAACAACACGGCGCGTCTCGCGGTAGTAGGAGAAGACCCCATGCTTTTGTCAGAGCAAGATTCAGAAAATGTATCCAAAGCGAATAAAGCTGTATCGATAGCATCCTCTCCAATTCGAGAGAGAATTACTCGTTTTGATGTAAATTGGAATATTATTGCCTGGCCCGGGACACATTGGGCGAAACGCGTCTTTCCGAAAATGAGTGAAGATGAGGCGCAATTAGCATTGGCTGACGCTATTTTCGATGCGTCAAGAGTTAAGGGTGCTGATCCAATTCAAGCATGGAAAATACATAATAAAAACCTTCGAGAACGAACCGAGTGGCTCAACACCAAAAATTTTGAAGCCCTTCATTTTTATTCGGATGGAACGGATTTAACGGTTGGATTAGCTGATGACCATGAATGGATGGGTGGTGCATCTATCGCTAGAAACGGGGTAACCTGTAATCCGAATATCCCTTCAGAAGAAGTTTTCACTACGCCATATGCGTCAAAGGTAAATGGATATGTTAAGTCTACAAAACCGTTGTCACATCAAGGTACATTAATTGAAGATATTTCGGTTGTGTTTAAAGATGGTGTTATCATTGAAGCCAAAGCTTCTAAAGGAGAAGAGGTGTTCTTAAAACTTCTGGATACGGATGAAGGCGCCCGCCGTCTTGGCGAGGTAGCGCTTGTTCCTCATGGCTCACCGATATCACAGAGTAACCTTCTATTTTACAATACTTTATTCGATGAAAATGCTGCATGTCATATTGCACTTGGGCAATGTTATTCAAAATGCTTTAAAAATGGGGGTGAATTGTCCAGTGATGAAGTTATAAAACGTGGTGGAAACAGTAGTATGATTCACGTTGATTGGATGATAGGTTCTGAAACAATGAATATTGACGGACTTCATAAAGATGGAAATATTACACCGGTCTTTAGAAATGGCGAGTGGTCATAGTGTTTGGAACGTTTGAAAGCATAAAATAAATTATTTTGTTTTGTATTATTAAAAAGAAATCATGTATTTAAAAAATTCTTATTTTAACAGGGTCAAAAAATGTGCCAGACTATCAACTGCAGCCTGCATATCAAGTTCTTCGGTCAATTCCTCAGGCGTATGACTGATCCCTTTGTGGGACCTAACAAAAAGCATAGCCATAGGACAAAGGTCAGCTATAGCAGATGCATCGTGAGTTGCTCCTGAAGGGAGTTCAAAGACGGGGTGACCCGTTTTTGAGATTGCATTTTGTAAAACCAATTTAAGGTGCTCATCACAAGGAGACGCCTGTTGTGAGTAGGTTTTGGATGAAAAAAAATTAATTTTCCGTTCAGCAGCGATCAATTTGAGTTTTTTTATGATAGATTTTCCACCCATTTCCCGTATTTTATCTGATGCAGACCTAACTTCAAGTACCATTGAAACCTGACTAGGAATCACATTGACGACATTTGGTGCAACGGTAAATTTTCCGATTGTTGCTATCAAATCTGCAGTATCTTTTGCAATTTTTTCTGCGTTTAAAACAAGCTCCGCAGCGCAAGCAAGGGTATCTTGACGATTATCCATCGGGGTAGTTCCTGCATGACCAGAAACTCCTTTTAGAATAATCTGATGTCTCTCAATTCCGGATATTGCTGTGACAATACCTAACGGTAAATTTTTTTTATATAAAACTGGACCTTGCTCAATATGAGTTTCAATATATCCAAGCAAAGGGGTATTTCTAAGATCAAGTTTGTGAAGTTCCTCCGGATTAAGTTGGAATTTTATCATGGCATCACGAATCGAAATTCCATTATCATCCTTCAAATCTAGACTATCGATATCTAAGGTTCCAGCCAATGCCCGAGGGCCAATCAGAGCCGTTGGAAATCGAACACCCTCTTCATCTGCAAAAGCTATCACTTGAACAGAATAAGGCAATGTAATGTTTCTGATTTTCCTCAATGCGAGTATAGGCAACAAAACACCCATAATTCCGTCAAATCTACCCCCGTTATGCACTGAGTCTTGATGTGAACCAAGCAGAAGAGTTGGGCTATTTGGCGAGCCTTCAAGTCTGCCTATCACAGTACCTGCATCATCGACATGAACTTTAAGTCCACTATCAATCATCCAGGTTTTTATTTTTTCAATTGCGGCTCGGTGTTCGGGCGTGAAAGGCAGTCTGGTAACCCCGTCATTAGAAGCAGAGCATGAGGCAATATCATTTAACATCTGCGAAATAGGTGATGTTTTTTCCATTTTTTTATTAACTTTATTTCTTACTTAGGAATCTTTTCTTCCTTCTTATAGGAAGGAAGCGTTTTAAACCAGGCGTCATAGGCTGGTTCTTGGATTTTTTTTAGAATATTCTCTAATTGGTCTATTGGTGTTTCATGGTAATCTACGCGAAGTGTGATAGGAGGTTGTTGGGGTTTGAACACAAGAAGCGCTGCAGACATTAATCCTCTACTGTCACCGCCAGCTTCGGTGCCAGCTCTAAGACTTGCAATGAGTTTTTCTTCGACAGAATCATGAGGGTTTTTAAAGGTATCATACATTTCTTTTAGTACATTTCTGTTGCTAAGAATATTTCCAGCCAGCACTAATCCATCTTCAACAATCTCATCTATGATAACATCATTTTTCCTTCCGCTATAAACATTAGCTTTACCGTCAATGTCGATAGCAGCTATTTGACGGTATTCGCGTCGGGGGTCGTTATTTGTTGTTCCTTCAATAGCGTTAGACGCAGATACCCCATTTTCCATTTGTTTAAGAGTTTCATCACCCCAAACAATACTAGGCTCTGCTCCTTGTGATGCGGTAAGACCTCCAAATGGATGCCCTCTTAATACCCATCCTCCTACGCAAAGGTTACCTGTTGCTGAGGCGCCTGCAAGTATCCCGGTAGTTTTGTCCAAACTAAGAAGCGAAAATGTCATGATAGCTCTTATATAAAGAATTTATTAATTTGCCCATAAAACCATTTTTCTCTTGATTTGTCTATTTATCATGATCAATATTTATCATGATAAATTAATTTTTTCAATATAACTTATGGAAGGTAACTAACATGAAAATATTTAAAACGGTTTATCGCACCGTTGTTGCGGTATTCATGCTAGTGGTATCGAGTTGTCTATTTGTGGTTCCTGCTACAGCTAGCACTCCAAGCAATGTTCTAGTTGTAGGGCAAATTGCAGAGCCAAAATCGCTGGATCCAGCAACAGTTACAGCAGTAAACGATTTTCGTATTTTAATGAACGTCTATGATGGTCTAGTACGTTATAAAGATGGAGCATTGGAAGTAGAGCCGGCACTTGCAGAAAGTTGGGATATTAGTGCTGATGGGAAAACATATACTTTCAAATTACGTTCGGGTGTAAAGTTCCATGATGGAACTTCCGTGACTGCCGAAGCAGTGAAATTTAATTTTGATCGAATGCTTGATGACTCTCATCCTTTTCACGATACTGGCCCTTTTCCTCTCAGTTTCTTTTTTTCAGCAATAGAAAAAGTTGAGGTTGTTAATGCTGGTACAGTTAGATTTTCGCTAAATGCGCCCTATGCGCCGTTTTTATCTAATTTAGCCTATCCAACCGGATTAATTGCGTCACCAGATGCTATCAAAAAGCATGGAAAAGATTTTGGGCGTAATCCAGTTGGTACAGGTGCGTTTAAATTTGATTCATGGAAATCAAACGAAGCTGTAATCGTATCACGTTATGATGGATATTGGGACGGTAAAGCTGGAACAGAGGCTGTAATATTTCGGCCAATAACTGATGGCAACACCAGGGTAGCTGAGATGCTCTCAGGTGGAATTGATATGATGGTTGAGGTTCCTCCCACATCATTGGGTCAGTTCTCAGGTGCTGACTTCTCCGTTGTAGAGCAAGCAGGCCCTCATGTTTGGTTTCTAATATTAAATGCTAAAGAAGGACCTTTTGCAAATAAGCTGGTTCGGCAAGCAGCTAACTATGCAATTAATAAAAAAGCGATAGTTGATGACGTGCTTGAAGGTACAGCTGCTATTGCAGCAGGCCCAACCCCTCCGGCGTTTGCTTGGGCTTATAATGACTCTTTAGAGCCATATCCTTATGATCCAGACAAAGCTAAATCTCTTCTAAAAGAAGCCGGTATTTCAAATGCAAAGCTTACTTTCTATGTCACGCAAGGTGGTTCAGGAATGTTAGACCCTGTTGCTATGGGTACTGCTATACAGGCAGACCTCGCAGCTGTCGGTTTTGATGTTGAGATTAAAACTTTTGAATGGAATGCTTTTCTTGGTGAAGTAAACCCTGGACTTGAAGGTAAAGCAGATATGGCAGAAATGGCTTGGATGACAAACGACCCAGATACTCTCCCTTATCTGGCGCTTCGTACATCAGCTTGGCCAGACCAAGGAGGCTTTAATTCTGGCTATTATTCTAACCCAAAAGTTGATGAGTTGCTTGAGGCAGCTAGGTCATCTACCGACCAGAATGAACGTGCAAGTCTTTACAAAGAAATGCAGGAGATTGTTCAAGAAGATGCACCTTGGGTGTTTGTTGCAAACTGGAAACAGAATGCAGTTAAGAGTAGTAAAGTAGAAAATTTCTCCTTACAACCATCTTTCCTTCTTCTTTTAAAAGATGTAAAGAAAAATTAAATATTAAACAGTGTTGGCCATGATTAAATGGCCAACACAACTGTCAGAAGCTGGCCCAAAAAATGCCTCGCTACATTTTTTTTAGAATTCTCTCCATTATTCCAGTTTTACTTGGTTTGACGTTGATCGTTTTTATTATTATGTCACTTATCCCAGGTGACCCAGCTACTGCAATATTAGGCTCCTATGCAACTCCTGAGAATGTAGCCCGACTTAATCAGCAGCTTGGCCTGGATAAACCTTTATTTCAAAGGTATTTCATATGGCTCTCTAATTTAATTCAAGGCGATTTTGGTCGTTCTATGTCCCTAAACCGCCCGGTTATAGATGAAATTCTAGAGAGGTTTAGTGCAACACTAATTTTGTCAGGAACTGCATTTGTTTTGTGCTCTTTTATTGGTATTTTAGCGGGAGTAATTTCAGCCACACGTCAATATGGGTTAGCAGATAAATTAATTACCTTAACTGTTTTGATAGGGATTTCAATTCCATCTTTTTTTCTGGGAATGATGATGATTCTATATTTTGCAGTAAGACTTAGATGGTTTCCTGCTTCAGGAATGTATGCTCTCTATGGTGGTGGTGATTTTATTGATTTGCTCAATCATTTAATTATGCCTGCAGTTGCTTTGGCAATAGTAGCAGCCGGTGTTATAGCCCGTCTTTCTAGGGCTGCTATGCTAGAGGTGTTACGACTAGATTTCATTCGCACAGCGCGGGCAAAAGGAGTTCCAGAAAAGCGTGTTATAATTAGACATGCACTTCGTTATTCAATGGTATCTATTCTCCCTATTCTCGGGCTTCAAGCAGGTTTTGTTTTATCTGGAGCCGTATACATAGAAATTGTTTTCCAGTGGCCAGGGGTAGGTCGGATGATGGTAGATGCTATTCTTGCTCGAGATATTATGTTGGTTCAAGGAGGCGTTTTATTTGTTGCTGCATGTTATGTGATTTTTAACATTATCGTGGATGTTGTTCAGTTGTGGCTTGATCCAAGGATAAGAAGTTAATGAGGGTATTATACAAAAAAATAATTAGAAATAGATTAGCTGGGTTCGGAGCGGCTTTGGTATCAATAATCTGCTTTTTATCTTTAATAACACCTTTTTTAGGGCTCCCAGACCCAAATGTGATTGATACATCAAAAAGGTTCATGATGCCATTGGTTGATGGTTACATTTTTGGTGCTGACCACCTTGGTAGAGATATTTTGTCAAGATTACTTTGGGGAACGCGTCTGAGCATTTTCGTTGGACTAGTTGCTGCGTTGATTGCCGCCAGCATTGGTTCAGTTATAGGTATTCTCGCTGGTTTATATGGCGGAAAAGCGGATACACTTCTGATGCGTTCAATTGATGTGTTAATGGCATTTCCGTATATTTTACTCGCACTTGCAATAGTAGCTGTCTTGGGTCCAGGGTTGATGAATGCCTTAATAGCAGTGGCAATCGTTAATATACCGTTCTTTGCAAGAAACGTGAGGGGAGTAACGCTAAGTCTAGTGCAATCAGATTTTATAGCGGCAGCTCGACTATCTGGTAGAAACACATTTTCGATTTTATTGTTTGAGCTACTGCCAAACTTAGTTTCCGTAATCATTGTGGCTTTTTCAACTACAATTGGCTGGATGATTTTAGAAACAGCAGGTTTATCTTTTCTTGGTCTTGGTTCTCAACCACCTCAATCCGACCTCGGGTCTATGCTTGGAGAAGCAAGGGCAGCATTGATCACACATCCTCACACTTCATTTATTCCAGGACTGATGATTTTCGCAATTGTGATGGGAATAAATCTACTTGGTGATGGTATCAGGGATGCTTTAGACCCAAGACTTGCTAAAGGTATGCTCCGCCGTTCCCAACCAATTACATATATAGACAGACAAAAAAATATATCGCTACCAAATACAATAAATTTAATAAGTGTAAACGATTTACAGACCGAGTTTCAGATTGACAATAAAAAAATAAAAGCCATTCGTAATGTCAGTTTCTCGATTGAAAAAGGTCAATGCTTGGCTATAGTGGGTGAGAGTGGTTCAGGTAAATCAGTGACTGCTTTATCTCTTACAGGATTAGTCGCTTCACCTCCTGCTGTTATAAGTGGGGGTGTGGTTAATTTCCAGAATATAGACATTCTCTCATTAAATTATGAAGAGATTAGAAAAATTAGAGGAAAAAAAATTAGTTATATTTTTCAGGATCCTAACTCAAGTCTGCATCCATTACATTCTATTGGTGACCAGTTAATTGAAGTGATGTTGGTGCATGAAAGTAAGTTTAAAAGGCATATTTTAGAAGAAAGAGCGATTCAATTACTTAAGGATGTGATGATTGCGAATCCTGAGCGCGTTATGAATTCTTATCCACATGAATTATCAGGTGGGATGCGTCAGCGTATCGGAATAGCTATAGCATTAGCCAATGATCCTGAACTAATCATTGCTGATGAACCAACAACAGCTCTTGATGTAACAGTTCAAGCGCAGATTCTTGATATTTTAAATCGATTGCGAATACAGAGGGGCTTATCATTATTATTTATCTCACATGATATGAATGTCATTGCGAGTATAAGCGATAAAATTGCCATAATGTATGCCGGGCAAATTATTGAAACAGGTCCTACTCAAGAGGTTCTAGACCAACCTTTTCATCCATATACAAAGGCTCTTTTGGCCTGTTCCCCTCAAATTGGCTCTAGCCTTGGTCTGCCAAAACCAATTAAAGGAATGCCGCCTTTGATGGAGGAGTTATCAGAGGGATGTTCGTTTGCTCCAAGGTGTTCATATTTTACCAAGGATTGCAATAAAGAACCAATTGTTCTAAGTACGATTGAAAATCGGTCATTTAGATGTATTAAAAAGGGTTCTCTAGATGCCTAAACCAATCATTCAAATAAAAAATTTATGCAAAAATTTTAGTATAAAACAAGCTAGTCTTCTTGGTCCAAAACAAGTTTTAAAAGCTGTAAAGAATGTATCGCTTGATGTTAAAAAAGGTGAAATTTTCGGAATCATAGGGGAATCAGGCTGCGGAAAATCAACTCTTGCTAGAACGATAGTTGGTATTTATAAAGCAGATTCTGGAACTGTAAAACTTAACGAAAATTCAATTGAAAACATCATATCTAAAGAGCTAAACAGAACAATTCAATACGTTTTTCAAGATCCTTTAGGAAGTTTAAACCCCCGTAAAACGATTCGTCAAAACCTACAAACGCCATTGCATTTATTATTAGGTCTCAATTCTCATCAGATTAACCAGAAGTTAACTGAAATGATGGAAGCAGTTGGTCTTCCCTTAAGAACAATGTATCAATATCCTCATGAAATTTCTGGCGGTCAAGCACAGAGAATTGGAATAGCAAGAGCTTTACTTGCCGGCTCTCAAATTCTTGTTCTGGATGAGCCAGTGTCGGCCCTCGATGTTTCAGTCCAGGCTCAAATACTTGAATTATTGATAAATCTAAAAGATAAATTTAGCCTCACATATATTTTTATTTCTCATGATCTTGCTGTTATCGAAGCGTTTTGTAATCGTGTGGCGGTAATGTATTATGGTGAGATTGCTGAGGTGTTGCCTGCAACCAAGCTTTATAGTCAATCGCTTCATCCCTACACTAATTTGCTTGCGCGTACAGCGCCGCGTCTTGATAATGAGATTCATACGGAATTTCAGATAGAATTGCCTGACCCTTTAAAACCTCCATTGGGATGTGCATTTGCTCCGAGGTGCTCCAATGTTGGAGAACGCTGTAAAGAATTTTCACCTGAACTAAGATTACTGAAAGAAAACTCCTATGTCGCATGTCATTATCCGACCAAACAATAATACACGAAATCAGAATAGAGCAAGTAGACCTCTACAAGTAGCAGAGGCTATAAAAAACTTTGTAGTTACAGAAGCGCTTCAACCCGGAGATAAACTTCCCAATGAGGCTGAACTTATAAAGAGGTTCAGTATGGCAAAAGGAACAATCAGGGAAGCAATGCGAATTCTTGAGGCACAGGGTCTTGTAAAGACTAGAACAGGGCCTGGAGGAGGATGTTTTGTGCATGAAGTATCAGAGAATAGAACACGAGCTTTACTCTCAAACTATTTTTATTTCAAACATCTCAGTATTACTGATATCTATCAAATTAGAAAAAAATTAGAGCCCGAGTTGGTTTCAAACTTAGCCGGTAAACTAACGAAAGAGGATATTGTAGAACTTGAAACAATTATGGAAGAATATAAAACGCCGCCTCAAAACAAAGAAGAGGATAGAATTCATCATGAAGCATCTCTTCGTTTTCACTCCAAACTTGCTGAATATGCAAAGAATCATCTTCTTGGATTTATCATTGGCTTTATAGCAGAAACCTTATCAGAAATGACCACAAATCGTCGTCTTTTTGATTATCCAAACTTACAATTATGGCGAGAAGGTAGGGAGTTTCAACTTAATTTATTAAAAGCTATTAAGTCCGGTGATTCCAAAAAGGCTAGTGAAATAATGACTGACCATATGATTTTTGCTGAGAAATTAATGCAACAACAAGAGTTCAAGGTTGAGCGAAGGTTTAGTGATTTTTAAAACTTACTATTTGTAACAGCGATAATTAAGTTACTCATTCATAGCGTGCTAATTAAGACGCTTTCCAGTGTCAGCGTCAAAATAAGAAACTTTATCCATATTGAAAGTAAATTTCATTTCTATACCTGTTTTAGCTTCTGTTTCTGCCTGAAGACGCGCTGTTACTTCCTTTCCACCCAAGTTTATAAGAACGTAAGTATCAGCTCCGGCTGGTTCAACAACATCTACATTACAGGAAGCGAGTTGAAGATCGCGTCCCTTCCTCAACTTTGAATCTCCTATATCCTCAGGTCGCAAACCAAGTACAATATTTTCTGGGAGTTTACTTATGTTCTCGTCATATAAAGTAAGTGGTTTCCCAGTGTTTCTTTCTATAACGAATTAGTTCCAACCCCATTTTTTTTAGCCTTTGCTGGTATAAGATTCATGGCGGGTTAACCCATAAAATCAGCAAATACGTATATAAATCTAGGTTTCCTTTTTAACTGGTTTAAAATTTAAAGATTTTGTTGTTGGAGATAAATTTACTTCGTCAATATTTGTTCCAATTCTGGTATGCAATAAATCAAGAATTATTTTCGCGATATCTTCTGGTTCTATTGCGTTAGTTTCTGTTTCTTTTGGTTCAAAATTCAAGCTCTCAAAAAATGGTGTTCTAACAAAACCTGGGTTTAACAAACAAACCCTTATTCCAGATGTTGCCACCTCATCTCTTAAGGCCTGACAAAATCCTCTCAAACCAAATTTAGCTGCAGAATAGAGTGTCCCTTTCTTTTTACCAACCAAACCTGATTCAGAACCAATAAAAAAAATGGTTCCATTTTTTTCATATTTCATATGGCTTACTATAAAACGGCATAAAGTAATATGCGAAATAAGGTTTAAATTTAGAAAGTTTCGAATTTGATTGGCTGAGAAGTTTTCAATTGATTGAAAATCACCATAACCCGCATTACCAATAAATACATCAATGTCAGGGTGTTCCTGTAAAATAGTAGTTATTAATTTTGGCAAGCTTTCTATTAGAGATAAATCAGCCTCTATTGGCTCATATAGTTTGCTTTTATGAATGAATTTTTTATGTTGACGGGCTATGCCAACAACAGGAACGTCATTTTTTAAGAATAATTCAGCAGTTGCTTTACCAATGCCGCTAGAGCTTCCTGTAATTAAAACCTTCTTCATAATATGATACTTTCAAATTAACCAGTGCAGTGAAAGATTTTTTTTACAGGTAAATAACGTTGAAGCTCTTTTTGGATAAAGTGATACATTTCACTTTCAATCTCTTTTCCGTATGAAGTTACTCCATTATTATTAATATCTAAAGGGAATGCAAAAAGCCCGGTGGTATTATGAAGGTTAGAAATTTTTTTATACATTTTTTTTGGAAACCTTAATAAACCATAACTAACAGAGTGAATGCTTGAGACGTTAATCTGTCCCATTATTTCACATATTAGCTCTGAATATTGCACTTTCCAATCATTCGTATAGATTAAAGGGTCAAACCTAAGACCAATTAGCCAACCATAATCAGCCAAGTCTTTCATAGCTTTGATTCGTCGTCTGATCGAAGGCGCCTTATTATCTAATTTTTCTGCAATTTTATTGGGGGATAAGCTGAAAGCTATTATGCAATTTTTAATAGCTGGTCTTTTTACCAACGATTTCGTAACAACGCTTTTGGTTCGTAATTCGACCTCCACGTTTTGATATTTTTCAAAGAATTGTATTAGCTGGTCTGAGAATCCACTTATTTTGTCAAACGCAAGTGAGTCACAATCATAACCAGAAAAAAACATCTGGCTGTCATTTTTATTTTTTTCAATAGTATGAGAAATGTGTTCAAAAAAATCCTCGTAATTTACGAATAACACATAATTGGCGGAAGAATAAAGTCCTTGAAGGAAGCAGTAATCACAATCATAAAGACAATTATACATATGAGAAAAATAAAAATTTTTAGTGGAATTCATTCCAAAACCAGATGGGACAGGCAAAACAAAATTCTCAAATTTCTTGGCTAAAATTAGAGCAGGGTTTTTTTTCTGGATTCTAAAATTTTGGTTTCTAATATTGAATAATTCCTGAAAGCGATTTATTGGAACCCAGTTTGCTTTGGGAAGCGCCTTCCTTACTCGCGTGGCAGTTGGATGTTGTAGAACCTCCTCTTCAAAATAAACTGTGTCTATCATAAATAATCCCGATTTTTTTTATTAGAAGATATGTTGTTCTCTAAAACACTGATTATCTCTTTCGCTTTTTTTTTGGAGAACTGTAAATCTTTTAATGTCTTTCTTGGATTAGCGAATTTCCATTTTTTGTAAAGTTGTCTAAACTTAAAGCTATTAGTTTTTGAAAAATGTGTGGAATTCTCAATCTCAATCACTTCATCTGGAATCTTAAATCGCTCCATTTCTAGATCCGATAATTTATTTATTTCAGACAAAAGCTCTTTTAGGTCTCGAAGATTTTTATTGATTAGGTCTTCAATTATCGAGGACTTAAGTTTTTTTATGGGGTTTTTGGGGGTATCTGATACAATTTTAAAAACAAAAATGAGCTCATTGCAGGAAAATGCAGATGCGACTTCACAAAATCCAAAAGCCTCCATGTCATAAAGAACAGGATTATTATAGTTTGTCTCAGCCTTATTTACCGTCAACAACGATGTGCCTGGTATAATTTTAGAAAATCTAAAGCCTGGAAAAAATGTTCTCTGGTGAACTGGTGAAAATACTTTTATAGCCTGATAGAGGTTGCCTAATGGCTCTGTGTAATACCCCGCTATGCCAAGATTTATCCAAGCGGCATGATTTTTAATATTGAAGTATGCCTTTAAAAACGCAGTTGCAGCCGCGGATTTTATGGCACCCACGCCAGAGATAATTAATGCGTGGCCAAGTTCTTCATTGGCATAGATTGTAAAATTTGATTGTGTGTTGACATTTTTTAATTTTAAAAATTTGATAATTGGGGCAGCTTCAGCACGAAGTGCTATGACCCAGCATGTTGAATAGATACATGAGTTACTCGAAACATCTTTTGATAAAAAATTTAATCCTTCTGAAGGCATTGGTATAAATACTTTTTCTTACTCATCTCTGCAAAAAATGAAGTGTTATCTCTTTTTCTTGCGCCATTTATTAAAATATCTAACTTAAAAATTAATTCATTATGAATAGCATTTCTCTGATACTCAGTAAGTAAATCATTTTTTAAGAGTTTTTCCATACTAAGAACTCTAAAACGGTCCATCCCCCAGTATTTTTTTGATAGCTGGTCAGAATGTCCTCCATTTTTTATTAAAAGTGGTTTTTCAACATAGTGAAACTCGTTTTGAACACTGTAACGGAGCCAGAAATCATAATCTTCACAAGCTGGTAAACCCTCATCGAAATACCCTAATTTTGAAAATAGATTTTTGTTTATCAGAGAAGAACTTGGAGATACACAACATAACTTAAGACAATTTTCAAAAATATTACCGCCCCTCTTGAGATGTTTTTTTTGAGGGTTTAACCTAACTCCATTTTTGATCCAAATCTCGTCAGTGTGACTCACCATATTTTTAAAACCAGTATCTTTTAAAGATGATAATTGAACTTTCAGTTTATTGTGTTTCCATTCATCGTCAGAATCCAATAATGCAATAAATTCGCCGCGCGATGATTTAATCCCTATATTTCTAGCTGCGCTAATTCCTTTATTTTCTGTTCGAATGTATTTCATTTCATTATCTTTATCTTCGGAATTTGAAAATCCCATATTCTTGAGTATTGAAAACGTATCGTCAGTAGACCCATCATCCACAACTATTATTTCAACGGGTTTTAAACTCTGATGTTTTACGGATAAAATACAATTTTTGATAAAATGACTTCGATTAAATGTTGGAATTATTACAGAAACTCTGGGAATGTCATTCATAGGCAAGCTCAAAAAATCTTATTTATTTTAGTGATTCGTAACCTCTTTTTCCAATTAGTTCAAACCCAACGCGGCAAGTTCACTATAAACCTGCTCAAAATATTGACCATGTGCTCGTGCTATACTGCTTAACCTTACTTTTAAAGTTTCGGTATTGAGACTGTTTGGAAATCGGTTCTGTTGGTTAATAAGTTTTTTGGCATTTCTTTCGTTTCCAAGTTTATTTTCTGCATAGGCCGTCAAAATATAGATCTCAGGTGCTTTATCTTTAAGAGTAAGATTACCTATTTGCACTACTTCCTCGTACTTGCCAGTGAGCATATACGACATCATTAAATTTTTCGTTATATTGTAGTCGGTGTCGTTTCTTATCAAGCTGAGTGCTTTGCTCAGGTTTTTTATTCCAGAGTCATATTTACCGCAAGTTACCTGTGCCACCCCGACAATGTTTATAGAACGGGCAGAGGGATTTAGCTTTTCTACTTGTTCTGAATGATATAATGCAGCTTCACAATTTCTAGTAATGTTTGCTTCTATTATCGCTTTAAGAGTGTGTGTGTTGTGGTCTTTCTGTAAGCTCAATGCAGTATCTGATAATTGAATAATTTTTTTTACATCTTCCTGTTTATCCTTAGATAAACCCGATAATAGTTTTACGAGATGCAAATAACCACCCATCAATGCCTTATTTGCTTCTGGGGCCTCAGAGAGTAGTAGTTTCTCATATAAAGAATTCGCTTTATACCATCCCTCCTTTGATGCCTGACGCAGATATCTTATCATTGATTGTTGCAAGATATAATCATCGAAGTTTTGGAAATTACTTGAGGTTATAACACTGTTTTCCATTGCTGGGCCCACATCTAAAGCCTCAACAATCTCTAGACTTATTTTGTCTTGCATTTTAAAGAATTCATTTTCAAGAAAATCAAATTTTTCAGTCCAAAGAACGCGTTCAGTCTCTAACTCAAGAAGTTCAGTTGTTACTCTTATTTGGCTTCCAACTCTTTGTGCTGATCCATTGATTAAAAAATTAACACCATACTTATCAAAAATCTCCTTATTAGTGAAATTTGATTCCCTGATGAAATAGCCGGTGCTGCTAGAAAGTAAAACGGTGCTGTTGTATTTTTGCAGCATTGCGGAAATTCCCTCGGTAATCGCATCACCAAGATTAAAGTTTTCGCTGGCTGAATTAGTTAAATTTTTAAAAGGCATTATGAGGATTACAGGGAGGTTAGATTCCGTGTAAACGATATTCTGGTCTTTTTTATAGAACTGTAGATATGTGATTGCAGAAATAATTACTGTTAAAGTGAGGGTGCAAAAAACTAATACAGCCAGGGGTGATTTTTGACTTCTTATTTTTCTTCTATGCGAACTATCAATCAAGATATCGAACGCATGAAATTGATTTTGTTTGACCTTTTGAACGCCTAAGTCATTATATTTTAATTCGGTCTTCCCTTTTACATAATCGTAAATGTTTTTTGATATAGTCACACCGCCTTTTTGGGACAATGCTTCAAGTCTAGCTGCGATATTGACGCCATCTCCGAGGTAGTTTTTACCTTGCTTTACTACATCACCACTGTTAATACCGATCCGAAATTCCAGAGGTATAATTACGCCAGGTTTTTCATTATTAATTTTTATTTCTTTCTGAAAATTTACAGCACACTGAACTGCGCCAACCGCACTGGGAAATTCAATTAGAAAAGAGTCACCACCTGTATTGAATAAATTTCCTTCGTATTGTTTTAAAAGATTTTTTAAAATAGTTTCACAGTGTCTAAGGCTTTTTACAGTCTCGTTTTCATTTTCTTCCATATGCTTGCTATAACCAACAACATCGGCTGCTAAAATTACAGAAACTTTGCGATTTATCTCGCTTGATACCATTAATTATGCCACATCAATCATAGGATTTTTCTAAGTTTTCATCTAGGACACTAGCGTGTTTATTAATTTTTTTAAACAGTAAATATAAAATATTGTTTATTATGGCTATCTGTCTCTTACCACATAAAACGAAAACTTTTTATTGCTACATCGTTTAAGATTAATAAAACAATTTACATGGTAAACAGGTTCTATTTAATTTCGTATTTATCTTTATAAAACGTGGAACAAAAATAACCACATGAACTGGCAACTTCCTTAAACCCTTCTGAATTTAATTCCTTCGTTTCTTTTAAAACCGAACTGTATACTTTCGCGTTTTGAAGATCGTCTTGTAAGAGGTAAATGAAAGCCATCAGATTTTGTGTTGATTTATCTTTCAAACCTTGTTTTATAAAATTTTCTCCAACAATCAAAGCTTTGCTAAAGTCTTTTTTAAACATGTGGGCGGCAATAATCATTTGCTTAATTTCCGCATTTTTCGCATTTGGTTCAAGACGGAGAGCAACATTTAAATGTTTAATAGCGTTATCCTGATCGTCGCACGTTATTAAAACATAGCCTAATTGCCTATATCGATTAGAATTTTTCCCAGCCTTAACAAATTCCTCCAGATGGTAACCTGCTTTTTGGCAATCTTTTTCAAAAATTAATGCAGTTAATCCTGCTAGATTATGTGCATAACCGGGATTTAAAAGTAATGATTTTTCTATAGAACTGTAAAGGAGTTCTTTGTCTGCAACCTCGTCATCGGCAAGATTTCTTCGCAGACGCGCGAAGGCATTCCACCCTGGCATGAGATATTTATAAACATTTTCATCAGACAGTTTTGTGGTAAGATTAGCACTTAATTTTTCAGCTTTAATTAGTGACTCAGGGGTTCTAGTAAGCCAATTTGAGCGCCAATTCATGAAATCAAGAAAATCTGATGAACTTGAGAATACTACTCTGTCTAATTCTGCATCCTCTCCCATTGTTATTTTGGTCATGGTTGATGCAAGTACTTCATCTGAAATCTCATCCTGTATAGCTAGAGCATCTGTGTCTTTAAAATCAGCAGTTTTAGACCATAGTAGCTCAGAAGAAATTTTGTCTGCAAGTTCAGCAGTTATTCTCCATGATGTTCCACTTTTCTGTACTGATCCAGAAACGGCATGAGATATCCCTAATTTTTCAGCAAATTTTTCGTCTAGTTTGCCATTTTTGAAAAGCTTATTTCTAACCTCTTCGGAGGGTACAGACACTTCTTCGTAATTACTTAGCTTAGTTCTAATGGCTTGAGTTAATCCCTGAGCAAGATTAAGGGTTTCTGCTTCATAAGACAGATTGCGAAATTCTACCACTATCATTTTTATTGCTTTAGAGTCTAGGAACAACTCTTCAGGCTGGTTTGTTTCCTGCTGACCAAGAGTTACAAACAAAAAGCCGGCTATAAGCAGACAAAAGCAAAAAGCCGCAATAGAAAATTTTACATTTTTGTCTCTTGTATTGTCTTTATTTTTAAGATTTCTCTTTTGAGATGGTTCCAAAACGATGTCATATACATGAAAGCTGTTCTCTTTAATTTGCTGTATACCAAGGTCGTTAAATTCTAGAGACGTTTTTTTGTATATAAGCTCATAAATGGATTTTGATATACTAATCCCGTTTGGTTGTGCCAGTGCTTCTAAGCGAGTTGCAATATTTACCCCATCGCCATAAAGGTCTTCCCCTTCAATAACAACATCACCCATATTGATTCCAATACGGAATTCCATGGCATTATTGTTTTTTGTGAATTCATTTCTTTTTTCTAACTGTTTTTGAAACTCAGTGGCACATTCTACAGCGGAGACGGCGCTATTAAATTCCGCTAAAACTGAGTCCCCAGCTGTATTAAATATACGGCCATTATGAGTTTTTAACAGTACATCAAGTAGTATCTTACATTCTCGGAGGTTTTTTACAGTTTGTGTCTCGTCACGCTCCATAGATTTACTGTAACCAACAACATCTGCCGCCAGTATCACAGCAATCTTGCGGTTTATATCACTAGAAACCATATGGTTCTCCGTTAAGACAGCTATCTATTTATTAATATTGCAGGGCGGGGTAAGATTTAAAAGGGCTTCTTTTCTAACATGCACTAAAATTTCTTAATACTGGTTGGTTAGAGTCAGTGAATATTAACAATCCTACATTCCGTGAGAGAATGCTCTAACTTTTTCAAATGGAAAATGGTCAGCACTATCCTTTTTAGCATAAAAAACGTCTACCACTATCCCTTTTTCATTAATAAATACATCAGTTACCGCTATGTCAAAAAAACCTTTAATCGGCATTGGAATGAAACCCTTAACTATTGCAGGAAATATTTTATGTGATTTGAATAGCATTGCCAAAAAAACTTTACCCATTGAGCGTTCTACATCATATTTCTCGAAATACTTAAAATGCTCGTCTGCTAATATTTTAAATGGTAGCTTACCATGCTTTCTCATAGTACGATTCAGATTATCAGTTGGTGAATGAAAAATCCCGACGTGAACAAAATCTTTTCCAAACTCATCAGATCTTTTTTTAAATTCCATTAACCTCAAGTTACAAAAACTACAGCCTGCGATTCTGTAAAATGTTAATAGCACTTTTTTGCCTTTGGTGCTTGATAACTTAAACATATTACCATTTGTGTCAGGCAATTCTATTTCATCAATTTTATCACCAACTTTTATTTTCATCACCAATTCCTTTTCGAGAATTTCTACAAAACAAAACATACCAGTCGATGGTCTGCGAATCATTAACCAATCCAAATTCGACAAGGAAGCCTAAAAAAAAGGCAATTATTTCAAATTCACTGCTCTGTAATTGTTTTCATTCTTTGAGAATCAAAATTTTGAAAGGTGTAAAACATAAATCTTAAGTAACCTAAAGGGTTTCAAAATTTTCAAAAATGTTATAAAATTACTTTTTACTGACCAATATTGGTAATAAACTAATAAATTAAGGTGGTTTTTATAAGAAAAAGTTTAATTCAGATTGATTTGCGAAAGAATGATGTTATTTAACCTCCTAAGTTTAAAAAGGGAGAAAATTATGTCAAACACAAACAGAAGAAATTTTTTGACTGGTGCTGCGATTGCTGGCGCGTCAGCGACGGCATTATCAACACCAGCTATTTCCGGTTCACATTCATTCACACTTAAAATGCAGGCTGCTTGGGGTGGTGGAATTTTCCTGGAAAATGCGCAATCCTATGTCGATAGAGTACATGAGATGGCGGGAGACGCTCTTAAAATTGATTTGCTAGCAGTCAATGCTGTCGTAAAAACTAGTCAGATGCAAGATGCGGTTCATAGAGGAGTTTTAGATGCTTGTCACTATGTTCCTGCTTACTGGTACTCAAAATCAAAAGCTGCTTCGTTGTTTGGCACAGGACCTTGTTTTGGTTGGTCATCTCAAGAAGTGCTTGGTTGGTGTCATTACGGCGGTGGAATGGAGTTACTTAACGAGTTATTCGACTCGCTAGGACTGAACATCGTTTCATTTTTCAACTCAGCGATGCCAGCTCAGCCAATGGGTTGGTTTAAAGAAGAAATTAAAGATGCATCTCAGATGGACGGATTAAAATATAGAACAGTTGGATTGGCAGCTGACGTCTTAATGGAAATGGGCATGTCTGTAGTACAGCTACCTGGTGGTGAGATTCAACCCGCAATGAAATCCGGATTGATTGATGCTGCTGAATTCAATAACCCAACATCTGACAAAGACTTTGGCATGCAAGATGTTTCCAAGCATTATCACCTTGGCTCCTTCCATCAATCACAGGAATTCTTTGAGGTATCGTTTAACAAGAAAAAGTACGAGTCTTTACCTGCAGAACTTCAAGCTATTCTGAAGTATGCATCAGAGGCTGAAAACTCAAACTTTTACTGGCATAACACAAAGCGTTATTCTGAAGATTTAGGAAAACTAAAAGATATGGGTGTTAATGTCTACAGAACTCCAGATTCTGTGATGAAAGCACAATTGGAAGCCTGGGATATAGTTGTTGATCGAATTTCAGCGGAAGACCCATTCTTTTCAAAAGTAGTGGATTCTCAGAAGGCTTATGCTAAAGAAGTGATGAACTATTTGAACCTCAATCAACCAGATTATAAAATGGCTTACAATCACCACTTTGGTTGATACTTTTTAAAAAGTTTGACCGAAATTTTTCGGTCAAACTTTTTTTTGTTTTACGAAAGATATGTAGGTAATTTTAGGTTAACAAAATATCCGACGGGTGGGATACTGTGACATCATTTGTATACATGATAGAGAGTTTGAGTGTATGGGTTGGTAGAGCATTTGGATGGTGCATCTTAATCCTTACATTTTCAGTTTCCTATGAAGTATTTGTTCGTTATGTGCTTAATTCTCCAACAGTTTGGGCTTTCGACATGATGATACAAATGTATGGGGCTTTGTTTTTGATGGCCGGTCCATACGCACTGGCCCAAGACACGCATGTTAGGGGAGATGTTTTGTACCGCTTATTTCCAGTAAAATGGCAGGCAACAATAGATTTCGTTCTCTATTTAATTTTCTTTTTTCCCGGAATGTTAGCTTTGTTTTGGTATGGTTGGGAGATTGCTTCTGATAGTTGGAGATACAAAGAAGTAAGTTGGAATTCACCAGCTCGCATTCAAATATATTTCTTTAAAACTCTCATACCGTTGGCTGGCTTTTTGCTCATTCTTCAGGGTTTTGCAGAGTTAGTGCGTTGTTGGAGGGCAATGCGTTCAGGTAAATGGATGCCTCGCCTTAGTGATTCAAAAGAGACTGAGGACATTCTGACCAGTCAAAACAATTAATTAAATACAAATCCCGATTAGGACACAATATGACCGATCCACAAATTGCCATTTTTATGCTTTGCTTATTCATCGTGTTAGTTTTGCTTGGATTCCCTATAGCCTTTACATTAATCGCAATGGGAGTTGGCTTTGGTTACTATGCTTACTATCAAGGCGGTATAGAGACTTTTTCTGATGTTTTTAATAATAATATTTTTTATTTACTTAACCAAAATACCTATTCGGTTATGGAAAATGATACCTTGGTAGCAATACCATTGTTCTTATTTATGGGGTACGTTGTAGAAAGAGCAAATATTGTAAACCGTCTTTTCTATTCCTTACAGATGGCCGCAAGAAATTTACCTGGATCTATGGCAATTGCCGCCCTATTGACTTGTGCCGTTTTTTCTACCGCCTCAGGAATAGTTGGTGCTGTTGTAACATTAATGGGACTTTTGGCATTTCCAGCTATGGCGAGTGCTGGTTATAATAAGCAATTTGCGTCTGGAGTTATTTGTGCAGGCGGAACTTTGGGCATATTAATACCGCCTTCAATTATGTTAATTGTATACTCTGCAATTGCTGAGTTGTCTCCATTAAGATTGTATGCCGCTGCCATGTTTCCAGGCCTTTTGTTAGCTGGTTTATATATCGTTTATGTTATTTTGAGAGTGTCTGTTCAACCAAAATTGGCTCCAAAACCTCGCGATGAGGACGTTCCATCAGTATCAAAAATATATTTTGACCTTTTAGTTTCATTCGTTCCTTTAACGGCACTGATAGCAGCTGTCCTAGGCTCAATTCTAGGGGGCTTGGCAACGCCAGCAGAAGCTGCAGCTATGGGCGCTCTAGGCGGGTTGGTTTTGGCGATTTTATATAGATCTTTAACGTGGGAAAAGGTAAAGGATTCTGTCTTTCTCACAGCAAAGGCTACAGCAATGGTATGTTGGTTGTTTGTAGGCTCATGGACTTTTGCATCAGTATTTTCCTACCTAGGTGGTCATGATGTAATCGAACACTGGGTGCTTGGAATGAACCTTCAGCCATGGCAATTTCTGGTTATGGTACAAATGATTATATTCGTCCTCGGCTGGCCATTAGAGTGGTCTGAGATATTAATTATTTTTGTTCCAATTTTTCTCCCAATGTTAGATGCATTCGGGGTAAACCCCTATTTTTTCGCGATGCTTGTCGCACTCAACCTTCAAACATCCTTTCTTACTCCTCCTATGGCTATGTCGGCATATTATTTGAAGGGTGTGCTTAAAGATCAAATTGAATTGGTGGAAATTTTTAAGGGCATATTCCCATATCTCGTGATAGTAATTTCTAGTATGGTACTTTTATATCAATTTCCAGGTATTGCACTTTGGTTGCCTGACTATCTTTTTGGACCTTACATAGACTAAGCATTTTTGAGTGGTGTGATGTTTTTTAAAGCTCATGAAATTGTTAAGGGCATAAGTGAAGGGTCTCTCACAGCAATTTCCGTGTTGGAAAAATGTTTTGAAAATATTGACATGGACGATAATGAGCTCCGAGCATGGGTATGTTTGGATAGAGATGGAGCTTCAGACAGAGCAAACATGCTGGATAAGATGAGAAAATCTGGGAAAGCTATTGGCCCCCTCCACGGTGTTCCTGTTGGTATTAAGGACATAGTTGATACAGTAAATCTTCCCACAAGTTTTGGAAGTAGTATATTTACCGATAGAAAACCAGAATCGCCAGCACGTATTATTGAACTATTGGAGATGGCAGGGGCTATAGTGGTTGGTAAAACGGTTACAACAGAGTTTGCTTTTATGAACCCTTCAGTTACAAAAAACCCAATAAATAAAGCCTATAGTCCGGGAGGTTCGTCTTCTGGTTCTGCATCGGCAGTCGCTGCGGGTCATGTTCCAATTGCCATTGGTAGTCAAACAAATGGGTCGGTAATAAGGCCGGCTTCCTATTGTGGCTTATATGCTATAAAGCCAAGTAGTGGTATAATTCCTCGGACAGGTGTTTTAGAGACATCAAAAACATTAGACCAAATGGGAATATTTGCTAATTGTCTAGAAGACCTGGCTATTGTAAATGATGTTTTATCAGACTATGACAGTAGGGACCCTAGTAGTAGACCTGTCCCGAGACCTAGTTTAACTAAAATAATTACCGAACCGCCCCCTATAGAACCAAAGTTTGTTTGGTTGGGTCTCGAATATTTAGATAACTCAGATAATGCTGTTAAAGATGGTTTTCTTCAAATCAGGGAACTTTTGGGAGATAAAATAGAAACTGTTGACGCCAAAGAAGCTACCAAAAAATTGATTGCAGCCCATAAAACAATTCACGAATATCAATTGTTAGAAAATTTAGCTCCAATTAACCAAGAAAATCCAGGCAAAATGAATAGACTGATTTTAGAAGCGTTGGAAAGAGCAAAATCAATTAGCGCTTCTGATTTTAATTTGGCATTAGAAATTAGAAAAGAAGCCCAAAATTTCTTTGAATCTTTATTTTTAGATTATGATGCTATTATAACGCCATCTGCTTTATCAGAGCCACCATTATTAAAAGAAAATAGCACCGGAAACCCGATCTGTTGCACTATATGGACACTTTGCGGATTACCATGTTTTAATATCCCCCTTCTAAGCGGTGAGAACAGATTACCAATTGGGGTACAGTTGGTAGGTAAATTTGAAGAAGATGACCGTTTAATAAGGACTGCTAACTATTTGCAAAAATATTTAACTGGCGAAGTATCTGGACAAAAAACATCTTAAGTGAATTAAATTTTAGTGAAGAGGATTATTGAAAAATGTCGAAAACTAGCCGAATAGTTATAGCGTTAATTGCCAATGGATTGTTTTTACTATTTATATTCGGTCTCGCTCACAGTATATCAACTGGTTTTGCCGGTTTTTGGGGAGGGTTGCCGTTTTGGATTATAAGTCTGTTCGTCACAATTTTTGCCTTGTATGATGTTTTCGACGAAACAAGAAAAAAATAAAGGCAAAATGTTAAAAAAACCGCGGCTATGGATAAGTAGGTTTCTCTCACAATTAACTCTCGACAGAGCAAGAGAAAACTTTGAAGTTTATTTGCCTAAAATAGATAGGCCAGCTTCTAAAAATGAGATGGTTGAATTAAGTTCTAAAGTTGATGCTTTTTTAATTTGTCACTCTGAAATCATAAGCTCTGATGTAGCTGAGAATTTTAATAAAAGACTTAAAATAATCGCTAACCATTCGGTTGGAACAGATCATTGCGATTTAGATGCACTTAAGTCTATTGGTATAGTAGTTACCAACACTCCGGATGTTTTATCCGATGCGACAGCCGAAATATCAATGTTGCTCCTTTTGGGAGCTGCAAGAAGAGCAGTTGAAGCTCAAAATATCATTAAAGAAGGTAAATGGAATTCTTGGTCTCCTAGCTTTATGGTAGGAAAACAAGTTACCGGTCAGCGGCTAGGCATCATTGGAATGGGAAGAGTCGGACAGGCCATGGCTAGAAATGCTCGTGGGCTTAACATGCAAATACACTATCATAATCGAAAAAGATTACCAAAAGAGCAGGAAAAAGGGGCAGTCTATCATAACTCGAAGGAAGAACTTTTAAGAATATCTGATTTTTTATCTTTGCATTGCCCTGCCACTTTAGAGACACAAGAGATTATCAATAAAAAAACAATTCAATTAATGCCCAATAATGCCATAATTGTTAATGCAGCAAGAGGTAAATTAATAGATGAGCAGGCGTTAATTGACGCCCTAATTTCAGGTAAAATCAGTGGTGCTGGGTTAGATTGTTTTGTAAAAGAGCCGGGAGGAAACCCTAAACTTTCAGCGCTGAAAAATGTTTTTATGTTGCCGCACATAGGAAGTGCAACTGAAAAAACCAGAGATGCGATGGGGTTGCGGGCGCTTGAAAATTTGAACGCATATTTCTCAGGTAAAAGACCTTTAGACCAAGTAACTTGATACAAGTTTTGGCGATTAAATATAATTAACGTTTTGAATATGATTTTAAAGATGTAAGCCACACTCCTGGTATAATTAATAAACAACCAATTATGTGAAACCAAGCAAGGTTTTCTCCAAGCAAAAATATAGCAAATATAGCAACATAGATTGGAGAAAGATAAAGCACCATTCCAGCTTTAGCCGCCCCAAGGATTGCAATAATTTTTGAATAACTTACATAAGCTGCAAAGCTTGATATAAAAATCAGAATAAAGAGACCTTGAAACATTTGCACGCTAAGTACAAACTCTCTTTTCCATAAAATAAATTCCATTATTGTGAAGGGTAAATGCCAAAGCACTCCCGCCGCCGACATTAAGCCAATACGGACTATACTAGGAATTCTAGTCTTAAAATATTTAAGTCCGAGAGAATATAGCGCAAAAGACAAAGTTGCGGAACAAATCCACAAATCGCCTTTATTAAACTCTATGAAAAAAATGGTGGTTAAATTTCCCCTTACTAAAATCAATAGAACTCCGAGAACTCCCATTAAAAAACCAACTATTTGAACAAACGATATTTTCTCCTTTAGGAAAAATACTGAAATTAATAAAATTAGTAATGGGGAGGACGCATAAATTAGGCCAATATTTGTTGCAGAGGTGTATTCTCCAGCAAGATATACTGGTCCTCCACAAAGTCCCATCCCAAACCCACCAAGAACAATTAGATGTTTCCATTCGGAAAAAATAATCTGCGTATTTGTCTTAATCCAAGGCCAGCAAAAAGCAAATATTATCATCGAGACGAAAAGCCATCTTGTTAAAGCCATCGTCATTGGTGGCATAACGTCAGCCATTGCTCGAGCCATGACCATATTTGAAGCAAAAAAACCAGGACAAATAATAAATAGAGACCAAGCCAGTTTTTTTTGATCTAGCTTATCTAGATTATAAAAAAATTTATGAAGATTGTTCAAAATAAAGAGTTCATTTTTTGCTATAAGATTATCGTATATAAAAAAGGTTAGAAATTTTTGCAAGCTCAATAGCTTGGTAAAGTAATCAAAAAATATGTTTAAATTAAACGAAAATGGCACATAACGAAAATCAAAATATTGTTGTTTGTTTTTTGATTTTATAAACAGTCGTAAAAATGTTTAAAAAATATACATTTCAAGAAATATTTAAATAAATATGAATTAATATACATTTTTTGAAAAAGAATTTTATATTGTATATTAGTACAAACTATTAGAATTGAGCGTTCTAAAGATTTAAACAAAATGTTTTGATAAAAATAGTAGATAATACTTTGTTTTTTTTATAAAGCTACTATTTGATAAAAATGGAGTCCAATTAAGTGTATGAAAAAAATAAGTTTTTTGATAAATTTGCGGATTTTGTTGTTGGTAAACGTAATTGGTTAGTACCTTTAACGTTTGTTATTGCTTTTATTGTTTATGCTGGGATCCCAAATCTGAGACTTGATACTGACGGTAGGGTTTTTATGGGGCCTGACAATCCTGATAAGCAAACGTTAGATTTGTTTGAACAGGAGTTTGCAAAAGATGATAACTTAAATATTCTTTTTATTCCTAATGACGGAGTGATTTTTACCCCAGAGAATCTTCAAATAATTGATGCTTTAACTGAAGATGCTTGGAATTTGCCATATGTAAGACTAGTAAATTCAATAACCCGTTTTCAAAATACTTACTCCGAAGGTGATATGCTGGTTGTCGAGGACCTGATACCTGACCCGTACTCAGTAACTGAAGAAGAGGCTTTAAAGGCAAAAAAGATTGCTCAGTCCCGTATTGAAATACAACGTTCACTAATAAATGACGATGCTTCTATCTCTGCAATAAGTATAATATTCAGACTGCCTGGCTTGGATTTAGCCAGCGAAATTCCAGCTATTATGGCTGAAGCAAATCCGTTGATAAAAAAATATCGTGAAAATTACCCTAACGTTAATTTTCAATTGACGGGGTCTGTTCCAATTGGAGAGGCATTTGCGGAAGCCAGTCAAAAAGATGGACAAAGCCTCACACCAGCAATGTTAGTAGCGATGTTGGTTATCGTGGGGCTCTTATTGAAAACAGCTTTGGGTGTATTCTCTATACTTCTTATATCCGTTTTATCCGCTTTAGTATCTTTAGGAGCTCTTGGCTGGAGCTTTATACCGTTGAATTCTGCCACTGCTGTCGCTCCATTGATGATAATTACATTAGCAGTCGCCAGCACAGTTCATATTCTTTCTTCAGTGAGACAAACAATGGTTGAAACAACAGACAGGAAAATATGGGCTAAAAAGGCAATTTCCGATCATGGCTTAGCGATTTCTGTAGCTGTATTTACCACAGCAATTGGCTTTTTGTCGCTTAACTTTTCTATTTCACCCCCTTTTAGACAGCTAGGAAACATGGTTGCTGCTGGCATGGTTGGCATCTGGGTTTTCACTATGTTTTTGCTTCCAGCATTGATATGTTGGATGCCTATTAGGCAAGCGAAGGCGTCAGCATTCACAGATAGTTTAATTATGGCATTATGTGAATGGGTAATACGGTATCAAAAAAATCTTCTTATTTTTATACCCATTGTTATTATCTGCTTTATGGCGGGCATTACACAGATAAAACTCGAAGATGATTTTATAAGATATTTTGATGAGCGTTTCGAAATAAGGCAGGCTAACGATTTTTACGAAGACAACATTGGCGGATTGAACGTAATGGAGTATCCCGTTGAGACGGGCATCGAAAGTGGAATAAACTCCATCGAATATTTGGAAAAAGTTGAGTCATTCACT
Organism: uncultured SAR116 cluster alpha proteobacterium; assembly: GCA_902520885.1. Taxonomy (GTDB): domain Bacteria; phylum Pseudomonadota; class Alphaproteobacteria; order Puniceispirillales; family Puniceispirillaceae; genus UBA5951. Next base: position 55,997 of record CABYPW010000009.1, read on the forward strand.
TCTTTTTTAAGAAACCAACCTGAAATTAGCAATGTCCGTTCAATAACCGATATTATAAAACAGCTTAACCAAAACATGAACGGTGATGATAGCAGCTTTTATAAACTCCCAGATACTGATGAGGAGGCGTCTCAATATCTATTCCTTTATGAATTATCGCTTGGTTATGGAATGGATTTAACAGACCAGATAAACGTGGATAGATCCGCGGTTAGAATTACCGCTTACGTTCCAAGGACAACAACAGCCGAGCTTCAAGAGTTGGATTCAAGGGTCCAAAATTGGTTTAAAAAGAATGCGCCTGAGCTTCAGAGTCCTGTTACAGGACAAACACATGTTTATACTATGATATCTGCTAAAGATGTTCCTGCGATGCTTCAGGGAACCACTTTAGCTTTGATTTTTATATCAGGGGTTATTTTACTCGTGTTGAGAAATATAAAACTAGGACTTATCTCTTTAATACCCAATTTAGTGCCTGCAGCGATGGCCTTTGGTTTGTGGGGCTATAGTGTGGGTTCCGTAACTCTCGCAGTGTCAATAGTTGTGGCAATGACATTAGGAATAGTCGTAGATGATACTGTCCATTTCATTTTAAAATATGCAGACGCAAGGAGAAGAGGAGCTTCTGCAGAAAATGCAGTTCGTCATGCTTTTCAGAAAGTAGGTATGGCGCTCACAATAACTTCATTCGCGCTGGTGGTTGGTTTTATAATTCTTGGTCAGTCTGGTTTTGCTGTGAACCGAGATTTGGCAAGACTAACCGCAGTAACGCTTACAGCAGCACTATTTATAGATTTTCTGTTCCTACCACCATTATTAATTTGGGTCGAAAAAATGAGAAAAGATTCTTTGTTTAAAAATGTTAAGTTACTATCGGCCGTTGGATGCCTTTTATTGCTTCCGATTATGTTATCGATCAAGCCAGTTTTTGCTTCGAATGAGAAAGGTTTGGAAATAGCGGAAGAGACCTCGAAAAGGGACGATGGCTTTATAAATTTTACTGTAGAAGGCCAGATGATTTTAAAGAACAAGGCAGGAAAAGAGAGTTTACGAAAATTTAAGACAACTACCTTAGAAAATCCTGACCCAAGAGAAGGAGATAAAGGTATTATTGTTTTCCTAGAGCCAAGGGACGTTAAGGGCACCTCTTTATTAACGCACTCAAAAATAGAACCTGAAGACGATTCTCAATGGATTTTTCTTCCTGCAATAAAGCGTGTTAAACGAATTTCTTCATCAAATAGAACTGGTAAGTTTGTGTCATCTGAATTTTCCTATGAAGATCTGGGTTCGGAGGAGGTCATGGATAACGAACACATATGGCTATTAGACTTACCCTGCCCAACAGACGCTGAACTCACTTGTGCCAAAGTTGAAAGCAGACCAAAAAACCCTCGTTCTGGCTATTCGAAGAGAGTGTCTTACACGGATTTAGATCAATATCGAGTCCATAGAATTGAATTTTATAATCGCAGAGGTGATTTAGAAAAAATACTTACATTTACCGATTTCAAACTTTACTTGGAACAATATTGGAGAGCACATGAGATGGAAATGGAAAATATTCAGACTGGAAAGTCTACAACTCTCTCATGGAACGAATATAAATTCCGCGTCGATATATCAGAACGTGATTTTACACCTCAGGCACTTGAGCGTTCTTCGAGATAATACGAATTTATAAGTCGGCGAAATAACTAATGCATAATTATTCGTTCTATATTTTTATTGTGTTGCATATTTCTGCTCCAAATATGGCTCATGCGTTCGATTACTTTGAGCAATATGGAAATTCTGAGTTAAAGGTAACTGGATTCATTGAGGACCCTTCTTATTCAGGTCAAAATAACATCTTCATGACACAACAGATTGAACCTTCTTTTTTTATTGAGCAAGGGTCCATGGAAACACTCGTTAAGCCTCGCTTAAGAGTTGGAAATAATGGTGCGGGTAGAGTAGATTTAAGTGAAGCTCATATATCTTTTAGACATCAAAATTACGACGTTCGAATCGGTTCAATTACAGAGTTTTGGGGAAAAACAGAGAGTTATAATCCAAGTGACATTGTGAATAGTTACGATTATACTTCTGGATTAGCTAGTTCTGAAAAACTGGGGGCACCAGCTTTTAAGCTGTCGTCTGAAATTTATGGCGGTTATGCCTCTTTTTACTTGTTTCCCCTGTTTGTAGAAAATGCCTACCCAGGGGTATCGTCAAGACAAAGACTTCAAACATTGGTAAGTAATGATGTAGCAAGTTTTGCCAATAACGCATCTAGAAATGACAATAGCTTTGCTTTCAGATACGAAGGTTATTATGAAGACTTAGATTATGGTGTTAGTTATTTTGATGGTATATCGCGTGAACCATTTTTTATACCTGACGCCGATACACGCCTCTTGCCAGAATATGCTCCCATCCGTCAGATAGCAGTTGACCTGCAATATTTGTTAGGTGATTTAGCATTTAAAACTGAAATAGTTAATCGCTCTGGTCAGCGTAACGTGAATGGAGTTCTAGAGAATTATAATGCTGGAGTGTTAGGTATAGAAAAAAATAGATATGGGGTTTTGGGCAGCCAATATGATCTCGTTCTTTTTGGCGAAATATCTGCTGATAGTAGAGGAAATAATAGTCACACGATTTTCCAACGAGACCTAACTGTAGGAGGATCGCTTCTTCTTAATGATATTGATGATAGTGAATTTAGTCTATTTTTGACACAAGATTTGTCATATTCATCTGGAACAACTCGTTTTTCTTATTCTACAAGATTGAATGATTCATTTACGATTGAAGCTATTTTAAATTTGTACTCAAATCTAGCTCAAGACCCTAGCCAATTACCCTTAGCAAAAGACAGCAGTGCTAATGTTACTTTTAACTATAATTGGTAATTAAGTTTTCTACTTTTCCTAGGTCCTTGCAGCCTCGAAGGCTTCCCAAGCTTCCTTAAATTTTTCAAAATCAAAATCATTTTGTTTGGCCGGTTTCAAAATTAACTGTTCAGTATCTAATAATTTATTGATTGAGCTTTCAAGGATACTTATTATATCCTTTGGAATAACCACGGCACCATGTCTATCGGCATGTATTAAATCACCATCATTTATTTTTAATGAGAATATTGTAACAGAACAGGCAATCTCCTTCACATGCACGTATGCATGACTTGGCCCAACAGAACCTGCAAGAACGGGAAATCCATCAGGCAAGTCACCTAAATCACGCATTACACCATTTGTAAATGCTCCATACATTCCAAATCCTTTATGTATATTAGTGTTTACCTCTCCCCAAAAAGCACCAACACAGTTTGGAAAATCAATATCTTCTATAACTGCAACAGAAGGGCTGTTTGCTGTAGCCATATGCTCATAATAAGAAAGTCGGCGTTTTTTAATTACCTCAAAAGACTCTGTTGGAGGGCTAAGTGCAGTAATCTTTGCTGTTCTAGCATACCCACATATTGGTTTTTCATTTGGACTAGATGAAATCATTGTGCCTTTAGTAAAATCATTAAAGCCACGTTTTCCTTGTGCAACTTCGATTGCATTACATACAGTTGGTGTATCTATAGTTTCAAGGAGTTTAAAAAGTGATTCTGTCATTTATATTACTCTATTTTTTAGTCTGCTTTTTAAAATAAAAAAGAATAGTATTTATTAATTTTGTTCAGACGCGATTGCAGCACCTTTCACAAGAGTTTCTAATTTTGCAAAAGCAATTTCCGGGTCTACGGCTCCAAATCCGGCAAAAGTTCCAAATCCACAGTCTGAGCCAGCAATTACACGTTCAACTCCAACAATATTGGTAAAACGCTTTAATCGCTGAGCGACAAGTTCGGGGTGTTCCACAAAATTTGTTGTGGAATCAATCACGCCAGGTATAAGAATTTTATCCTCTGGTATTTCATTTTTTCTATTTTCAAAAATTGTCCATTCATGAGCATGACGTGGATTTGATGTCTCGAATAGTAAATAATTTGCATTTACAGACATAAAAGTTGAAAACATACTATCCATGGATATGTCGCAGATATGCGGCCCTTCATAATTACCCCAACAAATGTGAACTCTAACATTTTTGGGATTAATTCCTTCAAGTGCATAATTAAGCGCTTCGACATGACTATTTGCAATTTTGATGAACTCTTTATCTGACAAATCGTTGAAAAGCATATGTCGTGATAGTGCAAGGTCTGGACAGTCGATTTGCAAATCAAGTCCGGATTCAACAATTAACTGATATTCAGCCTTCAAAGCATCTGCAAGTGCATGAAGATAAGTCTCCCTGTTTGGGTAGAAATTATTTTGTAAAAATAGGGATATTACACCAGGAGAAGCAGCATTCATAAAACCATGAATGTTGCCATATTTTTTAATCGCTGATTTCAAGTTTGAAATATCTTTTTTTAGTTCTGAGTTGCTTAACGGTTTAACTTCTCCTGTACACATTGGACGCGTATATTCTGGCGTGCCACCGCTATCAGCTAATCTTTGTAAGAAGGTGGGGAACATTATTAAATCTGCAGGCGCATTTCTAGGACTATCACCAGAAAATCCAGTATAACGATCTTTAACATATGTGGCATACGAAATTTTTGATGTCTCTCCATCACTAACAATGTCAATACCACAATCTTTTTGACGAGAGACAATCAAATCAACATGTTTCTTCATCACCTCATCAAAGTGCGTAGCGTTATAAGCTTGGTTTTTCTCTTTACTAAATAGAAAGTCTGTTACCTCCTGAGATCTAGGAAGTGAACCAACATGTGTTGTGCGAATATGTGTCAACTATTGATTCCTCTCAAACCAAGTAGGACCAGCTGCATCGTCTGTATTACTTACACGATATAAACTTGCTTCTCCTGACATTGATGGTTCTAACGTATAGTCACATTTTGGTTCGATTAATGCTGTATCACCTGAGTTAAGTATTTCTTCGTGGCTACCGTAGGATAGTTTCCAATGCCCTTTAACAGGCATTAATACATCGTACCTATTTGATCCCATCTCTTTTATTGGGGTATAAGAAGAAAGGAAACTCACCTCAAATCCTGGTTTGTCAAATATAAGTCCATTTTCTCCAATTACAGGCACTTCGCCTTCTCTGGAAAGGGCAAGCATATCTTGGTATCTTGATACCCATCTGGGAACAATGTTTGTTATGCTTGGCTCTCCCATTAAATTTAAAGAGGCCTCATCCATTACCTCTTTCGGATTAATACCATCTGGGAGGGACTCTGATTTTTTTGTATCATATAACACACCATTTTCTCCAAGAATTAGACCGTGTTCCTTCGCTTCTTCAATAACTTGTGGAGCCCAAACTACGCCACCTCCCGCATCGTCACCTCCAAGTATTGCCATTATCATAGAGTAGTCTGTACCAATATTTTCAAATCCTCTAAACATTCCGGTTGGAATATTAAAAATATCACCTGGTTCGAGTATTACTTCTCCTGTTTTTCCCCATCTTCCCCAAAAAAATCTCCACTTTCCTGATAAAACAAAGAAAACCTCTGCTGTTCTATGAGTATGTAATGAGTTACGGCATTTAGGAGGTTGGCCTGCTGCTCCAATATTAAACCCTGGTGTTTTTTTTATATGAACATGTTGGTCAGCTGCTTCCGAAACTCCTCCTCCGATAATAGTAAAGTTTTCTTTTTTATCCGAACCAGGTGTATGAGCATCTATAAACGCTGTTTTGCATGGTACGAGTTCACCATATCGAACAATGTGAATTGGTTTCGTCATTAATCTCTCCCCAAATGAAGATGAATTTGTTTCCAGATAGAAACATCATCAAATAAAGTATATTCGTTTCGAAGTCCCCAAGGACCAAATTCTGCATGGCTTATTCCCATAATATAAATATTTGCATTTGATGGGTGGCCAAACCGCCCCTTACCTTCATGCTTTCCAACTAAGGACCATCGTAAAGCAGCTCTTGGGGGCAAAAACGGATCTTCTCTTCCAATCTTATGATGAATTGTAAATGTTGCAGATGGCAGGGCATTGCGAAGAGATTTCCAAAAAGTTTCGATTTCAGTAAAACCAACAGCCATCATACCTTCAGGGTAATATCCTTTTCCAGCCCTATCATAATGATGCTGAATTATGTCGGTTTTACCGTTCATAATCGATCTTAGAATCTCAGAAAATAAATCGCCCCACTCATTATTATTTCCTGTTCCTGCGTACGGTCCTTTTAAATCCATAGAGGCAGAAAAAGGTTTAATACAATTTTCTATACCTCCTTCTTGTTGAATTTGTTTATATGCAAAATCAGCACTATTATTTCCGAGTTGTTTAACAATACCTCCAACATCACGCACTAACCATTCGTCATCAATTTGATTGTTTTTTGCATGACAGTCTGCAATCACCCGATAGTGAATTTTTTTACCAGTAGGTTCTCCAAAGCTACCTTTGCCAAGATGAGTTGCTGTCGAAAATATTCGATGAGAAGATAACATGCCTCTTTCTGGAGAGCCTGACCAAATGACGTCTTCTCCTAGAAGTTGTCTGTCAGGAAATTCTGATAAAGTATCAAGAGTGGCCTTTATAACTGCCTTATTGCCTATAACAAGAGAGCTAGGAGAGCGCACAGGAATATCATCTGAATAATAATGATTTAATGTATCCACCTTTTTTTCTTCCCAGATCTCGTGTGTGATTCCCAGAATATAATTTGGAAAATTATCAAATCTACTATCAAACCCTTTCATTTATCACCCCCACAATTTTTCTTGGTAGAGGAGCGAATTATGAGTTCACCAGCTAGTTTAATATCGCCTCTTTTTAGAGGTTTATTTTCCATATAGCACATGAGAAGGAAAACTGTTTGTTGAACCATTTGCTCTATAGGTTGAGAAACTGTAGTCAGATCGTAGCTTGCTAACCGGGAGGGTGGAACATTATCATAACCGACAATTCCAATATCATCAGGTATTTTTAATCCGTACTCGAATCTTAAAACATCCATTACAATTAGAGCCATTGCGTCATTTGCAACGAAAATAGCCTCTGGTTTTTTTGAACTATTTATAATATTTAAAGCTGCATCTCGTGCCTGCTCACTCCTGAAATTTCCAACAGCTCTAGCACTAATGTTAAAACCATATTCCTCAAGTTTTTTTGAAAAGCCTGCTTCTCTATCGCGTTGAGTGGAGGCACCTTCCCATCCCGCAATATAACCGAAGGAACGATACCCCTGTTTAATTAAATGTTCAGCTATCAGACCTCCACCAAGATAATTGTCTGTTGTAACTGAAGCAAATGAGGGATTATGTTGAATACGATTGAATTGCACTACCGGGATACCAGCGTTTTCACATTTTTCAGTCAATGCAGAAGATAGCGCGACAGACGCTGTTACAATTGCATCTATTTGATACTCCAATATTTCCTCAACTACATTGTCTACATTACTTGCAGTTTGCGCTGCCATAAAAATAAGAACATGATAGCCCTCTTTTTGTAATGCGTTTGACAGACGCTCAAGCACTTCTGGGTAAAAATAATTATCTAAATAGGCAACAACCAAACCAATCATATGGGAACGACCAGTAAGAAGAGACCGCGCTATTCTGTTTGGTCTATAACCTAATTCTTTTGCGGCATTTTGGACTTTTTCAACCGTTTTTGCTGATGCAGAAGCCCCTTTTGTGAACACTCTACTAACAGCTGATTGGCTCACTCCAGCGAGTTTTGCTACATCTTGGGATGTAATTTTTTGCTGGGCATGGTCATTTGCAAATACGATTGTTTTTATGGTCGAATCTTTTGACATTACTGAACCTCACTTAACTTTACTTGACCAAGGTTGGTTCTGGGAAAAGCGAGCTCTTGCATTCTTGATATAACGTTCACATCAATTTGTGCCCATATATCAAGTAAATCAATCATAACCCAATTTTCCCGAATTTTATTTTTTTCTAATCTCCAGAAATCAAGTGAACGAAGAGTAATTTTATGGTTTGTGGGCGCTATACCTAACCAGCCATCTCCAGTAAGTGTTTGTGACATATTCGGCCAACCTGTTACTGCCACATAGTTTTCCTCCGAAAAAAAGTGATGTGTTGTCTCTTCTGGATATTGGCCTCTATCTGGCATTGCCCTTAAAAACGGGATTTGGTGAAACTTTCGAAAACTTAAAACACCCCTACTACTTCCAATGCCAGAGGGCCCATACCAATTAAATTTTGGGTTCCAGAATTTTTCAAGTTCCATAATCTTTTCATCCCCATATTTGGGATGCTTGCTCATAGCTGAGAGCATTTCCAATACAATTAATTTATTTTTCTCTCCTTCCTGCTCATTTGATTCATTACACTTTATGCCATCCTGAGTGGCAGGTGAGGGCACAAGCCATTCACGCCCTAGGGAAGGCCCCATTGGCCAGACATTAGCCTGCATCATCAAACTAGGGATATCCCAAATCGCTTGAATTTCAGAAACTTTTCCATCAGTGCATTTATAAAATTCGTGAAATCTAATGTAGGCCAGGTGGCCAGTTGGTGGTATAGTCAAAAATGGGTTTACAAACGTACCTAAAAAATATCCTGCATTTCCTATCCAATATTCTCCATGAGCATCTTTGCCAGAAATACGAATTGTTTCTCGTCTCTCAAAATCTGGAAAGGAATAAAAAAGGGGTGCGTAGATTCTTTCATAAATAAGAGACGCTTCCACATCTCCTATGGGATGAAAATAATGGCAAAAAGCTGAAGGATGAATTATTTCAGATAATAATTTTTGTGTTTCTCTTGGCTCAAAATTATAAAGTGCGGAAAAGAGAGGTGCCGTTATTTTTTCTGAAGAAGAATTATTTAGTGACATTTGGACTACTTTCTTTCGACGGTGGACTTTTCATACCCTTATCAAATGCTTCCCATCCATGCCCTGAAAAACAATCGACGCCAAGCTGTGATAATACCGACGGATAATCAACCATCACCCAATTATCTATAATCTTTCCATCTACAACTTTCCAGAAATCCATATAACGAATTTCTACTTTCTTACCCGTTGGCTTGATGCCCATAAATTCACCACTATGGACTGCTTCTTGCCTGCCAAAAGCTGCTGCCCATTCGCCCATATATAAGCGCGCTTCGTCGATACATACCTTATCTGAGAAGGCTGCCTGAAAAGGCCTTTGCCAATTATTTTGGAATTCCTCTAACCCTTTTTTTGTTCCACACCCATAATTACCCATCCATCTAAAATTGTGCGCAAAAAATTGGCCTATATCGTTAATTCGGTGGTCATTTAGTCCATCAACCATATCTTCTATAATTGATCGTGTTGCATCTGTTTTTGATAAATCGGTATCACGACTTAAAAGAGCTTGTTCTGGTCTTTTCCCTGCCATTAAGTTATCTCCTTAATAAGTGTTCCAGTATCAGTATTAAAAAGATGGCAGGCACTATTAGCTATATTAATAGTAACAATGTCACCAATTTTTGCTGAGTAATCTTTGGCGGCCTTTACAGATATTAAAGTGCCCGATATTTGAAATGATATCATGGTAGAGTCGCCGAGCAATTCAATTGAATAGATAGCAGAAGAAATTTCATTGCTATTTTTAGGCTTCGTTTTCGTTGTCTGAATAATAGCATCTTCTGCTCTAAATCCCACTGTAATATCGCCATCACCTATCTTAAATCCGTCCAGACGTATTGACCCTGATTCAAATGTATTATTTTTAATTTTTCCTGGGATTAAATTCATAGCCGGGTTTCCAATAAATCCAGCAACAAATAAATTTTGGGGTTTATTGTAAATTTCGAAAGGAGTTCCAATTTGCTGGATGATGCCTTTATTTAAGACAACAACACGGTCTGCTAATGTCATCGCCTCTATTTGATCATGTGTTACATATAATGTGGTTACCTGCATCTCATGATGAAGGTGTTTAATCTGTGCTCTTGTTGATACCCTGAGTTTTGCGTCGAGATTTGAAAGAGGTTCATCCATTAAGAATACATTTGGTTCTCTGACAATTGCCCTCGCTAAAGCAACTCGTTGTCTCTGACCTCCAGAAAGTTCTGAAGGTTTACGATGTAAATACTCGGATAATTCCACCATTTCAGCTGCACGTTCTACACGTTTGGAGTGTGTATTAGGGTCGATCTTTCTAATTTTTAGGGGAAATCTAATATTTTCAAAGACATTCATATTGGGATATAAGCCATAAGATTGAAAGACCATCGCAACGTCTCTGTCTTTCGGTTCCATTTCATTCACTTTAATATCATTAATATAAATTTCGCCGGTAGTTTCTTGTTCAAGCCCTGCAATCATGCGCATTGTAGTGGTTTTACCACACCCAGATGGTCCTAATAATACCAAGAATTCTTTATCGAAAATTTCGAGGTTAATGTTATCTACCGCAATAAATGGACCCCATTTTTTACTTAAGTTTTTAAGTGTGATACTCGCCATGAATTAATTTATCCCTTTACTGCACCAGCTGTTAAACCACTTACAATCTGACGCTGAAAAAACAAAACTAGCATAAATAACGGAACTGTTGCGGAAACCACTGCTGCAACAGCAAACATAACGTTTCCTTGTTCTTGGGCAGATCCTAAAAATCCAGCTATTTTTGGGACCATCGTTTGGTTTGTTTCTGTTAGCAATAGAGCTGTTATTGCAAAATCGTTATAAGCTAAAAGAAAGCTAAATAGTCCAGTTGTTATAACCCCTGGCCACATTACTGGAATAATTACATGTCTAAAAGCTTGAAATCTCGTGCAACCGTCAACCATCGCACTCTCGTCAAGATCTTTTGGGATTGTTGAAAAAAATGAGTGAAGCATCCAGAGCGTGAAGGGTTGATTTATAGCAACTAGAACGACAATAGTTGTTGATAGATGACCCCATAAACCAAGTTCGAAAAATGGCAGAAGATAACCTGAAACTAGCGTAATATGAGGCATCGCTCTAAATATAAGAGCTGCTATAAGTATCCAGAAAGCATATCTAAAACCAGACCTGGCTAAAGCATAGCCCCCTAGAGTGCCAAGCGTAAGAGAGATTGTTACTACGCAAAAAGTCACAATACCAGTATTTAAGGCAGCTCTCCAGAATTCTTCCTGAATCCAAGCTCCTTTGTATCCATTTAAAGTAAATATTCCCCCAGTCTCGACTAGCGTTCGAACACCAAAAATAGCGTTACGCCAGTCTTGCTTTGAGAAAAAATCAGCCTCTACTTTGAAACTACCCCAAAGTGTCCACAAAAAAGGAACAGAAGCGAGAATTAACCATATAATTATGAAAGATAAGCTCAATACATTTAGCCAGTTATTTTTTTTAGTCACTAATCATACTCCAATTACCGGCTTATTTGCTTTCCAGGTCCTAACAATTACTGGTGTCATAAGTATACTGATGCCGATAATAGTAAGGATAGAAGTAGCAGCTGCGGAGCCAAACAGCATATTACCATCTCCACTTCTAAAATCATTATAAATTAGCCAAGACAAAGAAGTTGCGCTTGCTTGGGCGTTAAATCCCACAATTGGCTCAAATACTCGAAAATTATCCATCAGTTGAATAAGCGAAATAAAAACAGCCAGAGGCATCAAGTGCGGTATAATGACATAAAGTGTTTGTTCCCATCTATTTGCACCATCGATCATCGCACTTTCCAATGTATCTCTTGGAATTGTCTGTAAACCAGCGTAAAACACAACAAATGCAAAAGGAGCATGATGCCAAACTCCATAAACAAAAAGCATGACCCAAGTAAGCGTAGGCGATGCTTTTAGGGATAAGTTTGGGTCATTAAAAATAATTTGTAATAAACTTCCAATTATTCCCTCTGCGTCTATCATCCAAAACAGCACAAGAGAGCCTATAAGAGGCGTAATGATCATAGGTAATAAGCAGATAAAAATTGTCGGCCCTTTAAAAAAAGAGGGTAGTCTGTTAACTGCTAACGCAATGAAAAAGCCAATAATTATTACTAGTGGTGTTACAATAAAGGTATACGCAAGTGTGAAACTTAGGGCTTTATAAAATGGTAGGTTAAATACTTCACTAAGGAAATCATTATAATTTTGAGACTCTTTCCAAGCTTGGTTTAGTTCACTAAAAGCAAGGTGGTTTCGATTTGTGTAAGTACCAAACCAGTTAAATCTACCGAGTGGTTTTTCCTCCTCTAGAACCTTTGTAGCCTCAAGATCAACTCTAGTTTCCTTTTTGCAACCAAACGGAGTGCAATTTTCAACTACTACAAGAACTTTTTCATGTTCAATGAAAAAAGATTGAATGCTTATTGAGACTATGGGTAGTGCGATGAAAATTAGCATCGCAAGTGCTGAAGGCCAAATAAACTTAAGAAAGGTATGGTGAGGCATTTTTTATTGCCCAAAGTTTGCTGATAAGTTTTCGAAAATAAATGCTTTTTTAACGGGCACAGAGGGATTAAAATCCCTCTGTGCGTTTTAATTATTGATCAAAGAAAGCCTTTTTCAGTTGCTGCGGCAATGTAGGCTGCCTCAACATCCTCTAGAGCTTTTTCTGCAGTCTCATTACCCTGCAAGAAATCAACAATTTCAGCTCCAATTGCAGAATGCATTGCTCCAAAATAGGGTAGCATTGGATATGGAAGTGCGCCGCCACCAGCTGAAGCTAAAACACCAACACCAGCTGGATTAGGTTGAGCTCCTTTTATTAACCAGTTGGCTTTTTCGGCATTAGCGAGAGCCATTTGTGTTGATATACCATTCATCATCGCTTTGAAGGTGGCCTCTGCATCTTCATCTGATATATTTGTAGCAACAGTGAAGCCATCCCACCATAAAGTTGTTGCTGGTCTGGAACCACCTGCTACGGTAGGTGCACTAGTAAATTTTGTGTTACTTTCTATTTCTGGTGTCGAACCCTCTCCATCTGTGACTGGTCCTGCTCGTGATCCCCATAAATTGGTAAGAGCTACTTTTCCGGCTTCCCAGTCTGCCTGAACAGCGTTTGAGTCATAAGTTAAGAAATCAGGGTTCATATATTCTGTGAGGGATTTCATCATATTGAGGGTTGCAACACCTTTAGAGTTGTTTACAGCAGGTTTTGCTGAACCATCCTCAAAAAATTCACCACCATGTCCTAAGTACATATTAATAAATTCTAGACCTAAATTCCAACCTGCATAAGTTCCAGCAATCGGATATTCCATTAAACCTTTATCTTTAATAGTTTTGGCAGCAGCTAATACTTCTTCATATGTTTTTGGTGGGGCAACACCCGCAGCGTCTAAAATATCAGAACGATAAAATAAATGTTGAGCATTAGCCATGTACGCAATAGCCATAACTTCACCGTCCACTGTAACAAATTGCATATCCTGAAGGCCAGATGCATGTTTAGCTATTAGGTTGTTGAGTGGACGAACAAGACCATCGTTCATTAACGCACTCAATGCGCTATTATTTGCAAGAGATGATGTAAATTCTGCCGGACTTGCTGTGAGTGAAGCAACTTGCCGGTCCTTATGGTCTTTATTTAAATCCACAGATACACTAACTCCGCCACCTGAGCATTGGGATGCAGCTTCTGCTACAGCTTGATAGGCTGGAAAATCATTTCCACCAATACGCACAGAACCGGAATCAATACCACATCCAGCATATGACGCAGTTGAAAGGAGCCCTATGGCTCCTGCTGTTAAAATTGTTTTGAAAAACATAATATATTATTCTCCTGTATAGTTTTTAAATATCGCTCAGGGCCTGCCTGAAAAAATAAATAACATAATCGTTAAGGTAATTTTGCATACGTTTGCAAAAATTCTAGACAAGTAATTCTTTACTTGGCAAGTTAAATTTTTCTTATATTACCATGTAAAAAATATAGGGTTAAAAACGATATGAGCCAAAAACAAAGATCAAAAAAAACTGTACTAGATTATTATCGAAGGTTCGACTTGACCCCAGAAAACATAGTTGAGGATTTGTTATTCGAAGTTATGCATCCGGAAATTTTTTGGCGAGGGAATCATCCTTTTAATGAACAATTTGGTCCCAAGGCAGTGTCAGACCAATTCTGGAGACCGTTAAAAAAAGCTCTAAGTAATTTACAACGAAGAATGGATATTTTTTTTGCAGGCGAAAATAATATAGAGGGCTATCAAGGTATATGGGTCGCATCAATGGGGCATCTTTTGGGCTTGTTTGATTCGCCCTGGCTTGAAATTCCTCCGACAAGAAAAATTGCTATGCTTCGATATGGTGAGTTCAATCACATTGTAGATGATAAAATTATTGAAACAGCAATGTTTATTGATATTCCCCATTTTATGATGCAGGCAGGATTTAATCCCTTTCCCCCACAAACGGGGGCACATCTAGTTCAACCTGGTCCCATGACACATAATGGATTGATTTATCAGTCCTTACCAGATGAAGAAGGTACTAAGACGCTTAACGCAATTGAATTTATGATTGAGGATAGTAAAAACTGGAGTGGTGGTAGTGATGAACCTCTCGTTGATGAGCTTCGTCGCAGTTGGAATGAAGATATGATTTGGTGGGGTCCCTCTGGTATCGGAGCTACATATACTATTGAGCGCTATGCTGAGCAGCACTCTGGGCCATTTCGCGCAGGTTTTACAGATAGAAAATTCAACGGGCATGTTTGCAGGATAGCAGAGGGAGCTTTTGGGGGATTTTTTGGCTGGCCAAATCTTACACTTACTCCCAAAGGTGGATTTATGGGAATGCCAGGAAGTGCCAAGTCCGCAGATATGCGGGTAATTGACTTTTATAGGCGTGAAGGAGAAAAACTCACAGAAAACTGGGTTTTTATTGATTTCTTACATTTTTGGAAAATGCAAGGCGTTGATATATTAAAGCGGATGCAGGAAAACAGTTTTAGATGATTGATGCACACCATCATTTGTGGGATTTGTCAGCTGTTTCATACCCATGGTTAGAGGATAAATCAAAGAAGCGCTTTTTTGGTGACCCGGCACCAATTCAGAAAAATTATTTAATTCAAGATTTTAAAAAAGATTGTAAACCACATGGATTTAATGCGTCGATACATATTCAAGTTGGCGCCAAAGAACCTGCAAAGGAAGCGATTTGGATTGATAATATTATTAAAAATCATCCTGATTGGAATATGAAACAAGTCGTATTTTGTGACTTAACTAAATCTGAAATGCGATTAGAAATGGAAAAGTTTGAAATTTTACCATCAGTAGCTGGAGTAAGACAAATTTTAAGTAGAGCACCTGGTAAGGAAGCAGGTTCTATTCTCTTAGATAATATTGCATCTCCAATTGTACTGCAAAACCTAAAAACACTATCTAAACTAGGGTATTCATTTGATTTGCAGCTTATTCCAGAGGTAATGAAGCAAGCTTCTTTACTCTTTGAGAAGGTGCCAGAGTTGAAGGTTGCACTTTGCCATGCTGGAAGTCCACATGATAGAACAATAGAAGGGATCAATTACTGGCAAAAAGCACTAAAGTCTCTCTCTTTACTATCTAATGTAACCTGCAAAATTTCGGGACTTGGAATGTTTAAGCATAATTGGACGATAGAGGACTTTCGACCCATAATCGAAACATGTTTAGATCAGTTTGGGTCAGAACGATGCATGTTTGGATCTAATTTTCCTGTTGATAGTCTATATTCAGACTACAACACTTTGATGAGTGCTTTTAAAACCCTAATTCCAAAATCTTCGCATGAATCAATTTTTAAAAAGACTGCACGCGAATTTTACGCAATTTGATTTCGAATATTTTTTCAGATCTAATTTAAATTCAGTTATTTTTTGCAAGCATTAAATTTACCTATTCTAAGGGCCTATATTTTTAATATTACTTACCTAATTATTTATCATTGGAATTATTCTATATTTCGCTCAGCGAATACCTTCTGGGTAGCTCTAAAACACTCTAGAGACAATGGCACGCCTCCATAAATACCAACACAATGTATAATCGCTCGTATTTCTTATTTGCTAACACCATTATTGAGCCCCCCCTTGCAATGCAATTCCCATTCATGAATTCGTCCCATTGCCCCCAACATGGCTAGGTTCATCATAGAACAAGTTTTTGCATCAATCACCTCATCACCCCATCCAAAACCCCACCACCAAGCAGTCATTGTTTCTTGGAATGGTCTTGTAAATTCATCGGCTTTAACTAAACTTTGTTCTACGTATTTTTCTCCCAGTGTTGCTTTTCGCTTAGCTAACCCAGTATCGAATAAATCTTTGTCAAAAACACTCATAATATTCCTCTCAAAAAATTAATTAAATAAATTTTGCTTACTATAATTTGGAAAAATTAACTAATCACTTTTATTTTTTTATTTTCGATAAGCACCGATGCAGTAAATGCATCACATTGCGTTAAAATAAGCACTTTTATTTGATGTTTTTCCTATTATGTTACATGAGGGATCAGATAGGTAAAAAATTGAAGAATATTATAATCACTGATCTTGATGGAAGTCTGTTGAGTCATTCAACTTTCAGCTTCAAACAAATTCATTCTGACATACTGAGTTTATTGGAATCCGGGACGTTGATAATACCCGCCTCAAGTAAAACTAAAATAGAAATGGAAATGTTTTGTGCAGAGTTGGGAAGAAATGTCCCGTTCATATATGAAAATGGTGCAGGGTTTCAGAACATCCAAGAAATCACATCAGAAGAGTTGTCTGAGCCTTTTACTTTATCCCAAGCTGCTATTAATTCGCAGCAAATATGGGAAATATGGTGTGAATTTGTAACCGAAGAACTTAAAAATCAATGTTTATTTGTGCACGAAATGAATGTTAAACAACAGGCAGATGTGTTTGGACTTACTGGTCAGAAACTTGAAAATGCGTTAGCTCGGGAATATTCTCTCAATTTTAAATTTTTAGGTAATCAAATACAACTTCAGAATCTAAACTATATATTAAGCGCTAAAAATTTAACTGCTCAGCAAGGTGGCAGACTAATGACCTTGAGTGGAAAGCACGATAAAGCCGATTATTGCAATTTAATCCGCATCAAACAAAAGAGTTTTGGGTTTGAACCATTTTTAGTAGGAGTTGGCGACAGTGAAAATGACTCATATATGCTTGAGAACTGCGATATAGCTTGCATTATACCCCGCCCGCACAAACCCCTTCTTTCGATATCCATGCCACTCGAACGCACTATCATTGCAGGAAATATTGCTCCTCTCGGATGGTTAGAGGCAGTTAGAAAAGCATTAAATTTAAATCACATAGAGGAGACATTACGTTATGGGTGATTTTGCACAGAATGGTAGTGTGGCTACTTTACATAACTTTGGCACTAAAACACTTAAGCAGATGGAAGATGACCTTTCGTTATTTTCGGGGTATCGGCCAATGGAACTAATATTGCCTAGCCTGTATTCTGAATTAGAGGGCTCTGCGCTTAAAGAAATTGTAAGAAATATTTCAAAGGTAAAATATCTTAATCATATCATAATTGGATTAGATAAAGCAGAGCGCGAACAATATGAATATGCATATTCTTTCTTTAAAGAGTTGAACCAGCCATTCTCACTTTTATGGAATGATGGTCCTCGCATGAAGGCTATTTCACAAATGCTTGAGGAAAAAGGTCTTGCCCCAATGGAGCCAGGAAAAGGCCAAAATGTATGGTACTGTATAGGGTATGTTAATGCGAGAGCTAAAGCAGATGCAGTGGCGTTACATGATTGCGATATTTTGACCTATGATAGGATGTTATTGGCAAGACTTTTCTATCCAATATCAAATCCAAATTATCAATTTGAATTTTGTAAGGGATATTATGCAAGAATATCTGATAATAAAATGAACGGCAGAGCTTGCCGACTGCTAGTGTCACCTTTGCTTTTGGCAATGGAACAAGTGCTAGGTCACAGTGATTATCTTAATTTTATGAAGAGTTTCAGATATCCTCTCGCAGGAGAGTTTTCATTTAGAAGATCTCTTATTCCTGAACTTCGGATATCGTCAGATTGGGGATTAGAAGTTGGAATATTATCAGAGATGCAGAGAAATCAAGCTAGTAACAGGATATGCCAGATTGATATTGCAGATACTTATGAACATAAACATCAAGAACTTTCTGAAGATGATCGTGATTTTGGTTTATCACGCATGTCAATTGATATAGTAAAAGTAATTATAAGAAAATTGGCTACTCAAGGGTATTGTTTTGGACCTGATACATTTCGAACTCTAAAAGCATCCTACTTTCGAATTGCTCTTGATATGGTTCGTCATTACCAAACAGATGCTGAAGTTAATGGGTTGAGCTATGACATAGATTCTGAAGAAAGAGCTGTAGAATTATTTGCTGAAAATATTATGCGGGCAGGAAGTGATTTTAGTTATGCGCCAATGGAAACACCCTTTATTCCATCATGGGCAAGGGTAAAGTCAGCTATACCAGATATTGAATATCATCTAAGACGTGCAGTTGAAGCAGATAATCAAGAACTAAACACATTTTTACATGTTGTCCCTAAAATGACGGCTTCATAAAGGTTAATTTTTAATTTCAATTTAAAATTAATTAGATGAAAATATGGTGTGTTTGACAATTGTTAACCAATTGTCTTCTTCAATAAATTAAGCCAATTTTCAAAGCATATTTTTTGGATTAAGGTATCGTCATATCCATTCTTTTTCATTGAAGCAATAAGTTTTGGCAGACCTGAGCAATCTGAAATATGGTTTGAGATTTGAATACCATCAAAATCAGAGCCAAGTGCAACCCCATCCTCTCCAAGGATTTCAAGAAGCGCATCTAGGTGTTTGCACATATTATCAAGACTCAGATTTTTGTCTTGTTTACCTTCAGGATGTAAAAAACCGATCCCAAAATTTAAACCTACAACACCATTGGTTTCCGCGATTGCTGCTAGTTGCGATTGTGTTAAATTTCGTGGAGATGGACAAAGAGAATGAACATTAGAATGGGTGGCGACAAGAGGCTTATCAGAAATTTTTGCAATTTCCCAAAACCCCTTCTCATTTAAGTGAGAGAGGTCAACGAGTATTTTTTTTCTATTGCAGAAACGAATTAGCTCTTTACCAGCATCCGTTAAACCATCACCTTGGTTAGGGGTTGAAGGAAAACTAAAATTTACCCCCTCCGCAAAAATATTCTTACGTGACCATACAGGGCCAATAGACCTCAATCCAATGTTGTATAATATCTCTATCTGACCTAAGTCTGAGCTGATTGCCTCTGCACCTTCAATATGCAAAAGTAGCGCAATTTTTTCTTTATTGATGCAACTGCGTAATGTTGCATAATCTGTACATATTTCTAGTTTGTCTGGATTTTGGTCAGCTATATTATGCGCTATATTTATCATCTCGATTGTAGCTTCGTAAGCATATGTTTGTGAAATTTGTTCTGTATTTAGTAAGTTGTTGGAGGGCATTTTTTCTGTCGCCCCTTTTTTGTTTTTTACTAGGTCTGGATGACGTTCCCAAAAGGCTTCTGGTGCTACATTTGTTGCAGGAACAAAGATTGCAAAAAATCCCCCTTTAAGACCACCTTTTTTGCACCTAGGAAGATCAATATGTCCTTTTTGCCTTCCAAATATAAAATCTTTTCCGTCTAAATCATTAGAACGCCAAAGCGCTAGTAATAGGTCATTATGACCATCAAAGACGGGCGTTTTTATCATTTATTAACAATCTCCCTAAAGTTTGAAAATTTACTGAATAATATTAATGTTTCTATGATACATAATATATCGGCAAAAAGAACTAATTAAAAAGAGAATAACAAATGCAAATTAATATAACTAATAAGCCGTTTCCCCTTCCGGAAGCTATTTTATTAGATATGGATGGACTTCTCCTAGACACAGAAAAAATAGCGAAGCATGCCTTTTTTTATAGCTGTAAAAAAATTAATTTTTCTTGTTCAGATGAGGAGTATGCCCAACTAACTGGGCATGGTTCTGTCTTAAGAGATAAGCTACTAGCTTCTATCCTGCCTAAAGATGCAAATATTACACTGTTTAATCAGACTTGGTGGGAGCATTTTCAGAAACTCTTAAATAATGAAGTTCCTGCTAAGGAAGGTGCATTAGAATTTCTCGAGTTTATTAATTCACAAAACATTAAAATTGCTGTTGCCACTTCTTCGTATACTGAATCTGCTGAAACACTTTTGACGCGTGCTAAATTACGTTCATTTATCGGATCAATTATTGGAGGTGATCAAGTAAGAAACGCCAAACCTGCAGCAGATATTTATCTAAAGGCGGCCTCTTGTGTTAACGTATCAGCCAAAAACTGCATTGCGTTTGAGGACTCAGATGTTGGTGTAATGGCAGCACATGCTGCAGGCATACCTGTTATCCAGATCCCAGATATAAAAATTCCTTCAGAAAAATGTGTTGCCCTAGGTCATCTGATTTTTGAGAGCCTTGACAAGGCTAGAGATGAACTTGGCTGGCGATAGGAAAAATATGTTAAATTATGTTTTCTATAATGTTTTGGGCATAGAATCTTGTCCTTGATTTTTTTCAAAAAGTTTTCTCATTAGAAACAGAGAGTTTCTTAGCTAACTAAAAAATATAAAGTGAGATAGCAAAAATATATTGTAGAGTTATTGTCATGGATAAAATTGGGCGTCTAAATGAGCGCCATTAGGCCTAATTTTTTTGGAGGGAAAATACTATGCTTTTTGTCTATTCAGCTATTGATTGTCATGATAAATCAGCCATTAGAACTAAAAATAATCCTGCACATATAAAGTATGTGTATGAACATGGTATGAAAATCGTACATGCAGGCCCGTTGGTATGTGACGATGGGGTAAGTCCTATAGGAACACTGATAATTGTAGATGCTTCTGATAGGGAGGCAGTCCAAAATTTTATTGATAACGATCAGTATGTAAAAGCAGGGTTATTTAGCCAGATAAGTCTTGTGGCGTGGGATAAAAAAACGAATTGAAATTATTAAATCAAAATATTTTTTCAATCAAAATTGTGATTTTAAGGAGGAAAAACAATAGTACTAAAAAAAAATTTCATCAAATCATTCTACCCGAAAAATTCAATTCTGGTTTTAGGATGGACTTAATAAATTAAGATATTCTTACAGCCTTGAGCCTTGCTAATCCCGTTAAAGCTGATTTTAGCCTTTCAAACACAAGTATAGGTAAATGGAAAAGAGCGGAAAATGAACTAGAATTAGGTTGCGAAAATAATGAGATTGCCGGATGGCAACGAAAATCATCTTAAAAGCACTATCTCTACCAGGGTATTTTTTTTCCATCAAAATTGTAAAAGCTTCCAGTATTTGCGAAATCTGCCTCCAATATCACTTTATACAATCCAACAACGGCTGTCCTGGAATCGTGGGGAGCATTTGGTCCCCCCATATCAGTTCTTGTCCACCCTGGTGACACGGCGAATGTAGCAATTTTCTTTGTTTGGAGCCATTCACCCAAGGTACGCACAACCATGTTCAGAGCGGCTTTGCTTGTTTTATAGGCATATCTACCTGCTTGCCAAGTATTCTCGAGACTTGCGATACCAGAGGATAGCATAATGACTTTGGCGTTATCACTTCGCTCTAACATTGGTGTTAAATGACCTGTCAATTTCGTTGGGGCGAATAAGTTTATTTTCATAGTTTCCGCCCACATTTCATAATCATAATTAGCAGGGTTTGGGTCCTCTCCCATACTTTCATATGCCGCAGAGCCATAATTTTCGAATTGTACACCAGCGTTATTAATTAGCAAATCAATTGTGGTGTTTCTATTTTTATTGCAAAAATCATCAATGTCTTTTTGATTGCAAATATCCATTTTGAAAATGATTATTTGTGAATCAAACTCTGATTTAATTTGTTTTAATACAGATTCCTTTTCTGGCGTGCGGCAACATGCAATAACCTTCCATTTGTTCTCAGCATAAATTTTAGTAAATTCTAGTCCAAGACCACGATTCGCACCAGTTATCAATACGGTTGGCATTAATTTGTTCCCTCAAATAAATTAAAAACTATTGTTTTAAGTATCAGCATATTCTTTTTTTATAATATTAGGGTTGATCATACATGCATCTTCCCAGCTTATGATATTTAAAGATTTTGCAAATTTTCCAACACCGTCAGTCTGTGCACAAAGCATCCCAAGTTCAATAATTTCTTCGTCTGTAAATGTCTTTTTTAAAGAGCTGTAAACGTCATCATTATCAATTTCGGATACGCTAGTTTTAAATTTTTTGGCATAGGTAAGGGCTATTTTTTCTTTTTCTGAAAAAAGGTCTGAGGCTTCGAAATGCATTAAAGCTGCAACTTTTTCTTCAGTAACACCTTCTGCAGCACCCTTAGTAGACCTAACCGTAGAGCAATATCCACATTCATGATCAATCGAAATATAGATTCTACATAATTCCTTTAGAGCATGAGGAAGTACGCCCCTATAAAGCAAACTGTTCCAATATTTAACCCATTCGAGGCCAGCATCTTTATTTTTAACATAAATTCGCACACATCTTGGGTCGGGAGCCCCAGTTTCGTCAGCGCTTTCAATTAAAGCTCTGGCCTCATCCGAAATTGTTTCTTCATCTACGTAATCAATTCTTGGCATATCTACCCCTATTTTAATGGTTAGAGATATAATTAAAGTTCAATTTTAATGATATCATAAATTTGATTACAATTTATACGAATGTTATGAATTCACATTTTCCCAAGAAAACATAATTTTTGTTTGATTAAAATATTTTTTTCTTGAAAATATATTCAATTAACGAAATTGTTTGGAGACTTTGAGATGGATTTAGGTCTAAAAAATAAAAATGCTGCTATAACTGGCGCTAGCCAAGGCATAGGAGAAGCTATTGCTCATGCATTGGCTAATGAAGGTTCTAATGTCGCAATATGTGCAAGGAACAAAGAAAGACTCGATCAGACGGTCTCAGAACTAAAAGCTAAAGGAGTTAAAGCTGTAGGTGTTATTGCGGATTTATCCTCGGAGGAGGGCTGTCAGCTATTTATTGAAGAGGCTATAAAAGAGCTTGGAAGTTTGCAAATTTTAGTTAATAACGTTGGCGGTATGATACCAGGTACACTAGCAACTATGGGTGAAGATACATGGGCTAGGGCAATAAACGTGAATCTTATGGCAGCAGTATATACAACAAAACATGCCGCTGAACATTTAAAAAACAATGATTGGGCAAGGATACTCAACGTAACAGGATTTTCTGGTACACAACTTTTGCCGGGGGCATTATCTACTACTATTCCAAATGCTGGCCTCATAGGTTTTAACAAATTAATGGCGAACGAATTAGGCTCCAGTAATATTACGGTGAATAATATTTGCCCTGGCATGATAAACACAGAATCTTGGGGGCCTAGAGGTGAGGTAATGGCTAAAGTCAGAAATACTACTTCAGAAGAATTACGCAAAGGGTTTGCTTCTCAGACAATGCTTGGAAGATGGGCAGAACCTAGTGAAGTTGGCGATTTAGCAGCTTTCATGGTGTCGGAGAGAAATTCATATATGACGGGAACAACTGTGGAAATCTGTGGTGGCATTACGAAATATATAAGTTAAACTAAAATATTGATTTTAACAAAAACTGGAAGATAAAAAAATCGTAGAAACTACGGTTAAGCTTGCTGATGTTTTTATACAAAATCTCATGCTGGGTGTTTTTGACAGATTAGTTGCTTATTTTCAGAAGATGCAAAGATTAAATCCTCCTTTAATTGGATGTAATATTGGTGGTTATGGTTCAACAGGGAAATTTGTGAATGTAGAAGCTTATGATTTACTCATTCAAGCAGAAACAGGACTCACTTCCATTACAGGAACTGAATCAAAATCAGGCAGGGTAGGTGTTTCAGCATAGGACATTGCAACTGGGATGACTGCATATCAGTGTATCTTGCAAGCGTTATATGCTCGGTTTAAAACAAATCAGGGACGTCAAATTCAAGTCTCACTATATCGAATAGATTGGATGATTTACTTATTCATTCTCAGACGGATTTTATTACGGTCAGTTTAGGAGGAAAAGAATATAATCTTTTTTCACCTTGTGGTATTATTCAAGGGCAAAAATATTTATTGGGTGAAGTCTCAGAACTAGACCAGCATGAGACCAAAATTAGAAGAGAATTCAATATTACGAAATCAGAGGGATATTAAAATGGACTTGGCTGAATTAAAAAAACAGCTTTTTGTGGAAGCTAGGACTCACCGTAGTTTTTCTAGCAAAGGTGTTGATGACACTGTATTACATGAAATTTACGAACTTGCAAAATTTGGGCCTACTGCAAATAATTATTGTCCGATGCGCCTTACTTTTGTTAAATCTCAAAAAGCCAAGGAAAAGTTAATTGAAACAGCGAGTGAGGGTAATCGGCCTAAAATTGCCTCTGCGCCTGTAACTATAATTATAGCTTATGATGTTGATTACCATAAGCACATTTCTTTATTAGCACCGCGTGCAGATGTATCTAAAATAGCAGCACAAACAGAATTAGAACGCGATAAATTTGCCAGAGAGTTATCATGGTTGCAGGCCGGTTACATTTTAATTGCAGCCCGTTTACTTGGGTTAGATTGTGGACCTATGAACGGTTTTAATAAAAATCTTGCGGATGAGGCATTCTATTCGGGTACTAGCTGGAGGTCTAATATGCTTATTAATCTTGGTTATGGGGATTATGAGGAAATGCGTCCGAGAGCACCTCGAATAGACTTTGTAAATGCATGTCAAATATTATAATGATTTCAAGCGCTTGCGTGTTTCACAAAAAAATCAAAATTTTTAAATGTTTTAAAAGACCTTTTTAAGGAAAAGATAATATGGAACTAAGTGATGAGATCATAATCCCTGGAAATCGTACAGAGGTATTTGCAAAACTAATAGACCCAACGATTTTAAAAATATGCATACCTGGATGTGAAGAATTAATAATGACAGAAGAGAATAAGTATAGTGCCAAAGTTCTTCTGAAGATTGGTCCTATTAAGGCAAAATTTAGTGGTTCTGTTGAACTGGATACAATAAATGCGCCGGCTAGATTGACTCTTAATGGTGCCGGTGAAGGCGGTGTAGCTGGTTTTGCAAAAGGAGGAGCAGAGGTTGAGTTGCTTGATGACGGTGAAAAAACGATTCTAAAATATCTTGCTAAGGCAGAGACTGGAGGTAAGATAGCTCAGCTCGGAAGTAGACTTATTACAAGTACAGCTCGTAAATTGGCAAAAGCTTTTTTTCAGTCGTTTGAGGAAATTATGAATGAGAATAATTAAGGCTAGAGGTAAAATCATTAAGTAACCTATCCGTTAAGACTAGTTAAAAGCTTGGATACCAGTCTGTGCCCTCCCCAAGATTAGTGTATGAATGTCTGACGTGCCCTCATAAGTATTGACTGTCTCAAGGTTTGCAAGATGTCGCATTACTTGATAATCCTGATGAATACCATTAGCTCCATGCATATCACGAGATGCACGGGCAATTGTCAACGCTTTTTCACAATTATTTCGTTTTAATAAAGATATCATTTCAGGCGTTGCATTTTGACTATCCATTAATTGACCTAGCCTTAAGCATGCTTGAAGTCCTAGGGTTATTTCCATTTGCATATCGACAAGTTTTTTCTGATAAAGTTGAGTTGCTGCAAGTGGGCGTGAAAACTGATGCCTTTGCATTCCATATTCATAACTTCTGAACCAGCAATCTTCCGCTGCTCCCATAACCCCCCAGCATATTCCGTATCGCGCCAGGTTTAAGCATGAAAAAGGACCTTTAAGGCCAACTACGTTAGGTAAGATTGAAGTTTTCTTTACATCAACATTACTTAGATAAATGGACCCTGTATCAACTGACTGCATGGACAATTTCCCATCAATTTTGTTTGTTTGGAGTCCTTTCGTCCCACGCTCAATTATGAATCCTCGAATTTTGCCATTATCCTCCTCTGATTTGGCCCAGATAATAAATATATCAGCAATCGACGCGTTAGATATCCAAGTTTTAGAGCCATTTATACGGTATCCATCAGCTGTTTTAATAGCTGTAGTCCTCATTCCAGCAGGATCGGAACCTGCCTCAGGTTCTGTCAAACCAAAACAACCAATTAGCTCGCCTGACCCTAATTTTTTAAGATAGGTTTGTTTCTGCAAGTTTGAACCAAATTTGAAGATTGGATACATTACCAAGGAAGATTGAACTGAAAGAATTGATCTAAACCCAGAATCAATTCGCTCAATCTCTCGGGCAATTAGCCCGTATGACGTGTGGGAAGCGTTAGATCCTCCAAATTCATGTGGCAAGGTCACACCGAACAATCCAGCCTGTCCAATTAGTTGATATCCTTTCCTACCAATCCCACCACTATTAAGGGCAGCTTGAAGCCGTGACGATAATTCTTTTAATGCAAACTGAGCTGCAGATTGTTGAACTAATTTTTCTTCTTCATTTAGCTGTTCGGATAATAAAAAAGGGTCCTTCCAATTAAAGTTATTCATAAATTTAGATCTTTCGAAATGGTACAAAAATAAAATGCTTAGTTGTTATTTAAATAGATAAGTTATTTCTACTATAAAAACAATTATGGTATCTTTTTAAACTATATAGGTGAGTAGAGGAGGGTAAGTATGCGGATTATATTGTTCTTAGCTATCTTAATGTTGTCAAATAATTCTCATGCTCACGAGATATCAACATGCATGTGTGATGAGGCGTGTTACACAGACGAAGTGTCGAATCTTGCATGCACTTCGAAATCAGCCTCCTTTACTTCTCATGGGCTACCTGATGAGACCCATAGTAAGATGGTAGGAATTATTGCTACAAATCAGCAATTTCCTCGAGTGCATCAATATGAATATAAAATCACAAGAACGCCAAAAAAAGCAAATCAGCCTACATTAACAGATACTGGTGCAATAGGTGTTGCTGTGAATGGGGTGCCAATTTTTGACCCGTTTACACAAGGGCCAGTAAATCCTAAAACAGGCAAAAGACCAAATACACTTTATCAAGGAGAACTAGACAATTGTGGAGGTCATGCTGGAAGAGGAGATGATTATCATTATCACATTTCTCCTATATGTCTAATTGAAGAGTTAGGTGAAATATATATAGAGAAGATGAAACGCCCCATTGGGTATGCTATGGATGGATATCCAATTCATGCGCTAGGTTGGTTTGATAAAGCGAATGATGTCGAAGATGAGTTAGACGATTGTCGAGGCATGATGGATGAAAATGGTAATTATTTTTATAATGTTAAGAATGAAGAAAGCTGGGAAGTAGCCAATTGTCTTACAGGTGAACCACAAAAATTTTCAAAGGATAAATGGATACACAGGCAAGACAAATTTGGAAATAAATATGTAGGAATACCATTAAAATTCAAAGTCCAAGAATATTCACAAACTGACCACAAACTTGATATATGCTATGTAATGACAGGCATTCTAGAAAAAGAGCAAATATTGTTAACGGATGGTACAACTAAACAGTTAAAAAATGAGACTGGTTCAATATTCTATTGTAATTCTCATTGCTACGGTATTTTTTTTGAAGTGCAAAAAGATCCATCTATACGGGGACGCGCAGTATTATATGACCAAATCTTAGATGGTTGTCCTGTCACATTCGATAATTCAAATCCTTTTGACATCCCTGCCTATAAAGGACCAAAGAGGCGGGTAAGCAAGAAAAATTAATTGTGATTTTATAGATGTAATACAAGGAATCATTCAAAAAATTACTCGAATTTCTCATGGTGGAAGCCAATTATCTAATTTGCGACCTTTTATATAAAATATAGTCGGAAGCTAGATGCTTTAAGCATTTTTGCTAGATTAATTCTGTCAAATGTTAAAGTGTGAAATAAATTTTTTGATAGTAGACTAGTGAGGTTTTATGATTACGATTTCTCCATCAGCTCGCACCCTCCGCTCCCCATTTTATCAATCAACTGTTGAAGATGGTGTTGTCTCCTTTACTCTCTACAACTCAATGTTTTTGCCAACTGGGTTTGGAGATCCTGAGGCAGAATACTGGCGTCTGAAAAATGGAGTTTCTATCTGGGACGTAGCTGTACAGCGACAAGTCCAATTGAAAGGCAGAAATGCTGAGAAACTAGCGCAAATATTGTGTCCCCGTGATATCTCGAAAATGCAAATAGGGCAGGGAAAATATATCCCATTATGTAATCATTCAGGCATTCTCATCAATGACCCCGTTTTATTGAAAATAGATGAAGATTGCTTTTGGTTTTCAATCGCAGATAGTGATGTATGGTCATGGGCGCGCGCTATTAATAATGAACGCCAACTTGATGTTGAAGTTAGTGAGCCAGACGCAGCCCCTTTAGCTATTCAAGGACCAAAGGCAGAGGATTTAGTCGCGGAAATATGTGGTAGTTGGGTAAGAGACCTTAAATATTTTTGGTTTAAACCTTTTAAAATTGATGGAATCCCTGTTCTCGTGGCCCGTTCCGGGTACTCTAAACAGGGTGGTTTTGAACTTTATTTGCTTAATAAAAATCTAGGAAAAAAATTATATAATCGTATAAAGGAGGTTGGCCAAAAATATGATATCGGTCCAGGCTGTCCGAATTTGAGTGAGAGAGTTGAGAGCGGGCTTTTATCATTTGGCGGAGATACAGATCATTCAACGAACCCATTCGAAGTCAGATTAGGTGATTTTGTGGACCTACATCTTGACGGGGATATAGTTGGGTTACCTGCTCTAAAGAAAATTCATGAGCAAGGACCGAAAAGACACCAATTAGGAGCAATATTTAATGATGCTAATGTTTGTAGTCACCCAATATTTGAATGGATGTCAATATATCATCGGGGAGAGCCGGTAGGAAGTCTGACTAATCGCACATGGTCTTTTCAATTAGAAAAAACTATTGGTTTTGCTCTAGTATCTAAAAAGGTGCAAGCAGGAGAGTCAGTATTAATTGAGACTGAACAAGGTATGAAAGAAGCAGAATTAGTAGACTTACCCTTTGTATGAGTTTTTTATCGTTATAAGTTAGCCAACTTAATTTTGGAAAATTAGATGAATTATAAGGAAAAAAAACCTATGGAGGCGAAGCACAATCGACTTAAGTAGTGAAATTACCAGAAGATGCACTAAATACAAATTTAAGGGCAGATGGATATCCACCAACGCTCACGTGAACACTGTAAAACCCCTCTATGAATATTAATTTTCAAATGAAATTAATATTCATAAAATTGAAGCACTCAATAGAACAAGTGCACACATGATATTTGCGTATAACCATAATGTAGATTGTTTCATTTCAGACACACCATTTTCAAAAGCTAATTAAATAATGGAAATAATTATCTAGAATAGGGGTCTAATTCGGTCAGAAATATGGTTTAACTAAGAACATAATAAAAGAGGGTTTTTTTAAAACTTATATTCATTAATATTAAATAGATTATCTATGGTTGCGCCTTTGCAATAAATGAACCATTTTTATAGGATTTCTTACCATATTTAAAAACATTATTGTCACTAGTATAGGTCATTCCTCCCGCAGCTCGTAAAATAGCATCTCCGGCTGCCGTATCCCACTCCATTGTTGGTCCAAAACGGGGATAAAAGTCTGCTTTTCCAGAGGCAACAAGACAGAATTTTAGAGACGAGCCTGCCCTTATGGTTTTTTTAACATCATGTGCAGAAAGCCAATTATCTGTTTCAGTATCTCGATGGGAAGTACTAGCGACGGCAATACAATTTCCTGATTCTAATTTACGTGGTAGGAGCGGATGAAAACTTTCACCTATTAATTCAAAAGCGCCTTCATTTCGTGCTCCAACAAATAATTGATTTAAAGCTGGAGCGAAAATAATACCCATTTCAGGATCCCCATTTCTAACTAGTCCAATATTAACTGTAAAACTTCCAGAGCCATCTGCTTTTAAAAATTCTTTGGTTCCATCAAGAGGGTCAACTAAAAAAAAACTTTCTGGTGTTTTCATAGCATGACTTTGTGTATTTTCTTCAGAGACTATAGGCACATCATTTTTTAACCGCTTTAAGGCTGACAATAATATTTTCTCTGCTATTAAATCAGCCTTTGTAACAGGTGAGCCATCTTGCTTGACCTTAAATTCTGTCTGGTGATGATAAATTTTCATTATGGCTTTTCCAGCTAATTGAATATCTGGGATCAAGGATTTTGCAAGTTCTAAGTCTGAAGCCATCTTGGTAAACCACCTTTCTTCTTCCAGATTTGCCAGGGAGAATTTAAACGATAAGCTAAATAAACGTAGTAAGGAAGTGCAAGCAAGATATGCAGTTATAAACCCCCAAAACTGATAGCTTGCACGTGATAGAAATATCCCCGTTAGTCTGCTAGTTACATTGGAAAAATAATAAAAACCAACATCCATAGTTGCGCGTTCGAAATCGCTGAACGCTAAAATAAGATAAGAATCTAAATCGAGTTAATTGCAAAACAAACTCAAATATAAAAAGGCCAATTCTTCCCAATTCATTAATTACAATACGAACCATCTTTCACCTTAGGGAGTATTGAAAAGTTTTTTTACTTCTTGTGATATCGCAATCTTTTGTTCCTTGGCGTAAGCTTCATGATTTTTTTCAACATTTGGGAGGTCATACCGATAATTTACCATCATTCCAAATGACTCAGATAGGCCTTTATTTGACAAATTTCCGGAAGGGTTAATCCGGTCTAAGAGAGCACCATTTCCTAGATGAAATCTAGCCACTGGATCATTAGGCTGTTTATCTTTTCTAGTAGAATCAAGAAAGTATCTCCCTGCTGCTTCAATTAATTCCTTTTTATTTTGCTCTGATGCTTCTGACCAGTCAATCAAGGCAAAATTTGAGAATGTATGTGGCTCTACTTTTTCAAGCCAAGTTGAAAAATATGGTAGAGGTGAGAGTGTAAGAAAGTTTTTCAAATTCGGGTATTCACTTTGTAATGATTGCGCTACTTGTTTGATCAGAAAATTACCAAAGGAAATTCCCGCAAGACCTTTCTGACAGTTTGAAATAGAATAAAAAATAGCACATGACGCATGGGTAGGGTCTAGCATCATTCTATCTGCCTCTAAAACAGCATTTATTTGTCCAGGGATTTCACTAGTCAATGCAACCTCAACAAAAATGAGGGGTTCATCTTCCATTGAAGGATGAAAAAAAGCGAAACATCTTCGGTCATCTGGCGCTAATCTAGAGCGCAAATCATCCCAGGAAGTGATCTCGTGTACCGCCTCATAAGCTATGATTTTTTCAAGAATATTTGCTGGTGTGCTCCAGTCAATTGGCCGTAACACCAGAAAGCTTGGGCTAAACCAGTTTCGTAAAAGTGCTTTGAAACTTACATCAAGTCGTGCAAGAGAAGAATCAGTGCTGATAATTGATAGCAAGTCAGCTCTCATTTTTACTAGACGGACTGTTCCATGTGCTGTTGCATTTAACCGCCGAACTAACTCAGTCCAACCAGGCTCTACAGCGTTTGTTATATGGGTAAAGTTCTCCTCATCAGGGGATTTAGAGTAATTTTCTAGAGCTGAGCTAACCATTGATAAATTAATATCAAGTTCAGAGGCAATAGTAAGAAAAAGCTCTTGTTTTTTAGCTAAATCCATCTCATCAAATAATCGCAGGAACTGATCTGCATAGGCAATCGATGATACCTCACCCACGGCTGTCATTACAGAAGTTATCATCTCTTTTGGATTATTACTCACCGAAACAGATGTCCTATTTGAAAGACCAAATCCCGCGCGTGATTTATTCATTATTGTTTCAATAAGTTCGTTAAAGAATTTCATTTGTTCCTCGTTTTCAACAGGAAACCATCAAATTATGACAGTTTTATTCTTGTTTGTGATTTTGGACCATTAATAAGGGATACTTTTTTGGTTTTACTATTATTTTCCTTCAAAAATAGGAGTACGTTTCTCCATAAATGCTGTTCTTCCTTCGATATAATCAGAGCTTTCAAAGCAATTCATTACTTTCTCATTACATGCAACAAGGTCTTTTTCAGATTCCTCTAAAACACATTGGTTTGTTATAAATTTTGTTGCTTCAATTGTTAACGGAGCGTTTGATGCTATCATATTTGCAACCTCAAGGCAGTAAGATGCTACATCTGTGTCATCAAGAATTTTATTTATAAAACCCATTGATATCATTTCCTCTGCAGAAAAGCGCCTGGCAGTATAAAAAATCTCTTTAGTGAAAGCAGGACCAATGAGTTGAACAAGCCTATTAATTCCCTCATATTCATATCCAAGCCCTAACTTTGCAGCTGGAATGGCAAACTGAGACGAATTACCGCAAAACCGCATATCACAACTTGCTGCTAGTCCAATACCGCCTCCAATGCAAAAGCCATCTATCTGAGCTATTGTTGGTTTAGGAAAATTGGCTACGCCGTCATAAACTTTTTTTGTCATATTATTATATTCTGTCACACCTTCTTTGCTTGCTCTTTCACTATCGAATTTAGATATATCGGCACCCGCAACAAAAGATTTGCCACCTGCTCCAGATAGGATTAAAGCTCTTATGCTTTCATCTAATTTTAGTGTTTGTAGAGCCTTGTCTACAGTTTCCCACATTTCGAGAGAAACAGCATTTCTCTTTTCAGGTTGATTGAAAATGATGTGTGCAATAGGACCGTTGCGGTGCTGTAGAATTTTTTCTTCCATTCTTTTACCTTATCTTCAATGATCAAACAAATTTATTGTCACGCAAAAGTTTAATATCACTGTCCTCGTAACCTAACTCAGCTAAAATTTGATTGGTATGTTCTCCTATTTTAGGAGCTGCTCTACTAAGTTGACTATCTGTTCGCGAGAGGGATACAGGTTGCGTTAATACCTGTATTTTTTCTAAGTCTGTATTAATTACTGATTGGCTTACATCAAGGAAATTTACTTGTTCGTCAGAAAACATTTGGTCGATTGAATATATCGGGCCACATGGAACACCATGTTTATTTAATAGTGATATCCAGTCTGAAGTAGTTTTATGAATGGTGCATTCATTTATGTTTTTCCCAAGTTTGTCTCTATTTTCAGATCTTGCTACAGCAGTTGAAAATAGCGGGTCGTAGATCCATTCTTCGTGGCCAAATGCCATAGCTAATTTTTTCCAAATTGTTTCACCAGACGCTGCGATATTCATAAAACCATCTTTGGTTTTAAAAACTCCTGTTGGGATAGAAGTTGGATGATTATTTCCAGCCTGTCTTGGTATTTCTCCATTCATAACATATCTTGCTGCCTGAAAATCGAGCATAAAAATTTGTGATTGCAATAAAGATGTTTGAACCCACTGTCCTTTCCCAGAACTCATTCGTTCATATAAGGCTAGTAAAATGCCTTGGGCCGCAAATAATCCAGCAGACAAGTCTGCAAGTGGTATCCCAACACGCATTGGGCCACCACCAGGCTCTCCTGTTATTGACATTAAACCAGACATCCCTTGTGCGACTTGATCAAAACCTGGTCTATTTTTATAGGGACCTTCCTGGCCAAATCCAGATATTGAGGCAAGAATAATCGCTGGGTTCACAGTAGAGAGTGTTTCATAATCTATGCCTAGTTTATATTTTACATCAGGTCTAAAATTTTCTACGACGACATCAGCTTTATTCAGCAATTTTTTAAAAATATCATATCCTTCTTTTGATTTTAGATTTAGGGAAAGTCCTTCTTTTCCTCTATGAAGATTTTGAAAATCTGGTCCGTTTCTTGGCCCTCCCATTTCTGAGGCATCCTCTGGAGCTTCGATCTTTATGACTCTAGCCCCCCAGTCGCTTAATTGTCGCACGCACGTTGGGCCTGAGCGTACGCGTGAAATGTCGAGAACGCATATATCACTTAAGACACCACTTTTTCTTCGGTTTTCTGAGTTGAGCAACATTTTTAGTTTTCCAATTTTCGTTTTCACATTAGCATTGTGATTATCAACTTTACTAGCAATTTTGTTTATAAGTTTTCAAAATTTGAATCAGTATCGATGAAGTTATTTTGTCTCCATGCTTCATAAAGGCATATAGCCACCGCATTCGACAGGTTTAACGAACGACTTTCATTCTGCATGGGCAAATATAATTGATGAGATCTAGCAAATTCATCTTTGATATTTTTTGGAAGACCACTAATTTCTGAACCAAATAATAAGGCGTCGTTATTTGAAAATTTTACTTGGTCATAGCGTTTATTTCCGAATTTCGTGATTGCCCATATGCTCCTATCTGAGAGCATTTCTTTACATGAAAACCAATTTCTATGAATTATGACATCAGCAAGTGATTGATAGTCTAAACCTGCTCTTCGGCATGATTTTTCATCAACAGAAAAGCCTATTGGCTCTATTAAATGCAACCTAGCGCCGCTATTTGCGCATAGACGAATAATATTTCCAGTGTTTGGTGGTATCTGGGGTGTGTAAAGAATAATTTGCAACATAGAATTTATTTGCGTCCTTGTCGAAACAAGAGATCTAGAATTTTAATAATCTTGGTAACTCAATTTAATCTTGTATACATAATTTTTTAGTAAATTTTTTACTATATTTATTTTAAATTCGCTTAAACTTT
>CABYPW010000010.1 GCA_902520885.1 uncultured SAR116 cluster alpha proteobacterium
TAGCTTTAACAAACCATCAGTATCTAAAAGTTTTACAACGTTTGCGTTTGATGAAAGCGCTTCAATTGGTTTTTCAAGAAATGTCTCTAAGTCTCTACCAAACCAAAACACAGCATTAGCTTCCTGCAATTCCTTAGCCTGCGACGGCTTTAAAGAATATGAGTGTGGAGAACCAGCCCCATCTACAATAATGTTTGGTGAACCTACCCCCTTCATAACACCTGCAACAAGAGAGTGAACAGGCTTTATAGAGGCTATAACACTAATTTCGGCTTGAGCTGCAGAGATGCTTGTTGCAAAAGCAGTAGATGCCATTAATATAAGTTTGTTTATACGCATGATGATTTCCTTGGAATATTATCTAGACTTTAATGTTATGTTATAATATAACATTTTTATTTCTTTTTCAATAAATAATCTGTGTTCTAAAAAAATGTCTAAAAAAGAAAATGCACTTATAAAATTAACTAATGCTGGTGTCAGAAAGAATAGAAATTGGCTCGTAAGAGGCATTACAATGAGTGTTCATAGTGGGGAAATTGTTACATTAATAGGACCGAACGGCTCAGGTAAAACAACTACTGCTAAAATGGCTCTTGGTCTTTTAGGTTTAAATGAGGGAACAACTAGTCGAAAAAACAATTTACGCATTGGCTATGTACCTCAAAAATTACAAATCGATTGGACTGTTCCGATAAAAGTCAAACGATTCATTTCGCTAACAACAAAAATTTCGGATAAAGAAATTGAATTTGCATTATCTCTAACAAATACATCCCATCTTTCCGATAAAGAAATACGCGTTCTTTCTGGCGGAGAATTACAACGTGTTATGGTTGCAAGAGCAATTGCATTATCACCAGAATTTTTAGTTCTGGATGAACCTGTGCAGGGTGTAGATTATAAAGGTGAAGATGCTATTTATAATTTGATTGAAGAAACACGAACTAAGCTAAATTGTGGCATATTGCTTATATCCCATGACTTACATATGGTAATGTCTACGACAGACAAAGTTATCTGTTTAAATGGTCACATATGCTGCTCAGGAACACCTGGCGTTGTCACAACTAGTCCAGAATTTAAAGACCTTTTTGGTGAGAGAATGGTAACAAATTTAGCTATTTATCAGCATAATCACGATCACGAACATTTAATGGATGGCAGTATAAAGAAATGAATTTAAATAACCTACACCTCAAAAGACAAGTGTTTAAAAGGTTTGATATAGAAACATTAGTAATTGGACAAAGCTATGCTTGACGATTTTTTTATCCGTTCAATTATCGGTGGGGTGGGTGTTGCCACGGTTGTGGGACCACTCGGATGCTTTGTTGTATGGCGCAGACTAGCTTATTTCGGAGATACGCTATCACACTCCGCCCTTTTAGGCGTAGCTCTAGCCTTGCTTTTACAGATAAATATCACTCTGTCAGTATTTATAACAAGCGTTTTTGTGGCGTTTGCTTTATTATTTTTACAGAAAGGTCAGAAATTGTCATCCGATACGTTACTTGGATTGCTGGCTCATTCTACGATTGCTCTTGGACTTATCGCTCTTTCATTTATGACCTGGGTAAGGGTAGATTTGATGGGATTTTTATTTGGAGATATACTATCCATTACAAAACGAGACATTTTAATCATTTGGGTTGGCGGTTTATTAGTTTTGATTTGTCTTATTTTAGTTTGGAAAAAGCTCTTTGCCGCCACAGTTAGCCCAGAAATTGCTGAAGCAGAGGGACTAAACCCTCAGCGTTCTAACTTTTTCTTTATGATCATGTTAGCGCTGGTTATAGCCATTTCTATGAAAATCGTCGGTGTTATGCTGTTAACAGCATTATTGATTATCCCCGCTGCATCAGCACGTCATTTTTCTACCAGCCCAGAGCAAATGGCTATTATATCAATACTTTTTGGTATTAGCTCAGTTTTATTTGGACTTTTTAGCTCTTTAGAATTTGATATACCAGCAGGCCCTAGTATTATTGTCGCCTCACTTATTTTATTTTTATTTACCATCTCAAAAAATTTAATTCTCAAAGATACTTAAAAATGCAAACCTAACATCGAACTAGACATAGAATTAAAAATGAAACAAAAAATAACACCAAAACATAAACTTACGAAAAATCAAACGCTAGTATTAAAAGTGCTTGCGAAGGCTAATACGCCTCTAAGCGCGTATTCCCTTCTTGATAAGTTGCGAGAATACGGTTTAAAAGCCCCGCCCCAAGTTTATCGGGCACTAGAAAAACTGATTGAGATTGGAAAGGTTCATCGAATTGAAAGCATGAATGCTTTTATTGCTTGCGAACATAATTTATGTGAGATAAGCCATATGACAGCCTTCACCATCTGTCAAAAATGTGAAAGGGTATCAGAAGTAATGGATGAGGAATTATCAGATTATTTAAATTTGAGAGCAGTAAAGTTTGGACTTAGTGCACCCAAGACACATATCGAATTTCACGGGTTATGTAATAATTGCTTGGGCGCATAAAAACAACAATTAAAAGATTATTTGGTTTCAGTTTTAAATTATAAACTAGGCTTAATTATCTGAATCTAATGAGGTTTTGTAAATTTTTAGATTGACCTTTCGAGTTTTGCCTCGTAATAAAAAGATAGTGATTTTTCAAACTCGCGATTTTTATTGGTTTTTTAAAAATAAGGAACCCGGCGATTGAGCAAATCTATGTTTCAAAAAGCAAAAGCAATATTTCTAAAATGTCATTTAGTTATGCCGTTTTTCGTTTTTATTATCGCGTTTGCTATATTGCCGAATGTGAACCCTGCATTTTCTAATACTGATAAAATTAAGAATCATATATATCCGAATAATCAATCACATACAAAAATAGAAACTAACATTGCACCAATACCAAAACCAGACCTTATTTTGCTCTTGGGTGGTAATTTAGTCGAAATGGAAGGACCCAGAATACGCCCATCTATCGAAGACGTTCTCCCTGTGTCTGCTTCTACACTTGGTGGACTATTGGCGAAAGAGGCCAATCTTTTTATAAAAAGAGAAACAAGTTTAGCGCTAAATAAAAATGAAACATTAGCTGGTATTCTTAAACGTGCAAATTTTTCATCTAATGACCTTTATCAAATTGCAGAAATTGTCTCTCAGAAAATCAATGTCAGAAAACTCGGCATTGGTATGAATTTCATAGTTGGGTTTGACGATTACAACCAACCTATAGCATTGAAATTAAATCAATCAGAAAAATTAGACTATTTCATTTTTAAAAATGAACTTGGCTCTTGGAAGGGATTACAAGCAATAAGACCAATCGATGCTGAATTTATTCATGCCTCAGGTATAATTGACGTTACATTATATGAAGCAGCGGTAGCCTCCAAAGTTCCATTGCCTGCCCTTGACACTTTTATGCGCGTAATGGGCTTTTCAGTGGATTTTCAGAGACAGCTACAAGAGGGAGACGAATTCGAGTTAGTTTACAAAAAAACAACAGATAGGATAACAGGAGAAACCTTATCGGTTGCTGATGTACATTATGTCGGCATGGTTTTATCTGGTAAACCAATTGGGTATTATAGACATAAGAATAATAACGGTAGCATCGGTTGGTATGATAAAAATGGGAAGTCTGCCGTGAGAACACTAATGCGTACTCCGGTGAATGGTGCAAGACTTTCCTCAAGCTACGGGATGCGCAAACACCCAATATCAGGATACAATAAACTTCATAAAGGGGTTGACTTTGCTGTTCCAACTGGAACACCGATTTTAGCTGCAGGCAGTGGCCGGATAGAAATAGCTGGTTGGAACGGTAATTATGGACGATATATACGAATAAGACACAATAACACTTATCAAACAGCATACGCCCATTTATCAGGTATAGCAAAAGGAGTTTACGCTGGTGCACAAGTGGATCAAGGGCAGGTCATTGGCTTTGTCGGATCAACGGGCCGGTCAACTGGTCCCCATTTACACTATGAGATTTTAGTTAATCGTAGGCAGGTAAACCCCATGACCATAAATCTACCTACAGGTAAAAATCTGCCTGAAATTGAGTATGATCAGTTCCAGAAAACAGTTAAAAACTTGGAAAATTACATTGAAAAAAATAATGTTAAAAGTTACGCAAGAACTTCTTTGAATTAGCTTTTTAAAAAATTTATCCTATTCAAAAAAAATAAAAACATAGAGATTTTCCCAAAGAAATAGACCCAAAGTTATGTTGATTAAAAAAATTCAGTCAATACATTTTTTTCCTATAAAGGGAATGCAAGGATTTGAAAAAGAAAAATGTATTTTACAAAAAAATAAATTAATCGAGAATGATCGGCAGTTTGCACTTATACAAATACCAAAACAAAGAACTAGTTACTCAACACCTTGGCTCCCAAAGACACATTTTAAACAATTGGTAAACCAACCAACGCTCGCTAAAATAGGTCTTAAACTGCTAATATCAAAACCTCTTATTTTAAAAATAGATAATTTCGAAGAACAATATAATCTTACTGATTATGATAAAAGAGATGTTTTTGCAAAAAAAGTTGGGTATCTCGCAAACCCTGAAAAAAAATTAAACTTTAGTCTAATTGAAGCTGAAAAAGGTGGCTTAAGTGATACACGAGACCAATGGATAAGTATTGGAGCCACAGCTTCTGCAGAAGAACTAATCGAAGTGTTTCAACTTGATCAGTCCTATTTCAGGTTTAGGTTAAACTTATGGATAACAACAAATTACCCATTTGAAGAATTTAGTTGGATTGGCCGAAGAGGAAAAATTGGAGATGCTGAATTAGAATTTTTATCGCCAGTAGGTCGCTGTAATGCAATAAATTTAAGTGCTGAAACAGGCCAGAGTACAAATGAATCACTCCCGCAAAAAATGCGGTCGTATTTTGGGCATAGTAACCTTGGAGTTTTTGCAAAGGTATTAAAAACTGGCACAGTGCATAGAGATGACCAATTGATTTTGGCTTGATTAATACTAGAAAATTTTAACAGTAGGAAGGTTCACTAGTCGAAATTTATAAGCATTCTAAGCTACTGCGTCATCCGATTTTGGTTGGACATCAGCATTATTTTTAGACTTGGATGCTTTATCAAGAACAGCTGTAGATATCTCATCACTTCCTTGCTCAACATTTACATTTGCTTCTGATTTTTCTTCCTTTTCTAATTCTAAATTATTGGTGTCTTTTTCATTAAGACCTTTATTAAAATCATTACTATTATCAATGATGGATTTATCAACATCTGTAAGCTTTTGTTTGTCATCCGATTTATTATCATGAGAGTTACGTTTTTGTTCTATGCTGGCGAGAATAGTCTGATGAACTCTATAATAGTGGTCTGCAAATTGGCTAAAAGCTTCTGCGGAAATTCTCTCACTAGATGAGTTAGCATCCTGTGCAAGAGCGGTATATTTTTCGTACAGCTGCTGGGCATTGCCTCTCAACTTACCTTCGGGGCCATTCGACTCAAATGTCGTATTTCTATTAACATTTGGTTGATTAAAGCCGCTAGGACGGCGTCCGCGCCCACGTGAACGCTTTCCGTTTTGATTGTTTGGTCTCATTAAATATCCGTTGCCAATTAAACCAGACTTTTGCTGGTGTTCCGTACTTTTTTCGGAGATTAGCTAATATAAAATAGTAC
Organism: uncultured SAR116 cluster alpha proteobacterium; assembly: GCA_902520885.1. Classification (GTDB taxonomy): domain Bacteria; phylum Pseudomonadota; class Alphaproteobacteria; order Puniceispirillales; family Puniceispirillaceae; genus UBA5951. The sequence goes on from CABYPW010000010.1 coordinate 5,651, forward strand.
ATTAAGTACATTAAACTACAGTATATAAGACACGACTAATTAAAAATAACAAGTAAAAATTACCAAATTTTTAGATTTTTTTAAATTTTTTTATAAAACTGTGTTATTCGGGTGACAAAGAATCATACAACGAGGAATTCCCTGTAAATCTTTAAAAACGTTATAAACATGTAAATTTGACAGATATGCCAAGTCAGAAACATTTTTTAATTGGTTATATCCAATCTCTATTAAAGCAATACCATTTGAATTTAAATATTTTGCTAAATTGGAAAAAATTATTTCATAATCTGCCAACCCTTTTTTATCTGAAAACAATGCTTGTTCTGGGTCAAATATCAAAACTTCATCCTGTAAATCTTGTTTTTCCTCACGTGAAATATAAGGTGGATTACACAATATCATATCAAATTTTAAATTTCTAAGCCCCTCGAACCAATTAGATCTAAAAAATTCTGAGCGTAGCTTTAATTTTAATAACTGAGCGTTTTCTCTAGCTTGAATTATAGCCTCTTGGCTTATATCAATCCCGATTCCTACTGCATGCTCTAACTCACTAAGACATGAAATAAGTAAACATCCACTTCCTGTTCCAAGATCTAACAACCGAAGATTTTCATTTTTATGTAAGAGTTTAGACCGAGCAAAAAAAACCGCCTTTTCAACTAAAAGTTCACTCTCTGGACGTGGGTCTAGAGTTGATTCATTCAATTTAAAACGGTGCGACCAAAATTCTCTCCACCCTCTAATTCTACTGATCGGCTTACCATTAGCTCTTTCATCAATTAGTTTGTAAAATTCTTGTTCTTGTTTTTCGGTAATTTGAATATTCATATGAGGATAAACAGCTTCTTGGTTACCAATCGCAATACCAAGCAATACACGTGCTTCGAATATTGCCCTATCTCCACATCTTTTATTAAGCGCAATTGCGGCATTTTGAATGATGCTATTCACTAACATTTTACAATCTAACTCTGACCATCTGCTAGCTTTTGAGCTTGCTCTTCAGCTAAAAGGGCATCGATAATTTCATTTAAAGATTCCCCTAACAAAATTTTATCTAGCTTATAAAGTGTCAAACTTATTCTATGGTCTGTAACTCTTCCTTGAGGAAAATTGTAAGTTCGGATTCGCTCTGACCTATCTCCCGAACCGACTTGCCCTTTTCGAGATGCCGCTCTTTCTGCATTTTGCTTCGCTCTCTCGGCATCATATAGCCTTGAGCGGAGGATTTTCATCGCTTTAGCTCTATTTTTATGCTGTGATTTCTCATCTTGCTGACTAACGACAATTCCTGTTGGCACATGTGTTATTCGTACAGCCGAGTCAGTTGTGTTAACCGACTGTCCTCCAGGTCCAGACGAACGGAAAATATCTATCCTGAGGTCAGTTTCCCTAATATCAACATCGACTTCCTCTGCCTCTGGTAACACAGCTACTGTTGCTGCAGAAGTGTGTATTCTGCCACCGGTTTCTGTATCAGGAACACGTTGAACACGGTGCACTCCAGATTCAAACTTAAGCTTAGCAAATACCTCCTGTCCTGAGATATTTGCTACCGCTTCTTTGTAACCCCCAATGCCGGTTTCTGAAATCTCCATTATTTCAAAACGCCAGCCCTGCTCTGATGCAAATTTTTGATACATACCAAATAGGTCAGCTCCAAACAGAGCTGCTTCTTCACCACCAGTTCCTGCTCTAATTTCCAAAATTGCATTTCGTGAGTCATCTATATCTTTCGGTAGAAGAAGGAGTTTAAGCATATGTTCTTCTTCAATAATTTTTGGACGAATTTCTTTTATTTCTTCTTCTGCCAGTGATTTCATATCTAAGTCTGCTTCTGGATCTTTTAATAATGTTAATAAATCATCAAGCTCAGTTTTCAGCTTCTGTAACTTTACAGCTTGCTCTACCACTGGACGTATTTCTGCTAGCTCTTTAGATAAATTCATCAGTTCTGATGGGCTCAATGAAGAAGAAACTAATCTATCTTCAATTTCATCTTTTCTGGACAATAATCTAGAGATATTTTTTTCAAGACTCATTAAGCTGTATGTCCTTTTTGTAACTCCTCAAAAGCCGTTCGACGAACGCAATCGCTTCAGATTTTGCAATTTTTTTCTGCTCTCCACTTTCCATAAATTTAATTTGAAGCGTATTACTATTAATTTCATCTTTTCCAATAATCATACTCAAAGAGCACCCCAAGGAATTTGCACGTTTTAACCTTTTACTAAGTTGAGATGCAAATGGGATATCTACTTTTAATCCAACAGAACGCAATTTCTGTGCAAGTGCAAAAGCGTCCTTTGATGCCTCATCATCTGCGATAATAACGGCTACGTCATATTTAAATTCTTCCGTTTTCTCTGTTAAAATCATTAATCTTTCAACTCCAGCAGCAAATCCAACAGCGCCAATATTTGGACCCCCCAACATCGAAGACAACCCATCATAACGTCCACCCCCAATAACAGTACCTTGAGACCCCAATGCGTCTGTAACAAATTCGAATGCAGTATGAGAATAGTAGTCGAGCCCCCGCACCAAATTTGTATCTAATTGCCAATTAATTGCGGACTTTTCCAGTGCATCAGTAACTCGGTTAAAATGCTCTTTAGAATTTATTGTTAAAAATTCATTTAATTTTGGAGCATTTTTAATAATTTCTTTATCTTCTTTAGCCTTAGAGTCAAGTATACGAAGAGGATTCAAAGCTAGTCTTCGCTGACTATCTTTCGATAGTGACGCACTATAGTCTTTTAAATAACCTATTAAAACCGAGCGGTATTTATCCCTACTTTCAGCATCTCCAAGTGAATTCAAGTATAATTTACATTTATTCAGAATACCTAACTCTGACAATAAATGGGTAGCGCAACTAATCACTTCCGCATCTGCCAAAGGCTCAAAAGTTCCAATAAATTCGCACCCAATTTGATGAAATTGCCTCATCCTACCTTTTTGGGGTCTTTCATACCGAAACATAGGTCCTGAATAAAAAAATTTTTGAGGCAATGTTTGTGTAAGACCATTACTTATTAATGCTCTCATAACAGAGGCTGTACCCTCGGGCCTAAGCGTTAGACTGGTACCACCCCTATCCTCAAAACTATAGGTTTCTTTTGCTACCACATCAGAACTCTCTCCAAGTGGCCTACTAAAAACCTCTGTAAATTCAAAAATTGGGGTTTCTATTGACCGGAAGCCATACCTGCCTGCTATCATAATAGCTTTTTCAACAATAAAATTCATTTGAGATTTTTGTCTTGGCATCAAATCAGCGGTGCCTCGAACAGGTTGCATCGGTTTCATTAACCAAGCCTTTCTAATGCTATGCCAGAGATAACTCTATTTTTTTCCTTTTTCTAATAAAGTTACACGCTCTTCGACAAGATTTACAACATGTTCAACTATGTTATTATCCTTTAAGCGATGGTCTGCCATACCTGATAAATATATTTGATGAGTACCTCTTCCACCGCCCGTTAAGCCAATATCTGTTTCTTTTGCTTCACCAGGACCATTAACAACACAACCAATAATGGATACAGTTATCGGTTTATTGATATGTGACAGTCTTTCCTCTATTTCGGCTACAGACTTAATCACATCAAATTGTTGTCTAGCGCAAGATGGACATGAGATGACTGTGACGCCTCTTCGTCTTAGCCCAAGTGATTTTAAAAGCTCGTAACCAACTTTAACTTCTTCTGTTGGATCTGCAGATAAAGAAACTCTTATAGTATCACCAATGCCAGCCCACAATAAATTTCCTAAACCAATTGAAGATTTGACCGTTCCTGCTCTAAGCCCACCCGCCTCAGTTATGCCGATATGTAGTGGGCAATCTATTACCTCTGACAATTGCTGATACGCTGCTACCGAAAGAAATATATCTGATGCTTTAACAGATATTTTATAATTTTCAAAATTATGCTTTTCTAATAATCTTGCATTATCCAACGCAGACTCAACCAATGCTTCTGGGCATGGTTCGGCATATTTTTCAAGTAAATTTTTTTCTAAAGAGCCGGCATTAACACCAATACGAATTGAACAATTGTTTGCTTTCGCTGCTGCCACTACTTCTGCAATCCTGGTAGCATTACCAATGTTGCCCGGGTTAATTCTTAAGCAAGCTGCTCCTGCATCTGCTGCTTCAATTGCCCTTTTATAATGAAAATGAATATCAGCAATAATTGGTATTTGGCTTGAATCACAAATTTTCCTGAGAGCATTTGTGCTATCTTTATCAGGACATGAGACCCTTACAAGGTCTGCACCTGCCTCTGCAACTGAACTAATTTGCTCAATAGTTGCTTGAGCATCTGATGTCAGTGTATTGGTCATTGTCTGAACAGAAATAGGTGCATCACCACCAACAGCGACATCACCGACCATTATTTGCCGCGTTTTACGACGTTCTATCATTCGGAAGGGACGAATATTATAAGAGAGTGCCATCAGACAATACACCACATATTGATTTTTACTATTGATATCAATTCAGAGCAATAGGGATAAGAAATTATAGCTAAAATTAATCATTTAATCAGATATTAGTCTTTTTTACATTTAAGCCTTTATAAAAAAAGCTCTAATCAAATTTTCTACTGATAATGCTATCAGCATTCAAAGGTAAATCTCTTATTATCTCACCAACTTTACCAATTTTGAAAGCAGGCAGGTCTATCATTTCAAATATCAACGCTCCAGCATTACCAGTTGTAAAATATAATTTATCTTCAAGATTTGCGGCAATACTATCTCCCGGCCTAAGAAGTTTACTTGTGATTACATCACCATTCGAATTTACCATTTCAATCCAAGAAGAAGCGTTCGCTTTTATCGTTAAGGTATCAGAAAGTTCAATTCCTTTTGCTACAGCAGAAGAAGGGTTTGAAGCTTCAATTATCTGGTCAAGTGCTAATCCATTTTGAATATCACTTGGATTAATTTTACTTTGTAAGGCACTTAAATCTTCAAATTCTTCAGTCAGTGTTTCACTTTCAGATCTTTTATCCAACATTTGTAACTTATTTTCATTTTTAATTTCCTCATTTACTGATATTTCTTCAACGTTGGACATTACGTTTTTTGCAAGTTGCGCTGTTTGTGTGCTTGAAGACATAGAGCTATCTAGTGCAGTTGCATCGATATTTTTTGATTTGATAGTCTCACTTATTTGTCCGCTTTCAGGTTTATATAATTCTGAATTTGCTACATCAATTGATTCCATTTCCATCGGCGCGTTTTCAAGCAATGTTGGTGTGGATGCTATTTGGTCTGGTTCATCTCTTAAAAAGATAAACCAAGCCGTATATCCAAAAACAACAAGTAAAACAGTTATCATTGCAATGGAACTTTTAGATAGCTTTGGAACTAATGCCTGTCCGGGAACGTCATAAATTGGCAAAACTTCATCTTCTTCTACTGAAGCAATATATGCTGCTACAAGTGCTCCACTATCTATACCTGTAGCCTTGCAATAACTGCGAATATATCCAGGGACATAAGCAATACCTGGTAAATTTGCAAAATCAGAATTTTCCAAATATTTTAGATACATTTTAGGAATTCTCAGACTATCGGATAACTCCTGCAAAGAAATATTTTTATTTCGTCTAGACGATGCCAGTATCGCACCTATTTCGGAGGAGTTTATAGAACGAATATTCGCATCAGTTTGTTCAGTATTAACAGTCATATCACTTATATTTTTCTTTGTTTTTTTAAAAAAATAGATATTATTTAAGCTCACTTTAAGCTTGTTACCACAATTTTTATAAGTAACGGCAAAAAAAATGAAAAAAATAGACAAAAAATAGCCATTTATAGCATTTTTTTGATTTAATCGGATGCATCTAAACCAAAAGCGTCATGGAGGCTTCTAACTGCCAGTTCCGCATAATCTGCTTGTATTAAAACTGATATTTTTATTTCAGATGTTGATATAACCTGCATGTTAATCTTTTTCTCAGAAAGTACCTCAAACATACATTTCGCGATACCAGGTTGCGTACGCATAGCTGTACCTATAACAGATATTTTTGCTATGTTATCGTCATGCACAAGTCTCTCGAAAGCCAATTCATCTTTGAGGTTTGCAATGCTTGTAACTGCTTTGGGGAGATCTAACCGTGCCAGCGAAAATGTAATATCAGTTTTTTGTAAGTGTACCGATGCACTTTGAACAATCATGTCAACATTGATATTAAGTTCTGAGAGCACCCCAAATATACGAGCTGCGATGCCGGGTTTGTCAGGCAACCCTACTACTGTGACCTTTGCCTCCTCTGCTGAATATGCAATACCACTTACTTTTTGCTTTTCCATTTGCTTTTCCTCATTCTGAACTAATGTTCCAGGGGTATCATTAAAGCTCGACAAAACTTGAATATTTACACTATGTCTCATGGCCATTGCAACAGAACGTGTTTGTAACACTCTAGCGCCAGCAGAGGCCATCTCAAGCATTTCTTCAAAAGTAATATAATCTAACTTTCTTGCCTTCGACATAATGCGTGGGTCCGTAGTATAGACTCCATCGACATCAGTATAAATATCACACCTATCAGCCTTTATTGCTGCAGCAAGTGCAACTGCAGAGGTATCGGAACCACCTCTGCCCAAGGTTGATATTCGGCCATCTGGTGCAATGCCCTGGAAGCCTGCGACAACAGCAACCTGACCTTTTTCGAGTCTTTCAATTATATCACGAGCTTTAATCTCTTCAATTCTTGCTGTACTATGAACTTCATCTGTTTTAATTGGAATCTGCCAACCAAGCCAAGAGCGAGCGTCCACCCCAATATTTTGCAATGCGATAGATAAAAGGCCAACTGTAACCTGTTCTCCTGTTGAAACTATGGTATCATATTCTCTTGCGTCATGCATTGATCCAATCTGTTTTGCCCACTCAACAAGTTGGTTTGTGGTACCGGCCATAGCAGATACTACAACCGCAACTTGGTTGCCTGCATCAACACATGACCTAACCTTTTGCGCAACCTGTCGAATTCGATCTAAATCACCAACAGATGTGCCACCAAATTTTTGAACTATACGTGCCATTCCTATTTATAACTTTAAACTTTAGACTATATACTATATTTGGTTATTAATGAACTCACCGCAAACACACAAGTAACAATTTTAATTCTGGAAAAGAATATGGCAGCCAATACAACGATTGATTTCGAAGACAAGGATCAATTTGACGCAATTGCAGAACAATGGTGGAACCCTAGTGGCTCACTAAAGTCCCTTCATCAATTTACACCAATTCGCATAGAATATATTAAAAACTCTATAAAACGACATCATTTTGGTGAATGGGAAAAATTAAGACCACTCTCTAATCTTCATATATTAGATATTGGGTGTGGTGGTGGACTTCTGGCAGAGCCTATGTCAAAATTAGGAGGAATAGTAACAGGCATTGATAGCTCTTTATCAACGATTGAGATCGCTAAACAACATGCAAAATCTTCTAAACTTGAAATCGATTATCAGGTAACTACTGCAGAGAGGTTAGCAGATGAAGGCACTAAATTTGATGTCATATATGCATCAGAAGTCATCGAGCATGTTTCTGACAGGCGCCTGTTTTTAAATTCTATCCAACGGCTTCTTACTCCAAAAGGAGTTCTTATTATTACAACAATTAACCGAAACTTATTCTCTTTTGCTTTGGCAAAAATATCAGCTGAATATATATTTGAATTAATACCTAAAGGAACTCATGATTTCACCAAATTTGTAAAACCGTCGGAACTACAAAGTGAAGCAAAAGAAGCAGGTATAATACTTGATGATTTTACTGGATTCAAACCGCTTTTGGATGGACGGTTCAAATTCACTTCAATAATTGCTTTAAATTACGGTGCTTCAGGAAGTTTAGCTAGACCAAATATATGAAATATCTGTTCTAATTATCTTTTGGTAATAATGGAAGTTGGGCAAATTCTACACCCTCTTCTTCAAGTTTCTCTCCCTCTTCGGGTGTGCAGGTTCCATAAATTAAATCTGGCTCTTTTTCACCGTAATGTATTTTTAGTGCCTCTTCTGCAAACTTATCTTCGACATTACGTCCATTCTTCTCAAAATAACTCCGGATATTTCTTAGCATAGTGACTACCTGCTGTGGACCCAATTTCTCGTTAGACCCAAGGTTTAACTTCTCAGGTGATTTAGAAGTTACTCGAAACCCGCGCATATCATTTATTTCTGCTTCCATGGACACAGCGTCTAATTTTGCTGCTTCAGATGACGAATTAGACTGTCTTTTGTATTCGCCAGCACTAAGATTCGGTGTCATTAGAGCCCGTTTTACTTTGCTATTTCCGCACTCAGGACAACAGACTAGGTTCAAGTCACATTGCTTTTCAAAGCTAGCAGAGTCACTGAACCAAGCTTCGAATGAATGTAAAAATTCACAATTCAACCTATATTTTATCATTATCTTTACTTCTTAGTCGAATTATTAATATTTTTTTAAATAGCATTATATCTTCCCATGGCAATGTTTGAATTTCTTTCCAGAACCGCAAGGGCAAGGTGCATTTCTCGGTACTTTTTCGTTTCTGATTTGTGGATTGACTGGTAAATTACTTAATTTCTGATCCTTTTTTATGCTTTCATTTCTCTGACTTTCTCCGTCAAGAGTAGACTGAATTTCAATATTAGCGAGAGCCATCGTTACAGTTTGCCTCATCTTGTCAAGCATTCCTTCAAACATTTGAAAAGCTTCTCTCTTATATTCATTTAAAGGGTCTTTTTGTGCATATGCTCTCAAATTTATTCCCTGACGCAAATGATCTAGATTGAGCAAATGCTCTTTCCAATTCTGATCAAGTATCTGAAGGACAACAGATTTTTCAATATTTCGCATCATGTCTCGACCAAAAACTGTTACTTTTCCAGCCATATGTTGATTGGAGGCTGATTTTAATCTGTCAACTATTTCAATATCGCTTACACCATCCTCTTTTATCCATTCTGCTGCTGGCACTTTAATACCTAGATGAGATTTCGATAGCGAGGCAAGTAATTCACCATCCCACATATCTGGAAAGCTGCTAGAAGGTATTGCCTCACTGACAATCCATTCTATTGTCTCCTCTCGCATACTTAATATTGTGTCGTGTACATCTTCAGTCTGCATTATATCCTTGCGTTGGCTAAATACGACCTGACGCTGATCATTCATTACATCGTCATACTTTAATAATTGTTTTCTAATTTCAAAATTGTGGGACTCCACTTTTGATTGAGCTTTTTCAACGGCTTTGTTAATCCAATTATGGGCAATCGATTCACCCTCCTCAAGACCGAGTTTCTGTAACATTCCATCCAGTTTCTCTGAACCAAAAATACGCATTAAATCATCTTCAAGAGAGAGGAAAAACTTGGATGAACCAGGGTCTCCTTGTCTCCCAGTTCTGCCTCTGAGCTGATTATCGATGCGTCTTGACTCATGACGTTCTGTTCCAAGAACAAACAAGCCTCCAGCAGATAGAGCTTTTTTCTTCTTTTCTTCAATTTCTTTAGCAATTTTTATTGCCTCAATAGAATCAGGGGCAAGTTTTTTTTCCCTTATTCTCATTTCAAGATTTCCCCCAAGCTGAATGTCTGTGCCTCTTCCTGCCATATTCGTTGCTATTGTTACGGCACCCGGTATCCCAGCATTTGCAATAATTTGAGCCTCTTCTTGATGAAATCTTGCATTAAGAACATTGTGAGGTATTTTTTTTCTTTTAAGGGATTCTGAAAGTGATTCTGATTTTTCAATACTTACAGTTCCCACCAATATGGGTTGTTCTTTTTCACGGCAATCAAGAATTAAATCTATGATAGCTGAATCTCTTTCTTTTCCTGTCCGATAAATAGCATCATCATAGTCTTTTCGGAGAACAGGCATATTTGTTGGAATGGAAATAACATCGAGTGCGTAAATCTCAGAGAACTCTCCTGCCTCTGTTAATGCTGTGCCTGTCATACCTGATAATTTATTATAAAGCCTGAAATAATTTTGATAGGTTACAGACGCAAGAGTCTGATTTTCTGGTTTTATAGATAAATTTTCTTTTGATTCTAGAGCTTGGTGCAATCCATCTGAGAAACGCCTACCTTGCATTGCTCTTCCAGTAAATTCATCAATAATAAGAAGATCTTCATTTTTAACCATATAATGTTTATCCCTGATAAACATCTTATGCGCTCTGAGTGCTTGAGAAATATGGTGTAATAAATTCACGTTAGCTGAGTCATATAAGGTACCTGATTGCAATAAACCTGCTTGTGTCAGCAATGCTTCCGAATGCTCAACACCTATTTCAGTAAGATTAGCAGAACGGGATTTTTCATCAATTTCATAATCATCAGAATTAAAATAAGGAATTAGTTTATTCACCTGCTCATATAATTCGATCGATGTCTCTGAAGGACCAGAAATAATAAGAGGTGTTCTTGCTTCATCAATCAGAATTGAATCTACTTCATCTACAATAGCAAAATGATGTTCACGCTGCACCATTTCTGCTAGCGAGAATTTAAGATTATCCCGTAAATAATCGAAACCATATTCATTATTAGTTCCATAAGTTATGTCACATTTGTACGCAGCTCTACGCTCATCATCACTCATCTGACTTACAATGCATCCCACGCTAAGCCCTAAGTAACTATAAATTTCGCCCATCCAACGAGAATCCCGAGTGGCCAAATAATCATTTACTGTGACGATATGAACACCCTTGCCTGACAAAGCATTTAGATATGCTGCTAATGTTGAAACGAGCGTTTTACCCTCGCCGGTTCTCATCTCAGCAATATGGCCTTTGTGCAAAGTAATACCACCCATTAACTGGACGTCAAAGTGTCGCTGCCCAAGTGTTCTTTTCGCTGCCTCTCTAACCAATGCAAAAGCTTCGGGCAAAAGTTCGTCTAAATCTTCCCCTGCTGTTGCACGTTCACGCAAAACATTAGAGTGTTTAATAATTTCATTCTTATCGAGTGCCTCTATTTTTTGTTCTAGCGAGTTTATTTGTTCAATAACTGGGTGAAATTTTTTTAATACTCGTTCATTCGAGTCACCAAATAACGATTTTGCGATAGAAGTGAACATTATTGGATTTTCCGTTTCTGCGCTAAATATTAGCCCTTTTTACTTAAATGATAACGTTTTTTAACACACTGAACGCACATCTTAACTAAACAGAAATGGGGGTGCGAGCAAGGAATTTCAAGATTTGAAAAATCTTATCTATCTGAAAAAAATAACTTTAGTAAAAAAATTAGAGTTGATTTTGTGCCAATCAAAAAATGCTCGCTTGACAGAAATTATTTTATTCTAAGTATTCTTAAAAGACCTCCTAAATAAAAATTTTTCTGAGATTTCTTGCTGTTTATGTAATATTTATGATAACTAATCTTTTAGTTTTTAATGCATATTCGAAAATAATACTAAAAGTAGGCAAAGTTAATGAAACATCCTTTAAATAATTTCCAAATATTATCATTTTTGATAATTTTCTGCATATTTTTTAGTATAACACACGACTCAGATTTAATTAAAAATGCTAATGCACAAATGAGTGAAGAAATAGTAGTTGCAAAAATAAATGGTGATGAAATTCAACTTCAAGAGGTTCTTGACATCATCGACCAACTTCCTTTGGATTATCAAAATCAGCCTTTAGAAAGTTATTTTGACCAAATCGTAGATGAAGTTATTAATACAAGACTAGCTGCAAAAGCTGGCGAGAAAAGTGATTTATCAGATGATCCCATAGTGATTGAAGCTATGCGAATTGCAGCTCAAAAAGTACTAGCTGAAAACTGGTTACGTATGGAACTTGCAAAATCTGTTACTCAAGAAGCGCTCACAAAAGCGTACGACGCCTACGTTGCGGACACGACATCTAGAGAAGAAATCAGAGCATCCCATATTTTGTTAGATGATGAAAAAACCGCAGTCAGTGTAATTAAGAAACTTAAAGAAGGATCGGACTTTGCTCAACTTGCGCGTGAGATGTCCACTGGTCCTTCTGGACCGAATGGAGGTGACCTCGGCTATTTTGGACGTGGGGCGATGGTGCCTATTTTTGAACAAGCAGCCTTTGGTCTTGAGGTTGGCGGCTTTACAAATACTCCCGTTCAATCACAATTTGGCTGGCATGTCATAATGCTATTTGATAAGCGCATCTCTGATGCAAAGTCAAAAGAAGAAATGTCGCAACAATTAGCACAAAACATAACCAAAATTTCTTTTGCAAGAATTATCGAAACACTGCGAGCGAATGCTGAAATAGAGAAAATACCTCTCTCTAACATTCAGTCAGAATGGCAGAGAACACAGGAAAATGTGTTACAATAGATAGCAGGAGAAAATTAGACTTTAAGTATAATTAAGTAATTATGTTTATTTCAAAAAACTTTGTAACATGACAATTTCAAAAATATCCCCGCTTGCGCCTAAAAACTTTCCGAAAATGCCCCTTATAGCTGGGTTAGAAATGGCGACTGCAGCCTCTGAAATAAAATATAAAAACAGGGATGACTTACTATTAATGGTTTTTTGTCCTGAAACAACTGTTGCTGGTGTTTTTACCAAATCATCGACGGCCGCTGTAAGTGTGTTGCTTACTAAAAAGGTAATAAAGAGTAATGATGCTAGATGTTTACTTGTAAATGCCGGCAATGCAAATGCATTTACAGGTAAAAAAGGAGAACGTTCTGCTCTTTCCATACTATCATCTTTATCAAAAATATCCGGCTTACCGTTAAGTTCAATGATGATGGCATCAACAGGGGTTATTGGTGAGCCGCTTAATGATGATTTGATAAAATTTCATTTGAAAAAGTTATGGGATTCAAAAGGTGAAGCAGATTGGTATCAAGCAGCGTCTTCAATCAAAACAACAGATACTTTTACTAAAGTGACCAGCCAAATAATCGATATTGATGGTAAAAATGTTCACATTTGCGGAATTGCAAAAGGCTCAGGAATGATAGCACCAGATATGGCGACCATGCTAGGCTTTATTGTCACAGATGCAAAAATTGAAAAAACCCTTTTACAAAAAATGCTTTCAGAAACAAATGACAAAAGTTTTAATTCTATAACCGTTGATAATGATACATCAACAAATGATATGGTCCTTATGGCTGCAACTGGCGCTAGCAAAGTTAACATACTATCTCAAGGCCCAAATACGGATAAATTTATTTCAGCACTGCAGAAGGTTATGACCTGCCTTGCTCATCAGATAGTAAAAGATGGGGAAGGTGCTTCAAAATTTATCACAATAAATGTGTTGGGAGCAGTAAGCAATATTTCTGCGCATAAGATTGCTAAGTCAATTGCAAATTCACCTTTGGTTAAAACAGCAATTGCAGGCGAGGACGCAAACTGGGGACGAATTATTATGGCAATTGGAAAAGCAGGTGAGCCAATAAGAAGAGATTTACTAACTATTCGTATTGGAGGGGTATTAGTTGCTGAGGATGGTAAAAAATCGGAGGGCTTTATTGAATCTATGTTAGATAAACACATAAGATCAAAAAATATTATAATCGACGTTGATTTAAAGACTAAAAATGGAAATGCAACTGTTTGGACATGTGACTTAACGCATGATTATATATCAATTAATGCTGATTACCGCAGCTGAGGCTAGAAATAGAGTTTTATGGAAATGAAAGTAGTTGTTTCTTGTGCTCTGATTGATGTAGATGGGAGAATACTTCTATCAAAGCGCCCTAATGATACGACGATGGGTGGCTTGTGGGAATTCCCTGGAGGAAAAATCGAGACAAATGAAACCGCAGAGATGGCTATTGTACGTGAACTAAAAGAAGAATTGGATATTGAGACGCATGAGAGCTGTCTTGCACCTGTAAATTTTAGCTCATATCAATACCCCGATTTTCAAATTCTTCTCTTATTGTTTATATGCAGAAAATGGCAGGGAATACCTCGTCCCCTATTCGCATCGAAACTTAAATGGGTTTTCGCAAATGATTTAAGAAAATATGATATGCCAAAAGCAAATAAAGATTTTATAGGTAACCTTCAAGATTTACTCTGACCCTAATATAACTTCATACCTCAACCTACCTTATGCACATCAGATTTTAGATACTTTAAAAGAGAGTTTTTTGCACTTCCGGGGCGCATTGGTTTTTGCTGACTTTTGTGTGGAGCCCACCCAGTGAGGGTAACAAGCTCAAAAGTTGCAATGATACTTCCATCATCATTTGAAAATTGTTGCTGGTATATCTGGCCTGCTCTTTGAAATAATTTTTTCGATGTAAACTGCCTACTTCTTGAAACGAGAGCATTTGCCTCGCCCATTCCTCTTAAGTCTGCCATTAATTCAAAAATTGAAGGGTACAAAACTTCTATTATATCTGAGTCACATACCGGGAGAGCAAATCCAGCACGCTGAAGCAGCCCACCAGCAGCTTTTATGTCAACCATCGGAATACATCTTGCATATGCTCCTTTGCTTAACTCTATCTCTGCCTGAGTAAGGCATGTTCGTAATTCATGAAGGGTTCGACCTCCAAAAAAATTAGCTAGTAAAAGCCCGTCTGGTTTTAATTTATTACGACATTGGATTAACGTTCCTGGAAGATCATTTACCCATTGAAAATATTGTGATGACAAAATTAAGTCAAAAAATTCCATTTCCTGAGGAATTTTCATTTCAGGGCTGTGGGTAAATTTAGCCATCGCATGCGCGAAGATGCCCATTTTTCTGGATAAATCGATCTGATACAGTGTAAAATTATCCGTATGCTTGGCTGGTGACATTGACAAAAACTGTTTTGCAAGTCGGCCGTTAAAACAGCCAATATCTAGAATTGAACCAAAATTCCGATTTACATCGTACAATCTATCAAGTAGTCGGGTAATAGAAGCTTGGCGCAAAAACATTGTATCCTCTGGTTGGAACAAGGCCTTAATTCGATTATTTGCAAGCATTTTATTATCAAAAATAGTTTTCATTTATATTTCTATACGACCAGCCATAAGTAAGTAAATTAAATATATATTTTCTTCTTAAACTGTTTTAATAGGGAATGATTTAACAGAATTCTTTTAAATAATAGTAAAAAAAAATTTAAGTTCATTTTTTTGAAATTTGTCATTTAGAAATTTTAAATATTTAAAAAATATGTCTTAAATTGAAATATTTAGAACTTGAGTCTAAATAACATACAAATAATCAAAAGAAAAAGAGATAAAATGCATAATCAAGTTGAAATTTATACAACAGATTTTTGTGGTTATTGTTATCGTGCACTACAACTATTAAAAAACTATAATATTAGCTATAGACAATATGACTTAACTCTCGACAAAGAGGGAAGAAAAGCGATGTCAGACAGAGCTGGTGGCAAAACTTCTGTGCCACAGATTTTCATTAATAACATTCATATTGGCGGCTCTGAGGAATTGATTGAATTGTCGTTAAACGGTAAACTTAAAGAAATGCTTAATTACTAGGAAATGAATAATGCTTGTTGCAGCCGCACAATTTTGTGCATCCAATGAGATATCAAAAAACCAAGATATAATCGAAAAACTAACTCAAAACGCGAGCTTAAAAAACGCCTCCTTAATTTGTTTTCCTGAATGCACAAATCTAATTGCTAAAGATCAGCAAGAACTCAGAGAGAAAGCGGAGCTGATAGATAATTCAGAAACGATTAAAAAAATTAAGTCACTAGCAAGACGATACAGTATTATGATATCTGTTGGCTCACTCTTATTGAAAAAATCAGGTCAAGAAAAAATATTAAATCGTGGTTTTTTAATTGGAAAATACGGGGAATGCCTTGCTGCATATGACAAAATTCATATGTTTGATGCAAATGTTGGTGATGGAAAAATCTATAGTGAGTCTGACTATTTTTACGCTGGTAACCAACTAGTAACAGCTCAAACAGAAATAGCACATATTGGGCTTTCAATATGCTATGATGTAAGATTTCCTGAAATGTATCGTAAAATGTCACGTGCTGGAGCAGAAATAATTGTAACACCTGCGGCCTTTACAGAAAAAACTGGTAAAGCACATTGGCACGTTTTACAACGAGCCAGAGCAATTGAGACGGGCTGTTTTATTATAGCTGCCGCGCAGTCGGGAACACATGCAGATGGTCGCAAAACTTATGGTCATTCACTTATAGTTAATCCTTGGGGGCAGATTATTGCAGAGGCAAAAACCCTTCAGACTGAATTAGTCCTGGCAGAAGTTGATTTAAAAGAGGTAGATTTTGCCCGAAATGCCATTGGAGCATGGAAATCAGATTAGTGTTCCTAGTTTTTTTTGATGTGTTGTGATTTTAACCATCTTTCTGAGAAAGTGGATGATTTGAAGAGACTAACCCATGAAGACGTTCTGGACGTGTTTTGGTGTAAATTTGTGTTGTTGAAATGTCTGCATGCCCCAGCATCATTTGTAAACTTCTTAAATCTGCTCCTCTGTTTAGCATATGAGTTGCAAAGGAATGCCTTAGCTTATGAGGACTAACCCGAACCGGATCAATTTGTGCTATTGAAGCAATTTTTTTTAAAAGAGTGGAAAATTTTTGCCGAGTTAATTCTAGTTCACTGGGTAATGCTAGGAGTTGCTCATGATAAGTATCAGGACCTACGACATCCCTTTTTTCCAGCCAGTTTTTTATTTTTGTTAATGAAATATTTGTTAGTGGTACCAAACGCTCTCTTCCCCCTTTACCACGAACCAAAATCAAACTTTTTGTAAAATTAATATCAGCCCTTTTTACCTTAAGTAGTTCTGAAATACGCAATCCAGCGCCATATAAAATTTCAATTCCCGCTGACATTCTTAAATTGTCTGGTGGTGATAGCTTCTCTGCCGCTTCTAAAATAGAATATATTTCGGTCTCCAACAAACTCACAGGAATAGTTTGAGGAAGTTTAGGATTATCAAGCCAGGTGGTGGGATTGTCTGTTCTATAGCCATCAGACACTAACCACTTCATCATTTGTTTAAGAGCACTAATCCTTCTTGTGATGGTTTTTGCCGATTTCCCTTGTTTTTGCCAACGGGATAGGCAGGAAAGTAATTCGCGCTCGTTGGCAGAAGAAAGATTTTTCTCAAAAATTGACTGGGTATGGGAGTCAGCTAAAACTAAATCTTTTTCATAAGCTAATAATGTGTTTTTAGATGCACCAGTTTCAGCTGCCAAAACCTGCAAAAATATATTAATTTTCTGGTCTTTTTTTATAATGGACACCCTATAATCCTAAAGTTATCGGAAGGCTAGCGAACCAAAAAAATAAGTCTAATTTTGATTATATACATTGTAACTAGGCGAAGTTAGGTTTCAAGCCTAAAAATTTATGCTTCTTGCGTCCAAAATATTTCTAACAAATGTGACGTAATAACTTCTTTTACTAAATCCTCAGCCGCCTCATTAAAACCTATTTCTTTTAACGACTTCACAACTAAAGCCAAATCGTTTGCAGAAATATGATTTAGTTTATGCTTCTGAAACAATGAAGATATAATCAAAATTGTCTCTGCTGTTCGTTGACCACCCGATGATGAGAGTAACGCATTTTTCAACATTGGTTCTAATTCTAAGCTCTCGTAGGCTGTTGGTTTAGTCGTCTTCATCGAGGCTGATTCAAGCCAATCAAAGGACACTTTAATCATTGATGCTTGATCAAAAACAGGTAGAAGATGCCATAAACCTAATTCTTGAAGCACATCTAAGGATGATTTTTCAGCTTTATCAATATTGAACATAAGCAATAACGGATTAATATCTTCAGATGAGTCTAAAATATTTTGAATAGACATGTTTTGTAAGTCATCAACCAAAATAATTTGCTCAAATTGTGTTTTTAATTCAAGTGGTATTACAGGCAATGAGTCTGCGCTTAGTCGCGTTCTGGCCAGTTCAGCATAAAATGGTAATAATGCTTTACCATTCCCGAACTCAACCTCCTCCTTAAATGAGGCTAAAAAAAGAAGATCGTAATCTCTTTGGATTTCTGCTTGAAACATATTTCCAGCCAACGCTGCATAAATTTCCGCACTAGCTATAAGCCTTAAGTCACCTTTTGTGTTTTGTAATATACTAAAATCTGTCTCCATTTGACGTTCTGGGTCATACAAACTGCGAATGAGAGCTGAAGCTTCATATGCTGTATCACTCTGTTGTAAAATTTGTCTCATAGCAAATGCTAACCTAGCTTCTCGTGTCGTATTTTTAATTAGATTGCTCGCTTGCATCATTGAAAGTGGAAGTTCTGAAATTTGGTGCCATTCAATAGGAGCTTGCGCTAGATCCATTAAAATTAAATGAAGCGGTGTTAAAGAGGACTGTGTTGGAATGTTATTAATTGATTGAGAAGATTGAAAATTTTGAAGTAATGCAAAAAATAAGGGGTCCTCTTCTCCGCTTGCACTCATCAACTCAGCTAAAAACAGGGCATCCTCGTACGCTCCATCTATAACTCTGCATAGTATCTGTACTTTAAGCCAGAAAGTATCAATTTCCAATGATACTTTTTTATCTGCTTTAGTGCAAGTTTGGGAATCGTTATATGACAATAAATCATATGCCCCAAGCCATCTCTGCCAAATTTCCCATCCCTTGTCATCCTCAGGTAGCTTTCGAATAAGATCTGCCAAGGCTTCCGATCTACCTGCTCGCGCCAGCCATTCCATCCGAGCAAAAACCAATGATTGTGACAACGCAATATTACCAGTAACTCCACTGGGAGGCGCTGATTTTCTAATTATAGAGGAATAGACCAGTGAGTTTATTGTTTTAGATGACCCATAAGGCTCACTCACTTGATATAAATATTCAATATTTTCTGGCTTAGACCCGTTCCAAAGTAATATATTAAATGGCATTTCTCTCTGCTGCCAATCAGATATTCCAGTTGTTACCAATCCCACACCAGATAACTCTCGTAAGTCTATGCTAACTGAAGGCGTGACAAGATTACTATTTTGTTGAATCTGTTGGTCGGCGCTGTCCGTAAATTTTGGCTGTAATGAATTTTCATCAATCTGCATATTGGATTTAGCTTCTGACCCAACAACTTCCGCGGGAAATAGTTCGCTGATGAGCTTATCAATGTCAGATGTGTTGTCCTTAGAAGGAATAATACCCCGCTCAAATGCAATATTATCATTAAATACATCACTATCTATTAACTGTTCTTTTGAAATAGACTGACCAGCGTCTTTATCATTTTTAATATTGGATATTTCAGCGCTATTTTCAGTAAGAATTTCTGTTTGGTTGTCAGTCTCTTCATCTAAAATAGTTGCAGTTAAATCAAATAAATTTAATTCCGGTTGATTATTTTTCTGAGTTACGATGGGCGTAGTGTATTCTTCCAATGGCACTTGCGTCGGCGGAAAAAATGATTGCAGTGAATCCTGAGGTAAATTTTGAGGAGGGTTTATATTATCTTCCAAATTAGAATTTCTATCGTAAATAATGTCTTCAGATAATCCTGATTGAGGTATAACAAACATGAAAATGCATGTTAAAAAAAATCTTGCCCAAACTGCCATTTTAATTCCTGAATTTACTATCATCTATTACTTCAGACACTATTTTAGTTGGTGCTGGTATATTCCAATTAGACAAAAACACAGAGCCTAAAACTACGCTAATTATAATTAGGATTATACCTGTGAAAAACATCTTCATTTCAAGCCTCATTATCTTCAATCACTTGCAACCCAAACTAGCACTTTAAACCCTAAAATCCATACTAATCTGGAAATTAAACAGCGTATTAAATGATCTAGAATATGATTATGGCGTGAATGCGGCACTAAAAAATTTGCAGGTGCCATTTATTTTTCTCTTTTTTTATTAAGTTCTTATTTGCCGAAAGCTTGTAAGGTCGTTAAAAAGTATATTATGAAAAACAAGCAAAATTTCATTTTATCAAATACAGTAGCGTTTATAGGATTGATGGGCGCAGGCAAAACAACGCTTGGTAGACAGTTTGCCAAAACGATATGTGCAGATTTTGTTGATAGTGACGAAGAAATTGTTCAGCGTGCTGGGATATCAATTCCAGAAATTTTTGAACTCAGCGGAGAAGAAAAATTTCGGAATATCGAAAATCGTGTAATAGCCGACATTCTTAGGCGTTCCCCAGTTATTTTATCGACAGGCGGGGGAACATTCATTTCTGATGAAATTAGAGAGATGCTAAACAATACTTCTGTTACAATATGGCTTCGTACAAAACCAGAAACATTATTAGCTAGAATGGAAAATTTTCAAAATCGTCCCTTACTTGCAAACGGTGACCCGCTTTTAACGTTGGCCAGTTTATATAAAAAGCGAGAACCTTTTTATAAGAAAGCTCATATTGTTATCGATACAGACAATCTATCTACTACTCAATCCTTAAACATCATAATAAAAGAGCTTAAGGATAGAAATATATTAAGGTTAAAATCATCTCGGTTTGAGGACATAGAATGACCAAGGCTACAAAAATAAATGTTGGCTTAAACGATAGATCCTACCCAATCTTAATAGGACCTAATTTACTAAAAGCTGCTGATACTTATCTTTATGATTTTGTGTCTAACAGACATTGTATCATAATCTCGGATACTACTATTGGCCCTATTTATCAAAATTTACTCGCTAAAACAATTTCCCCAATTTGTGGCAAACTAAATAATTTGCAAGTTCCTTCAGGTGAAAACTCTAAATCTTTATCTGTTTTTACTGAAATTTGTAATGACATTCTTAATATCGGAATTGACCGTAACACAATTCTTATCGCTCTTGGTGGTGGGGTTATTGGAGACCTAGTCGGCTTTGCCTCTGCAAGTCTTCTTAGAGGAATTGAATATATTCAAATACCAACCAGCCTTCTTGCTCAGGTTGATAGTTCTGTGGGAGGTAAGACTGGAATAAATGCGCAAGCAGGTAAAAATTTGATTGGCGCCTTTCATCAACCAAAAATAGTCCTTACTGACACTAACGTATTAAACTCTCTTTCAAAAAGGGAATTACTTTCAGGTTATGCTGAAATAGTAAAATATGGGCTTCTTGGCGACGCTAATTTCTTTAACTGGTTAGAAAAAAACTGGTCCGATATATTGGACTTAAAACAAGATAAAGTAATATATGCAGTCAAACGCTCTTGTGAAATGAAAGCAGAAATTGTTGCTTCAGATGAAACGGAAAAAGGAACGCGTGCTTTGCTAAACCTCGGTCATACTTTTGCCCATGCATTTGAGGCTATTGCCAAGTATAACGGAGAATTATTGCATGGAGAAGCAGTTGCCGCAGGTTTAGGACTAGCATTTGACCTCTCTTATACAAAACAACTGTGTTCAAAAGAGGATGCGGCTCGTGTCCACTCTCATCTTGCACAGGTTGGGTTACCAGATAATTACGCATCTCTTCCAGCTGGAAAAGCTCCAATTCCTCAAATCATTGAACACATGAAAAAAGATAAAAAAATTGTTGCTAACAAATTAACCCTTATTCTGGCAAATAGAATTGGAAGAGCTTGTGTTGTCCCAAATATATCAGAAGAGGAAATTTCATCATTTTTTATTGCCAAGGGAGTCAATAATGTTTGAATATTGGACTTTGATTGTTTCAATAATTATTTTGATTTTTGCATCAGGGTTTTTTTCAAGCTCTGAAACTGGTCTCACAGCCGCTTCTGATGCAAAAATGCGTCAACTTGCAAATAACGGAAATAGAAATGCGTCGTTAGTAGAAAAACTTAAAAATGACAAAGACTCCCTTATAAGTGCAATACTTATAGGAAACAATGCTGTAAATGTATTAGCATCGGCACTCGCGACTTCAGCGGCGATAGCATTTTTTGACGACTCAGGTGTTTTCATAGCAACTTTAGTGATGACAATTTTAATCACTATTTTTGCTGAGGTATTACCTAAAACTTACGCTATTAAAAATGCAAATCAATTTGCTCTAGTTGTTGCAACTCCAATTCGTTTTATTGTTCTAATTTTAACTCCTCTTACAATGACAATGAGATGGATCTCTCATATTTTTCTTGGAAGAAACTCCGAATCTTCTGAAGATAGAGAAGAAGAGCTCAGAGGTATGATTGACCTTCAAATGGGAGAAAGTACTTCAGAGCTAAAAGAAACAAAAGCGATGTTATCTTCAGTTTTGGATTTATCCGAACTGACTGTAGATGAAATAATGACACATCGTGGCTCAGTATCTATGGTAAATGTAGAGGAGAAACCAGAAGATAT
The DNA here is from genome assembly GCA_902520885.1 of uncultured SAR116 cluster alpha proteobacterium. GTDB lineage: Bacteria > Pseudomonadota > Alphaproteobacteria > Puniceispirillales > Puniceispirillaceae > UBA5951. The sequence goes on from CABYPW010000010.1 coordinate 27,943, forward strand.
TGTTTCATTTGTTCTTAACTCACCTCACACTCGCTTACCTGTATACTCCGGAAAACCTGAAAATATAATTGGTGTTTTACATGTAAAAGACCTCTTAAGAGCTCTGCAAAACTCTAACAACAAAAATAAGAAAAAAAAGTTTGACCTAGCCAAAATAGCTAGCCCTACTTACTTTGTTCCAGAAACAACATTGCTTGCTAATCAGCTTCAAGCATTTAGAACAAGGAGGGAGCATTTTGCAATTGTAGTAGATGAATATGGTGATTTTAGAGGCATTGTGACACTAGAAGATATCATTGAAGAAATTGTAGGTGATATTGATGATGAGCATGATGTAGAACTAGCTGGTTGCACCGCGCAAGCTGATGGTTCATATGTGGTTGATGGAAACGTTACTATTCGAGATCTAAACAGAATACTAGATATTAATCTGCCTGATAGTGATGCATCTACAATAGCTGGGTTATTGTTACATGAAACTAGAACTATTCCTCTCCCAGGAGGAGAGTTTAATATTCATGGAATGCGCTTTCGCGTTATTCATAGACAAAATAACCAAATTACAAGTCTTAGAATATGGACGAAACAAAAATATGTTGGCCAAAAAAAATCATTTTCTACGTTATCCGAATAAAAGATTCAGCATAACTACAAAAAAAATTGAGGCTTAAGATGAATCTGCAGAACCCTGAAGATCGTGAACTCGTCCACAATAGAAATATTAGCTGTATGGGTTATATAAGAAAAGATGGAGATTTCGATATCGAAGCTGTGCTTACTGACAGTAAAACCTATGATTTCCCATCTGACACACATGGCATCGTCAAAAAAAATACACCCTATCATCACATGAAAGTGAGAATAACAGTTGATGTAAATCTAATAGTGAAGGATGCTCATGCGATAACAATTTCGGGTCCTTATCAAATTTGTCCAAAAGGAGCGGAATACTTTAAAAACTTGATTGGGATAAAGATAGGCCCCGGTTGGAAGCGGCGCGTTCAAGAAAGGATTGGTGGACCTTCTGGATGCACACATATCACTGAATTGACAGGACCTCTTGCAACTACAGCATATCAAACTATCGGAGGCGAAATATCTCGTCAAAGAAGGAGGGGGATGAAATCAAATAAAGTACCGGAAATTAATCAAGAAAATAATCTAAAAAATAGCTGTATAGCCTATTCAAAGGCTAACAATAAATAAAATTATACTGATTTAAATTGACTTAACATTCAAAGCTACAGCATGTACTGAAGAATCTAACAAGGGCTTTAATACCCCGTAGATTAATCGATGAGATTGTACTCTGGTTTTTTCGGAAAATGCATTAGCTTCAATATCCACTTCAAAATGACTTTCCCCCCCCTCTTTTGCACCTACATGGCCATAATGAGCCGCACTTACATCTCGTACTTCTAAAAAATTTGGAGAAAATGCGTCATTTAATAAATTCTCTATTAGACTCTTAGTTGACATTTTTTTACTCTTTCATTGCAATTTATAATTTATTTGAAAATAAAATTCGATTAAATCTTTAAATTTAACCTATCACCTTGTTTTAATGAACTTATGACCTTAGTTTACCAACATGACGGAAGCAAAGATACCAGAAATTAGAGGACTCAAAGAGGAAACCTCACAAACAAAAAAATGTGACGCGGAACATTGTTCAGAAGATGGCATTTATCCCGCACCACGTAACCGCGATGAATTACGATCCTATTTATGGTTCTGTCTTCAGCATGTGCGCGAATATAACAAAGGTTGGAATTACTTTGATGGTTTAAATGGAGATGCACTTGAAGCTGAAATTAGGCGTGCAACTACGTGGGAGCGGCCAAGTTGGAAATTCGGAACTGGAGGAACAGATTCTTATCATCAAAATTCTAGTAATTTCACTTCCGAAGATGTATTCGGATTGTTTTCAAGTAATAAAATAGGGAAAAAAACTGAAGTTCAGCAAACTATGCATCCAGACGAACGATGGGCTTGGAAAATTTTTGACATGGAGCCTTGTTCCGAACAAAAAGAAATAAAACAACACTATAAAAAATTAGCGAAGTTAAACCATCCAGATAAAAATCAGGGGGATACAGGAGCTGAAGAACGATTAAAAGAAATTAATATTGCTTATAGCATATTAAAACAATTATATCCTGAAGCTGTGTCAAAATCTAAATAGGTATTAAAAAACATTTTTTGGGGTGGATTTTATCATTGATAATCAATAAATTGACACAAAATTATAACATTAATAGTACTAAATAAAACTTAAGCCCATCTTCAATAATTAGAAAGGTGAACTCTTTTGTCTGAAATCATCAATAACGGCATTGACGCACATTCGATACCAGCTCCAGATACCAATTATAATGTAAGAGAAACATTTGGATTAGACTTGGATATGGAAGTTCCTGGTTTTTCTAATATCTCTGAATATGTTCCTACATTGGACCCAGATTATCAGTTTAACCACGATATAACTCTTGCAATTTTAGCTGGGTTTGCCTTCAACCGGCGGGTGATGATACAAGGATACCATGGAACGGGTAAATCAACTCATATTGAACAGGTAGCAGCCAAGTTAAATTGGCCTTGCCTCCGAATTAATTTAGATAGCCATATAAGCCGAATTGATCTTATAGGTAAAGATGCGATTGTTTTAAAAAATGGTAAACAAGTAACAGAATTCAAGGAAGGCTTGTTGCCTTGGGCATTAAGAAATCCAGTTGCTTTAGTCTTTGACGAATATGATGCGGGACGAGCAGATGTAATGTTCGTTATACAACGTGTGTTAGAGGTGGATGGAAAATTAACATTGCTTGATACTAATAAAGTCATTCACCCAAATGCTAGTTTTAGATTATTTGCGACTGCAAATACAGTTGGTCTCGGTGATACAACAGGTCTATATCACGGCACTCAGCAAATAAACCAAGGCCAGATGGATAGATGGTCTATAGTGGCTACCCTAAATTATTTACCGCATTCTGATGAAGTAGATATAATTGTCGCAAAACAAAAAAGTTATGATACAAAGCAGGGTAAAGAGCAGGTCTCACAAATGGTTCGTTTAGCTGACCTAACCAGAAAAGGTTTCATGGCTGGTGACTTATCTACTGTTATGTCACCTAGAACAGTTCTTACTTGGTCTGAAAACGCTCGTATTTTTAACGATATAACTCTCGCTTTCAGATTAAGCTTTTTAAATAAATGTGATGAGGTAGAGCGACCAATTATAGCAGAATATTATCAGCGGGTATTTGGTGTCGACCTACCTGAGTCATCTGACTTCTCAACCAAACCTTCCTGAAGCAGAAACGGTCTGTCATAGTGAGCAAGCCTATAGATGAAATATTTTTGAAAGCAAATGCGGCAAGCTTGCGAGCATTAGCAGGTGGTACCCAACATGAAGTTAGATATGTTGGTCAAGATAGCCTTATATCCAACGATGCCGTAAGACTGCCCGCGCCGCCATCAGAGCGTTCTGTTAAGTCAGAAAACCAGCTAAGAGGGGCCAGTGATGCTGCTGGTTTATGGCTTGCACATCACAATAAGAAAACCCATCAAAGAGTTAGCCCAAAATCATCCGCTGCCAAAATAATATTTGAAGCTGCAGAAAAAGCCAGAGTTGAAGCTATCGGAGCCAATGATATGGCAGGGGTACGGAAAAATCTTACTGAACGCCTTGAGTCCCATTACACACTACACCCTTTAGGCGTTCCCTCACCAGAGGCATCTGACCAAATAGAAAACGGCTTATCAGAAGCTGTACGACTAATTATCCGAGAAGAATTAACCGGTGAAGCTCCACCTTCCGCGGCTGGCATGGCAATGGATTTGTGGAGGCCGTTTATCGTGTCTAAAGCTGGAAATTTATTGGAAAAGATGAAGACAGCCACTCAAAATCAAATTGTATTTGCAGATTTCGCTAAACAATTAATCGGGGCATTACAAAGTGACCTTGGAGAAAATTCTGAAGGTGGAGAGGAAGGCGAAGGGGATGATGGCACTAGCCAACAAACTGAAGATGAACAAGAGAGGGAACAGCAAGCTGATTCTGCATTGGGGGAGGAGGAGTCTGATGGAGATGACTCGCAGTCTATAGAAACGGAAGGTGATGCTGCAGCAATGGCTTCCGATGATGGATTAGACGAAGAAGCAGAACAGGAGATGGATGGCCATACAGAAGGAGATTCGCCAGGAGGAGACCCTAGAGATTATAAATCAGTTGATAACATCCGAAACCATGAGTATAGAGTATTTACAGATAAGTTTGACGAAGTAATAGAGGCTTCGGAGTTATGTGACTCTGAAGAGCTTGATAGGCTAAGAGGACTTCTTGATAGGCATCTTGAAAGCCTAACCAGTGTAATTGCAAAATTAGCCAACAGACTACAACGTAAACTAATGGCTTACCAAAATCGATCTTGGGATTTTGACCTCGAGGAAGGTGTGTTAGACGCAGGGAAACTACATCGTGTAGTCACCCAGCCTCTATCTGCATTATCATTCAAACAAGAACAGGACACTAAATTTAGGGACACAGTTGTCACCTTGCTATTGGATAATTCTGGTTCTATGCGTGGTCGACCTATTACAATTGCCGCTGTCACTGCAGATATTCTTGCTCGCACTTTAGAAAGGTGTGGTGTAAAAGTTGAAATCCTTGGCTTTACAACAAAAGCTTGGAAAGGCGGACAGTCCCGGGAAGAGTGGCAAGTTGAAGGAAAACCAGATAAACCCGGAAGATTAAATGACTTGCGACATATCATTTATAAAGCAGGTGATATACCTTATCGCCGAGCAAGACGTTCATTAGGATTAATGCTTCGTGAAGGTATTCTTAAAGAAAACATAGATGGTGAAGCCTTGCTGTGGGCTCACAATAGGTTACTTGCTCGTCATGAAGATAGACAAATATTGATGGTTATCTCAGATGGCGCTCCTGTAGATGACTCTACACTTTCAGCAAATAGCGGAAATTACCTTGAAAAACATTTACGACAGGTTATCTCTCTGATACAAGAACGTTCTTCTGTTGAATTACTGGCAATTGGTATTGGCCATGATGTTACCCGTTACTATGAACGAGCTGTGACAATAACCGATGCAGAGCAATTGGGTGGTGTCGTAATGTCTCAGCTCGCAGATTTATTTGACGAAAACACTAAATCACCCCGAAGGGTTTTTGCTAATTGAAATAATTACAAAAATAAAGTTCAGAGAAAATAAAAAGGAATTTAACTCTTTTGAGCGGCAATGATTTCTGACTTCAATGCACGCGCTTCATCTGCCAATTCACTGTTCCTAGCTTGAATAAGATAAGGATCTATACCGCCATGTTTTTCAACAGTACGAATAGCACTGGTTGATACCCGCAATTTTACAGAGCGACCAAGAATCTCCGATTGCATAGTTGTTACTTGTAAATTTGGCAGAAACTTTCTACGCGTTCGATTGTTAGCGTGACTAACATTATTACCACTCATAACGGTTTTACCTGTAATCTGACAACGTTTAGACATCGAAAATCCTTTAAAAAATTTTTCTATTGTATCATTAAATTCAAGCGTATAAAGCAATCTAGCTAATAGGTCAACTCCTCTAGAGCAATACAGCTTTTGAGTTTTTTTTATGTTGTAATTTGAAAATTTGTTTGGAAAGGACACAAAATTCGATCGGGATTATGGTTTTTTCATTTATGTTTTTCATGGATTCAATCAGGAACTACCTTTGTCGATAAATAAAAACATCTAGATACTCTGTTCCATTATTATAAACATATTCAATTCAAAATCTTAATAGTAAAGTTTGTTTAGATGTGCTTTTACAGCATGTTCAGAGTGTCTTTGAGCTTTGGAAAAAGAATTAAAACTACCGCAAACCTCCTTTAAATTATTTATTCCTTCGCCAACACATAATTTGGCAAGGCCAATATTAATATGGTTCGCTATATGAGGACCTTTTAAAGCGAGTGAAGAATATAATTGCAAAATATCTGCACCAAGTAATATTTTAGTATATGCATCCTTAACCGAGGAAATACCCCCCACCCCAATAAACGAAATATGTCCTTCCGCAAAAATATACGCCTCCGATAGTTTTTCACTAGATAGCCTAAATAAAGGCACCCCAGACAACCCCCCCGCCTGTTTTATATTTTTTCTATTATTTAAATTATTCCTTGAAAGTGTTGTATTACTGATAATTGCACCAGCAATTCCCTCATTGATCATTACTTCAATAGCAGAAAATAAATCTAATTTATTTAGGTCAGGGTCCAACTTTATGAAAATAGGTTTTACCAAATTTGCTTCTACTAATGCTAGTTTTACACTCTTAATTATTTGCTTTAAAAATGAAGTTTTTTGCAAATCTCTAAGTCCGATAGTATTAGGTGAACTGATATTTATCGTTAAATAATCTGCTAATCCAGCAAGTCCCAAGCAAGCGGAAAAATAATCTTCTACTTTATTTTCTGTTATATTATTCGCACCTATATTCATTCCAATTAATTGATCTGTTTTATTGCATTTACGCCATTTGGATAAACGCACCGCTACGGCCTCCATCCCATCACTATTAAAACCATACCTATTAATAAAAGCACCATCCTCAGGTAGTCTGAAAACTCTTGGCTTAGGATTTCCAGGCTGTGGTAGCGGGGTAACAGTTCCTATTTCCACGCTTCCAAAACCGAGCGCAAAACATCCGGAAATAGCCTCTCCGTTCTTATCAAATCCTGCTGCTAATCCGATTGGATTAGGAAACCGAAGAGCGCCTATTTCAGTTGGTAATTGAATAGGCGAATATCTTGGGTAAATTCCTTTTGACAAAGCAGCAACCGTTACTTTATGTGATGCCTCGCCTGGAAGGGCCTTTAAAACATTTGCTAGCATTTTCCAGATCATTTTTAATTTTTTTGTCCCAATCTATCGTTAAGTGCATCTTCAAGTAATTTAAGACTTGGTTGCAGACCATATAATTTAAAAAAACTGCCCATACGAGGCCCTTGTGTCTGTCCTAGAAGAATTTGATATAAACAACTAAACCAGTCTCTTAGATTTTCAAATTTTGCCTGCTTACCTATGGCATAAATTTGATTTTGTATTTCTTCAGCAGTTGCATCCTCTGGTAATTTAGAAAGAGCATCTTTTAGGTCTTGGAGATGAGTTTTTTCTTCGGTGTTAGCAAACCGATATAATTTATTTGGGCGCACTCTATCCTTATAAAAAGTAACCGCATATTTAATTAACTTATCAAGATGAGGATGTGTCTCGGGAGTCACACCAGGGGCATATTTTTCGACATAAGACCACATAACCTCATTATCTTCTGCTACACACACACCAGCAAGATTTAATAGTAGATTAAAACTTACAGGCAATTTTATTGCCATAGGAGTGCCCTTGTGAATATGCCATGCTGGGTTCTCAAGTAAACTTGCATCATCACATTCAGCTATTTTACCTAAATAGGTAAAATATTCATCTACAGTTTTTGGTATCACATCAAAGAACAATCTTTTTGCTCTTCTTGGCTGCGTATACATAAACAATGATAAAGATTCAGGACTCCCATAGTTAAGCCATTCTTCAACGGAAAGTCCATTACCTTTCGATTTGGAAATTTTTTCTCCATTTTGATCCAAAAATAGCTCATAAGAAAAACCAGCAGGGGGAACTGATCCGAGAGTCCTAACAATTTTTGATGACAACGCTACCGACTCTATCAAATCCTTTCCCGATATTTCATAATCCACACCCAGTGCATGCCATCGCATTGCCCAATCAGCTTTCCACTGAAGTTTGCAGCATCCTCCAGTAACTTTGGTTACTCTCTCGCTACCTGTTATCGGATCAATATAACTTATCTCTCCAGCCTCTTTATCGTGTCCAGTAAGAGGTACTTGCAAAACTTTTCGAGTATCTGGACAGATTGGCAAAAATGGACTGTAGGTTGCTCTTCTATCTTCTCCTAGAGTTGGTAAAATAATATTTATTATATTCTCGTAATTATCCAATACATCTAACAAAGCTCTATCGAACTTCCCAGATTGGTATTGTTCAGTAGCACTTAAAAACTCGTATTTGAAACCAAAACTATCCAAAAATTTCTGTAATCTTGAATTATTATGTGCCCCAAATGAAGTATGTGTCCGAAAGGGATCGGGAACCTCTGTTAAGGGCATTTCAAGAAAATTAGCTAACTCTTCTTGATTTGGAACATTTTCTGGAACTTTTCGCAATCCATCCATATCGTCTGAAAAACAAATAAGACGTGTTTTTCTGCCTGTTAGTACTTCAAATGCATAACGAATCATGCTAGTTCTGACCACTTCTCCAAATGTACCAATATGAGGCAATCCAGAAGGCCCATAACCCGTTTCAAATATTACCTCTTTTCCCGTATTATCTTGTTTGGACTCTAGTCTTTTAATAAGACTTCTTGCTTCCACAAATGGCCAGGCTTTTGCTTCATCAGCAAGATTGGCTATTAGATGATTAAAATGTGGCTTATTTGACATCCTCGAATTCCCAATAGTTGGAGATAAACATTTTTGCTTTTTTATTTTGTGTAAACTGTAACTAATCTGTTTTCTAGTAGAAATTATTTATAAGAAAAAACCCTTTTTCTAGGCATAAAAGAATCAAAAAAATATTGCCCAGAAAAATTATTATTATAATATTCAAAGTTACAGTTTTTACCAATATAAGGGAATACAACTAGCGTGATTTAATTCCAATCCCTATGTTAGAATTATGCCAATTTTCAACTACCTTAGCCCTGATATTGCTGATTATCCAATTTTATACCCTACTATTAATAACAATAACTGGGTTTCAACCGATGGAGAGATTTGCACTCCCTCTAATGAAGAACTAATTGAGTTGTTGGCTAATGAAAACCCTCCTCTAATTTGCCACAGAAAATGGACTGAAAAAAAAATTGGCATAAAACTTAATAAGAGTCTTGATATACTTGAACTGTTTGCCTTTGTTAAACCAGCTGAATTTTGTATTCCAAACCCTTCTGGGCTCGCCATAGCTACAGGCCTTGCCCTTCCAAAAACAACTGTTGATAAAACTATTTTTTTACGAACTACTGCGCAATATTTGTTAAATAACTTATCTGAATTTGCAATAGATAATCCTGAAAAAAATTCTTTAAATTTGGCAAGTAATCTCGGAAATATAGCAGAAATGATGGGGAAGGGGGGATGGCTTTGGGCTGCGCTAATTCTACCTCTCTTAGGAAGAGACAAAATATCAACAGGTCCTCCAAATTCTGCGCATGCTGCTATTTGGAATAATTTGAAGGAGGCAAAAGATTTTCCCCTGAGAGGAGAACCTGGCATGAAGCCAATACTACCCGATATGGCAAAAAATAGATTATCTGAGATGCTTGGCCCAAACTCAGAAATTAGAGAAGCACAAATAGATTATACGGCAACAAATTGTAGGGTTTTTGATAAGCCTGATAACAAACTAAATCCAATACTTTTATTATCTGAAGCCGGAACTGGAACAGGAAAAACTCTTGGTTATCTTGCCCCTGCTAGTCTATGGGCGGAAGTAAATGATAGCACAGTCTGGATATCTACCTACACGCGCAATCTACAGCATCAAATTGCGGATGAACTCCGAAGACTTCCAGAAAAAAATGAGTCTACTGCTCACAATTCAATTAACAAATCAAAAACTGAAGAGAATAAAAGAGTTGTAATTCGAAAAGGTAGAGAAAATTATCTCTGCCTTCTTAATCTAGAAGAAGCATTATTACAGATGCCTGGAAAACCAAAAAATGCGATTGCTCTTGGTTTAATGGCTCGGTGGGCTAGTGCTTCTCCAGACGGAGATTTAACAGGAGCAAATTTTCCAGCATGGCTTGTAGACCTGATTAATAGTAAATATTCTCTTGGCCTTGCAGATAGGAGAGGAGAGTGTATTCATTCTGCTTGTCGTCATTATAAAAAATGTTTTGTAGAAAAACCTATTCGAGAGGCACGTCGAGCAGATATTGTTATTGCCAATCACGCACTATCAATAATACAGTCTGCTTTTTCAAACAAAGAAAATCATGCCCTATCAACTAAAATAATTTTTGATGAAGGTCATCACGTATTTGACGCTGCAGACATTGCCTTCAGCAGCGCTTTGACAGCTATTGAGACCTCAGAAATGCGAAGATGGATTAGAGGTAATGAGGATGGCCTAAAAGGCCGAATGCGCGGTTTACGAAATAGAGTTTCAGATTTGATTAATGGAGACGAAAATGCATTAAGTATAATAGACCTAATAATTGGTGCTGCTCGTGAATTACCAAGCAGCGGTTGGCAAAACCGTATATCGTCCTCAATTAAATTTGGTACAGCAGAGATATTTTTTTCAGCGCTAAGAATGTGTTTATATAATCGAATTAAAAATATAAATAGTCTCTATGACATCCAAAGTGAAATTTATCCAGTCCCTCCTGATATTCTAGAAGCTGCCCAAGATTTTTCAGAGAACTTAAACTCACTTTTGACTTTAATTAAAAAGCTAGAAGACATTTTAATATCCACGATGGGTAAAAATTCTGAAAATTTAGAGAGTCAGACTAAGTCTCGTTTTGAATCAATCATAAATAGCCTTCAGCAACGCGCTATTATGCCCTTATCTTCTTGGTCATTACAATTACAAGACTTGGTATCTTCAGAGAATGATAAAATAGGCAGAAACGGCTTCATTGACTGGATGCAAATAAGCAGAATAGAGGGCGAGGACAGAGATATCGGACTTCACCGACACTGGCTAGACCCAACTATTCCATTTAGTGAAGCTGTATTGCAAAAAGCAAAGGGCGTTGTAATCACATCAGCCACTTTACGAGATATAAATATAGCCGCAAAAATCAACTCACTTAAAGGAGACGACACTACTAGCTGGCAAAGTGCAATGCAAATGACGGGGGCAAACCATCTTGGTCATCCTGCTATATTTAGCATCCATGAATCACCCTTTGATTACAAGAATCAAACTCGAATACTTATTATAAAAGACATAGCTAAAGAACAACCAGCAGCTAGTGGTTTTGCTATGGCTTCTTTAATGAAAGAAGCAGGTGGTGGCAGCCTTGGTCTATTTACAGCAATTCAGAGACTTAGAGCAATTTATCCCTTCCTAGCTGGAGAATTAGCTGCTGCTGATATCCCATTATACGCCCAGCATATAGACCAGATTAATCTGCAAACATTATTACAGTTATTTCGGGCTGATATCGAGAGCTGTTTAATAGGCACAGATGCTGTAAGGGACGGTATTGATGTACCAGGAAAAGCCTTACGAATGATAATTTATGATAGAGTTCCCTGGCCACGGCCAGATATACTTTTTAAAGCACGCGCTAAATGGATTGGAAAAACAGAGTTTACAGATAGAATCACCAGAATGAAATTGCGGCAAGCTTTTGGAAGATTAATAAGAAAAGCTGATGATAGGGGTGTGTTTGTTATGCTTGATAGTGGTCTTCCAACCCGTCTTACATCTGCATTTCCATCAGAAGTAGAAGTTCAGCGTATATCTTTAAAAGATGCTATCTTTCAAGTTCAAAGCTTTCTTTAGCTAAAAACAAAAACGAAAGCCAGATAGGATTTCTCTATCTGGCTTTAACTTTACATAATTTTTGAGAATGTTATCGGGTTTCTCTTAAAATCCCATTCCACCCATTCCGCCCATTCCGCCCATGTCAGGTGCAGGGGCAGCTGGCTTTGGTTCATCTAGCTCTGCAACCATAGCCTCTGTTGTTACAAGAAGGCCAGCAACAGATGCAGCATTTTGCAGGGCTGAGCGAACTACCTTGGTAGGATCAATTACTCCGGCCTTTATCATGTCTGTAAACTCACCAGTTTGAGCGTCATAGCCAATCGTGGGCTTATCTTCCTCAATAAGTTTACCTACAATTACCGAGCCGTCTGCCCCAGCATTATTTGCTATCTGGCGAGCAGGTGATTCCAATGCTTTCCGAATGATACGAATACCGACCTCTTGGTCGCCATTTGCAGACTTTAATTTATCCAAACTTGACAGGGCTTTAACCAACGCAACACCTCCACCAGCAACAATTCCTTCTTGTACCGCAGCTCTCGTTGCATGCATCGCGTCATCAACACGATCTTTGCGCTCTTTAACTTCAACTTCTGTCGCTCCACCAACGCGAATTACGGCGACACCACCAGCTAGTTTGGCCAGTCGTTCCTGAAGTTTTTCCCTATCATAATCTGAGGTGGTTTCTTCTGATTGTGCACGTATTTGATTACAACGTGCTTCGATTTCTTCTTTATCACCAGCACCGTCAACAATTGTTGTGTCTTCCTTTGTTATTTCAACACGCTTAGCTGTTCCAAGCATCTCAAGCGTTACACTTTCAAGCTTAATACCGACCTCTTCAGAAATCACGGTACCGTTTGTGAGTGTAGCAATATCCTCGAGCATTGCCTTTCGCCTATCTCCAAACCCAGGAGCTTTGACCGCAGCAACTTTCAGTCCACCTCTAAGCCTATTAACAACTAGAGTCGCTAACGCTTCTCCCTCAATATCTTCTGCTATTATCAGGAGAGGTCTACTGGATTGGACTACTTTTTCAAGAACAGGCAACATATCTTGTAAGTTTGATAATTTCTTTTCATGGAGAAGAATGTAGGGATCTTCTAAACTCGCACGCATCTTTTCCGCATCCGTAACGAAATATGGTGATAGGTAGCCTCTATCAAACTGCATTCCTTCAACGACATCTAGCTCTGTTTCAAGAGATTTTGCTTCCTCAACTGTAATAACACCTTCATTACCAACACGCTCCATTGCTTCTGCGATCATCTTACCAATTTCCGCTTCACCATTAGCTGAAATCGTACCAACCTGGGCAACTTCGTCAGAGGTAGTTATTTTTTGAGATTGTGATTCAAGCGACTTCACTACTGCCTCAACAGCCAAATCGATGCCACGCTTCAAATCCATTGGGTTCAATCCAGCAGCAACAGCTTTAGCCCCCTCTTGTGCAATCGACTGGGCCAATAGGGTAGCCGTTGTTGTCCCGTCTCCAGCAGTATCGTTTGCTTTTGATGCAACTTCACGAACCATCTGTGCGCCCATATTTTGAAACTTATCTTTTAGCTCAATGTCTTTAGCAACGGTTACACCATCCTTTGTTATCCTCGGAGCACCGAACGATTTTTCTAACACAACATTACGACCCTTTGGGCCCAATGTAACTTTAACTGCATTGGCCAATGTATCTACACCTTCCATCATTCTGGTACGTGCGTCTGAGCCAAACTTTACATCTTTAGAAGCCATTTTTTCCTCTTTTTAATCTAATTTTTAAAATTTTTTAAACAAGTTGTTAAACAAAAACATCCATTAATTGATATTTTTGTTTTGTTGAACATCTATCAGCGATTGAGTTTAAGTTAATATTCCCATAATGTCTGATTCTTTCATTATTAGGTAATCTGTTCCCTCGATTTTGACCTCAGTACCAGACCATTTCCCAAACAGGACTGTATCACCTGCTTTTACGTCTAATGGATGCACTTTGCCTTGTTCGTCCCTTGCTCCCGCACCAACGGATACAATTTTACCTTGCATTGGTTTTTCTTTTGCTGTGTCTGGTATTATAATACCACCAGCAGTTTTTTCTTCTGATTCAAGTCGTTCAACAACAACTCGGTCGTGAAGTGGTCGGAAATTCATGCCTTCGTCTCCAAATATTAATAGTTTAAATTTTCAATATTAAAGCCCTTCTGCTTAAAAGAAGTACTTGTTCTGATGCGTAAGTGGGAATTTGACTTTTATATGTCAAGTATAGTTTCGCATAAAAAGATATTTTTTATTACTTCCAAAACTTTCTTCAGAATATTTTTACATTACCGCTCTTTAAAAAAGGCACTTCAAATAACAAAAATAAATGTGATAAATGTTACCAAAAATCAATTTCGAAAGGTTGCTCTTACATTGACTAATTCCGTTATCATAAAAGATCAAAGAATAATTGCATGTTGGCTTTACTTTATGGCAATTCTAGTTGGATTGATGATAATCATTGGTGGGATTACACGTTTAACTGGCTCAGGACTCTCCATGGTGGAGTGGCGGCCGTTAATTGGAACGCTACCTCCTTTAAATGATGATGAATGGATACGTGTTTTTGAATTATATAAAAAAAGCCCTGAATATGCTCAATTAAATTTCGGAATGGGTATGGATGAATTTAAGAAAATTTTTTTCTGGGAATATTTCCATCGTCTTTGGGGACGACTATTAGGAGTATTTTATATTTTTCCGCTCATTTATTTTTTTCTTCAAAAAACAATTCCATCAAAATATAGACTACCTTTAATTGGTTTAGGTATAGTTGGAGGTCTCCAAGGGATTATAGGTTGGTGGATGGTTACCTCTGGACTTTCCCATGAACCAACTGTTTCCCAATATAGGCTTGCAATTCATTTATTTATAGCTCTAAGTATTTTTACGTGTTTACTGTGGTTGGGTCACTCTTTATTTTTGGGAGACTCAAAAATACAATTCGGGATACCAACATTCGTTTTTGGACTGATATTTTTAACTATAATCGCAGGAGCATTTGTAGCAGGAATGAATGCAGGTTTGCTCTATAACCATTTTCCTTTGATGGGAGATGGTTTTATCCCGGTTGAATATGGAGAAAAAGGTCTTTTAGATCCCTTCGAAAACCCAGCTTCGGCGCAATTTCATCATCGTTGGCTAGCCCTCATAGCGACTTGCGGAGTGTTATTTTTATGGAAAAGCGCTATTAAAGCAAAAATTGCTGTAAAGCAGGCAACTCTTATGTTGGTAATTGTCTCTGGTCAATTTATACTTGGAATTCTAACACTCATTAATGCTGCACCAGTTCACCTTGGAGCCATGCACCAAACGGGTGCAATATTGCTGCTTGCCTCATCAATATCAGTTATACATAGCTTATATCGAGTAAGTGAATAGGATTCTTTTTTATCTAAATTTTTTGTAAACTAATTCTAATGTTTTGTGTCTTTCTGCAAGCTTTTTGACTGAATACTTGCTTTTCTAATGTGCAATTCATTTAGCTGTTTATCTTCGACAGAAGATGGTGAAGACATCATTAGGTCTTCTGCTTTACCATTCATTGGAAAGAGAATAACTTCCCTGATATTTGGCTCATCTGCAATAAGCATTACAATTCTGTCAATGCCTGGCGCTATACCTCCGTGCGGAGGAGCCCCAAACTTAAAGGCGTTAATCATAGCTGGAAAATTCTCTTCCACTACTTGGGGACCATAACCTGCGATATCAAAAGCGCGATACATCACCTCCGGTAAATGATTTCTAATTGCTCCGCTTGATAACTCTATCCCATTACAAACCAAATCATACTGCCATGCTTTTATTTCTAGTGGGTCTTGCGTATTTAAAGCCTCTATGCCACCCTGAGGCATCGAAAATGGATTGTGAGAAAATTCTATTTTACCAGTGATTTCGTCTTTTTCAAACATCGGAAAATCAACAATCCAACAAAATTTAAAAATTGATTTATCAATGAGATTTTGTTCTGTTCCAATACGCACTCTTGCACGCCCGGCAAGTGCCGAAGCGTCTTTCTCTGATGCGCAAGCAAAAAATACTGCATCGCCATCATTTAGATTAAGTTTTGATTTAATGAGGTTTGACTTGTCCTGACCTAACGCTTTAGCAACTGGTCCTTTAGCTTCCTCACTTGAATAAATGATGTAGCCTAGGCCTGGAGCTCCTTCTGATTGAGCCCAACTATTCATTCTATCTGCTATGGCCCTACTTCCACATTTCGGACCTGGTATTGCTCTTACGACTGCACCATTTTCAATATTTTTGGCGAATATCGTGAAATCAGAGCCACGAAAAATATCTGTCACATCTGAGATCTCGATGGGAATTCTCAAGTCTGGTTTATCATTTCCATATTTCAATATCGAGTCAGCGTAAGAAATATGGGTAAAAATTGGATCAATTTTTTTCCCTGAAAATTGTTCAAAAATTCCTTTTATCACTGGTTCAACAGCAGCAAATACATCACACTGTTCGACGAAACTCATCTCAAGATCTAGCTGATAAAACTCGCCTGGACTTCGGTCAGCTCTGCTATCTTCATCTCTGAAGCAGGGGGCGATTTGGAAATATTTGTCAAATCCAGACATCATTACTAATTGTTTAAATTGCTGCGGAGCCTGCGGTAGAGCGTAAAATTTACCCGGATGTAACCTTGCTGGAACTAAAAAATCCCTTGCGCCCTCCGGTGAAGAAGCTGTAAGTATTGGAGTCTGAAATTCGGTAAATCCTTGTTCAACCATTCTATTTCGAATGGATTGTATTATCTGGCTTCGTAGTAAAATGTTTTTATGCGGGCGCGTTCTTCGAAGATCTAAATATCTATACCGAAGGCGTGTTTCCTCTCCTGCATCTTCATCAGAATTAACTTGCAGTGGCAATGTGTCAGCTTCTGATTGAATTGTGATATCTTCTATTGCAACTTCAATCTGTCCTGTTTTAAGATTTTTGTTGATGGTTTCTTTGCTTCGCTTTTTAACTACACCAGTTATTGTCACAACGCTTTCATTTCGGAGCGACTCAACAAGTGTGAACACTTTGTCAGAGGAGTCAACAACACATTGGGTTAATCCAAAATGGTCCCTCAAATCAACAAATAAAAGAGAACCGTGGTCGCGTTTACGATGAACCCACCCAGAAATTTTTACTTGACTATTTTCGTCGTTTTCTGATATCTCGCCACAATTGTGAGTGCGATAAAGATGCATATTATAAACTCCAAAATTGATTTTATTACGAGCGCAGTATGCATCAATTTAATGAAACTGCAACAAAAACGCACATCAATTTTTGCTATTATCTTAAAAGGACAATATCCGTTAATATTGCTTAAGGATAAAATCTTACATCGGATTTTCTTTTAAAATAGACAACAAGATTTTAATTGCAAAATGAATTTAGACAATAATTTACATACGAATTTTTATTATAGTTAAAGCGTATGATGATATTCACAAAAATATAAATTAGAAAACGTTAAGGTATTAAAATTACATTAAAAGGAAATTCATTAATAAATAATCTACCTAAAAGAATTTTTCTAACAAATTCCTAATTAATTTTTGAGTCTTTTTATTGAGCGAGGGCGCCGTTTTGAACGACCACTGTTTGTTTCACCTCTTTCGTGAAGTTTTTTTATTACTCTTTTTTGCTCTTCAAAAGACATATAGCGCCATCGGCTAATTTCTTCTCTTGTTCTAAAGCAACCTTCGCAGAAACCAGTCGTATTGGAGATATAGCAAATACTTATGCAAGGAGATAAGAGTTTTTCCATATATTTCACTTATCCTGTAAAGAATTTATGCTGCGACTCCCTTGCTGTCACTTTTTTCTAACTTCTTAGAACAAACTGTTTCAAAAAATATTTTAAAAGTTGTAACGAGTCCTTTACCATTAATATTCCAAAAAACAGAGTCTGAATTTAAGTATTCCTTATTTTCATAAGATAGTTCTGAAAATCGAGTGTCACCAATAACATTTAATAGTTTTGATCCTTCACTCACAACAAGGATAGGCATAGATTCTCTTAAAAAAGCTCTTATCAATCTAATAGCATGTGGTTCCTCGCAAAGAAACTCAATTTGTTCAGAACCACCAACAATTATTAAACAATCATAATCTATAGCTAACGTTTCTGACAACGTACGATCCACGGTATAACTAATTCCATTTCCTGTCTTTGAATCACTATGAACAAGCCCAATATGAGATGAGATGATTTTTGTATGTACATTTTTTCCCATAATAGCCTTTTGTAATGTGATAAATTCAGCTTCGTTAAAACCATTTTCTGTCATCATTGCGATTCTTTTTTCAACTGAATCAATTTTATTCATTTCTCTTAGTCCTTTTTCCTACTGATATTCATTTGTATAATTTAATTTCAAAACACTATGGTTGGCAGGGCTTAAATTAATGTGATATTTTGGTTTTTTTTACCAATTTATTAATGCAACTACCTGAAAATATTATATTTTACAGTATTTTACATTTTCTTAACAAAATTATAGGGCTGATTTTTTAAAGAAAAAAAATTGGATAAATTTGGTTCTCGTATATGCTATTCTAAAAGTTTTTTCAAGCCTAACTATTTAGTAACAGTATAAAAATAGCTGCATAAATCAAAAAATTAAACAAATTTATTACTTGTTTTAGAAGTAAAACTAAGGTTACATGCTTCTAAAACAATTTATAACTAAATTAATGAGAGAATTATGTCTAAAAAAATTATGACTGCATTTTTATTTTCCACAATTTTAGCGTTTTCAGCTTGTAGCTCATACCCGGCCTGGGTTCCAGAATGGGCACAAATAAACACTAGTAAATAAATTTCATTACTAAAGTATTTTCTTTTAATTAGAAACTATTCAAGAGCTTTAAGTATCTAAAGTGCTTTTGAGTAAAATCAATGTTGAATGATTAAATACATATCCAGTTGCAACTAGATTTACAAAATGATAACAATTAAGCGGTTTTTTTGCTTATTTTTTTGTTAATGAAATAAAATCAGGATTATTTAGTGAATAGATGATCGTTCGCAAATCATGTTGCGTATCATGGTCATATTTAATACAAACGGGACTCTAAAATGACACCATATGATACCATCGACAAATCCGAAAATAGCATAGGACTCGAAAAACCCTCTCGTGATGAAGCTGAAAAAGCGGTTGAAATTTTGCTTCGTTGGGCTGGTGATAATCCTTTGCGTGAAGGTTTG
Organism: uncultured SAR116 cluster alpha proteobacterium; assembly: GCA_902520885.1. Classification (GTDB taxonomy): domain Bacteria; phylum Pseudomonadota; class Alphaproteobacteria; order Puniceispirillales; family Puniceispirillaceae; genus UBA5951. Next base: position 46,786 of record CABYPW010000010.1, read on the forward strand.
TTAGACACCCCAGCAAGGGTAGTTAGAGCATATGAAGAATTTTTTGCGGGTTATTTAGAAGACCCAGAAAAAATGCTAGAGCGAACCTTTGAAGAGGTTGAAGGATATGATGACATCGTAATGCTTAGAGATATTGCAGTGGAAAGTCATTGTGAACATCATTTAGTTCCCATATTAGGAAAAGCACATATTGCTTACTTACCAGATAAGAGGGTGGTCGGTATTTCAAAATTAGCAAGAGTGCTAGATTCATATTCCAGAAGATTACAAACTCAAGAAACCATGACTTCACAAATATCGAATGCAATTCAAAGGGCACTTAAACCAAAAGGTGTAGCCATTTTAATTGACGCACAACACCAATGTATGACTACAAGAGGTGTCAAAAAGCCTAATGTATCAATGATAACAACTCAGTTCACTGGTGAATTTAAAAAAGATCCGTTGCTCAAAGATAGATTCTATAAACACATTCAGCTAGGGAACTAGTTTTTAAAGTTAATTCGAATTATTAAAATAATAGAATGAAATCATTTATGAATAGTCCTGAAATATATCAATATATTTTGCGGACTATATCAATGTATTCTGCGGATGGCTAAATTGAGAGAGGCTTATTGCTAATATGAATATAGCGCCCGTTTTTTCAATTCTTGGTGTACTTCTTACAATATTGTCATTCACTATGCTAATACCAATGTTTATCGACATCTTATATCGATCTCAAAATTGGTTCGGATTTGCCTCTGCTTCTCTTATTTCATGTTTTATTGGTATTTCGCTTTGGTTAACAAACAGAAATAAGCAAGAACTGAATCTAGGGCTAAAAGAAGCTTTTCTTTTGACAAATTTTGCATGGATTTTATCTGGTATATTTGGGGCATTACCTTTTGTTTTTTCAGACCTTGGGCTGGGTTTTACAGATGCCATTTTTGAATCTATTTCAGGTATTACAACAACTGGATCTACTATTTTACAAACAATTGAGTTGGCGTCACCAGGTATCATTCTCTGGAGGGCTCTGCTTCAATGGCTTGGCGGTATAGGCATTATCGTAATGGCACTCGCAATTTTACCCGTGCTGTCTGTTGGAGGCATGCAATTGTTTAAAACAGAAACCTACGAGGCTAGTGATAATGCCATACCGAGAGCGAGGCAGTTAGCTGGAGGAATTTTTGCTGTATATACAACTCTTACCTTAATTTGGGCTCTTATGTTATGGCTTGCAGGAATGACAAGCTTTGATGCGTTGATTCATTCTATGACAACTTTAGCTACAGGGGGTTATTCTTCTAAAACCTCTTCCATAGGTGCCTTTGACTCAATTGCAATTGAAGTCATAATTATGTCTGGAATGATTGCTGGTAGTTTGCCATTCGCTCATTATTTAGCAATAACCAGAGGTGGATGGAATGCCTTAATAAGTGATCCTCAGGTTCGATGGTTCCTTGTTCTTACCATTTTAGTGATATTATTAATAACCATCGACCTTGGAAGGGCTGGTAATACCTGGCTTTATTCAATTCGTTTAGCAAGTTTCAATACAATTTCGGTTATTACTGGAACAGGTTATGGGACAGCAAACTTTGCTCTATGGGGTGGCTTTTCTACGACGATGTTATTGATAATGATGTTTATGGGTGGTTGTGCCGGATCTACAACTTGTGGAATAAAAATGTTCCGACTTCAAGTTTTAATAAGCACAATTAAAGTTCAAATTGCCAGACTACTCAGACCTCATGGGGTTGTGCTTGCTTATTACAATAAAAAACCCGTCCCGGAATCTGTTATGGATGCCGTAATGGGCTTCTTTTACCTTTACATACTTTGCTTTGTTTTCCTTTCCTTATTTTTAGCGTTCACAGGTCTTGATTTTACTACTGCGTTTTCAGGCGCCGCGACCGCTATTTCAAATGTTGGACCAGGTTTGGGGGATATAATAGGTCCCAACGGAAGCTTTAATCCTCTTCCAGATATGGCCAAATGGGCTATGTGTTTTGGAATGTTATTAGGACGCTTGGAATTGTTTACTATTCTAGTGATGCTAAACCCACTTTTTTGGCGTAATTAAATTTGTCTATTCTATTGAAGTATCATTCCATCTAGATTTTCAATTTCTAACCTTAATTTTCTATCAAAACCTGCAAGCGCAGATAAAATCGTTTCTTGAACAGCAATTTTAAAATCAAGAGGACTGCTTGATTCTGGGACGGTAGTTGAACTTTTAGAACGCGCATCAAGAAAACCTGTCTGAGCTGTTACTGGTTGTATCCACATGATTTGTCCCGCCATTTCAACTTCTATCTTACTTTTTTGATTATCTTTAAACTGTCCTGTAATTGAGTCAGCTTGTTGTATGTCTGTAATAATAATTGATGCTCTTCTAATATCCAGAGTTAAATCTCCAGACGAGCCAGCGGGTAACAAGGTTTTGCTGGCCCATTCTGTTATCACAGACGAAGGATTAGGCATAATAAGATGCTCATTAAATGGCTCTTCACCGGGCATTTTCCAATTTTGGATCACTACCAGTTTTCTAGCATTAATTGATAGAGGTAGATAATCGGATGCTTGAAATGTTGGAATTTTTGGTTCATCATATATTTTTTGGCTGCATGCTGAGAAAAATATACATAACAACATTGTTAAAATAGAAAAACGCATCAATTCCCTCCCATTTGTCAATTATTGTGTTAAATATAATGACATGAATAATGGTATCTCATTATAATTAAGTTTCAATCTAAAAGTCTTTAATCTTGAAATATGACGAATTTTTAATGTGACCTTAAATTAGAAGAGAATACACGTCTTTTTTTACAAAACTCACAATCTACAACCAGATTATCATTCTCATCTGTCAATTTGACTAACTCATCTTTATCAATCGAGCGGAGTATAGTTTCGACTTTTTCGTTATTACAACGACATTGATCATTAATTAAACGCGGTGACTGAATGTATACCCCAAGCTCGTTAAATAATTTAAAAAGGATTACTTCAAGCTTTAATTTTGGATCTATTAATTCTTCCTTAGTTATTGTTTGAGCGAACATTTTTGCGTTGTTCCAAACTTCTATATCATAATCAGCTGCTCTATTTTCCACCCCACCCTCATCTGCTATTTTTTGTATCAATAATGTTGCCGCCACCCACAAATCACCCTCTTTTTTTACTGCTGTTATTAATTCTGAGTAAATTTGTTCAGAATTTTTAAACCAGACGGTAACTGAGTCTGCAACTGTTTTGCCCGATAATTCAACAATTCCTTGGTATCTTTCACTTGGACCGCTTTTTTCAATTGTAAATGCCATGTATCCATCAGCCATTAGCGTTGTAAGTTCATCATTTTGCAGAAATTGCTTTTGCTCAAATGCCTTTTTGTCATAAGCCGCATATGATCTCAAATCTCCTTCATTAGTGACATCACAGAATAGAGTTGTTAAAGGTCCAACTCCCTTTGCTTGTAGTGTAATAATCCCGTCCAACTTAAAGGTTGTTGATAAACAAGATGTAACAACCATTGCTTCAGCTAAAATTGAATTAATAGGATCAGGATAATTATGTCGATTTAGAATTTGCGTAACTGGTGTTACTAATCGACATATCCGACCTCTTATTTTAGGAGTTTGTAGAGTTGGGCTTCCAGTTAAATAAAAAGGCAGAACAAAACTATTTAACGGTGGTGAAGTAAGTTTATCCAGCGATTTTAGGTCATTTTCACCTTTTGTAAGTTCCTTTTTTTTCACCAAAATAGTCTCGTCCTAAATTAATCTTTCATTATTTAATTTTATAATTAAATAAATGACAGAGGATAGCTTTTTGTGTGTGGAGCCTATTTTCTGCCTCTTCAATAACCTTGCTTTGTGGACCATCAATAACGTCTTCGGTAACTTCATTACCTCTTATAGCAGGTAAACAATGCAGAAAAATGGCATCAGAATGAGCTAATTCGAAAAGTTTTGAGTTGACCTGATAGGGTTTTAGGTCCTTCAACCTAGTACCTTCCTCATCCCCCATAGATATCCAGACATCTGTTATCAAAACATCAGCATCAAGAGCCGCCTTATGACTATCTTCATAAAGATTAATTTGTGCTCCTGAGTCAGTAGCCATTTTTATAAGCTTTTGATTCGGTTGGTAACCCTTTGGACTAGCTATACGCAAATTGAATTTAAATTTTGTAGCAGCGTCAATCCAACTTTTTAGGACATTATTTGAATCTCCAAACCAAGAGATATTTAATCCTTCAATACAATTGAAGTTTTCTTGAATTGTCATAATATCTGCCATAATCTGACAAGGATGAGACACATTAGTAAGTCCATTAATGATAGGGATTTCGGAATTTTCTTTAAACTCAAGGAGGGTTTTGTGAGATTGGGCACGAATCATTACAGCATCAACATACCTTGACATAACCCTTGCCGTGTCACCAATAGTTTCCCCTCTAGATAGTTGCATATCATTTGAAGTTAGAACCAAAGGAGTTCCTCCAAGTTGTTTAATTCCAACTTCAAATGATATTCTCGTCCTTGTAGAACTTTTTTCAAAAATCATTGCTATCGTTTTATTTAGCAAAGGAGTTGGTGAAATCAATCCAGATTTAATCTGATGCGCTACAAATAGGATATCATTAAGTTGTTTAGTTTTATAATCCGCAATATCAATAAAATTTGCTGACATGCATTTTTCCTTTAATTTTTTTAAATATTTAATGTTTCTAACTTGCTTCTTCAAAGCACTCTGTTAAGGCATCGCTAAATACATCAATCTCTTGTTTAGTAATAATAAGCGGAGGCAAAATACGGAGGGTATTTAGGCCTGCAGGAACAGTCAAAATTCCTCTTGTTCTTAAAGCGGTAGAGAGATCTGTAGCAGTTAAATTTTCAGTTAACCCAATACCACGCAAAAGACCGAGACCCTTTAATTGGGATATAAACTTTGGATAAAGTACAAGTAATTTATTCAAACGATATTCTAAATAGGATGAAACATCTCGAACGTTTTGTAAGAAATCATCTTCCTCCAGAACGTCAAGAACACAATTTGCAACAGCCATAGCGAGCGGATTTCCACCAAAAGTAGAACCATGACTACCGGGTCCCATTGCATTTCCAACTTCTTCTCTGGCAACAACTGCTCCAACTGGAAATCCACCACCAAGACCCTTGGCAAGAGCAACGATATCAGGCTGGACCCCTGATTGCTGAAATGCAAAAAGAGTTCCTGTCCTTCCCATTCCTGTCTGAACTTCATCTGCAATAAGAAGTGCTCCAAATTCGTCAGCTGCTTCTCTCAAACCCTGTAAATATGTCTCTGCAGCAACATTCACACCACCTTCCCCTTGAATAGGCTCAATCATAATTGCAGCAGTTTTATGATTAATAGCGTTCCTTAGCTCGTTCAGATTGCCAAATGAAACATGCTCAAAACCAGATACACTCTCCCCAAAACCTTCTCGATAAAGTGGGTTTGATGTGGCTGACAACATTCCTAATGTGCGACCATGAAATGCTCCTTCAGCGCAAAGGATATTCGTTTTAACTACTTTGTTTCTTCGATATTGAAACCTCCGAGCCATTTTTACAGAAGCCTCATTAGCTTCTGCCCCAGAATTACAGAAAAAAACGTGGTCAAGCTTACAAGCCTTAGCAAGACGATAAGCAAGACGTTCTTGTTCTGGAATTCTGTAAAGATTAGAAGTATGCCAGAGCATTTTCGATTGTTTGTTAAGTGTTTCAATCAATTTTGGGTGACAGTGTCCAAGAGTATTTACGGCAATTCCAGATGCACAATCAAGAAACCTTTTATCGTCATCTGTTACAAGATAGCATCCTTCACCTTTAACAAAACTTAGATCGATTCTGCCATAGGTGGGCATACTTGAATCTTGGTAACTATGGGGTTGTTTTTCCATGAAATTCTTATCCTAAATCAAAAATCAATATTAAATTGATTCCAATGGATGCAGATATGTCTTTTTGACTGGTATGCGATTTTTTTGACGCATTATACGATAATTTGTCAAGGAATGTTTACAAAAACTTTATTTAAAATGCTTTGCCAATTTTAATCCTTGAGATTGGTAATTCGATACCGATTGCATTGCTCCATATAAACTTTTAGGTGTTTCTAACATAGATTCGTATACTAAACGACAAACGATTTGATCTTGCTCAACTAAAAACGGAACGTCATGTGAGCGCACTTCAAGAACAGCCCTAGTTTTCCCAACGTCAAAAGAACCAAAACCAAAACCAGGATCAAAAAACCCCGCATAGTGGGCTCTAAATTCACCTACTCTAGTATCATAAGGCCTCATTTCAGCCGCAAAATTTTCGGGTACACACACAAATTCTCGACTTGCTAGGATATAGAATTCATCTGGATTAAGGACCAAACCACCACCTACCAAATCAGTTGTTGTAACAGCCTCCCAAAATCGAAGTTTATTTAATCTACCAACTTTATCTACGTCAATTAAACCCGCGTGTTTTCGAGCCCTCCATCCTATAATGTCATCTTGTGATTCACTTTGTAAATTAACTGACAACCCAATACCATCATTAATTAAAGCTGAGACAGAAATATTGCCTTCAGACCTTACTAAACCAAATTCCCGCTGAAGCACTATTAACTCGTCATCATCAATGACCTTTGAACCAGAACGAAGACGTACTTGAGACAAACGTGAGCCTTTTCTTACTAGCACGGAAAAAGTGCGGGGTGATATTTCTGCGTAAAGAGGCCCTGAATAACCCTTATTAATTATTTCAAATTCACACGCATAATCTGTAATTAGCCTAGTAAATACATCTAGACGACCTGTAGAACTTTTTGGGTTAGCCATACCACTCAGATTATCTGGTAAATTCAAGCTTTCTTGCAGCTCAACCAGATAAACACATCCTTTTTCTAAAACAGCCTCTTTTGTTAAATCCAACTCGTGTAACGCAAACTTTTCTATTTTATCTGTCACCATTGACTCTGCACCTGGTAGAAAGGAAGCCTGGATTCTCCAAGCTTTACCACCCAAACGCAGGTCAAGACTAGCAGGTTGAATCTGCCCATGATCGAACGGAGTTGACGCCTTTATTACTTCCTGCTGAATAAGCGCAGACAAAGTTTGACCGGGCAAAACACCAGTAGATACATTCATCAAACATTTATCCTTTTATATCTATTACGCTTACGATTTAAGTTTATACCCTGACTCAAGGACATAATAGCTTGTAATAAATAAAGCCACATTTAAAATAACTAAAACAAACAATCCAAATAAGACTGAGCTATCACTAATGCCCAAAATGCCATACCTAAATCCGTCTATAACTAAAAAAAACGGGTTAAAAATAGCAAATCGTTCAACCGTGTCAGGCAGTCTATCAATTGAATAAAATGTGCCAGACAAAAAAGATAACGGTTGAATTACAAAGTTTGTAATAGCAGCTAGTGAGTCAAACTTATTAGCCCAAATACCTGCTAAAATTCCCACGAGTGACATAGCACAAGAGCCAAGCAATAGAAATGCTGTTCCTACTACTATATGATGAGGAAAACCTATGTTACCAATGAAAGAAAGTATTGTTATACTTATTATGCCAACGAACACCCCTCGTGTTATACCTCCAAACAAAAAGGCAACTAGTAATTCAAATGAACCTAGAGGCGGCATTAAGATATCAACTATGTTTCCTTGCACTTTGCCAATAATAATTGAAGAGGAAGTATTAGCGAACGCATTTTGAAGAACTGCCATCATAGCTAACCCAGGAGCGAGAAATTGCATATAAGTTGCATCTTCAAAAGCACTTGTTCTTCCCTCTAATGCAAGCGTAAAAACGAGCATAAAGAGCGCAGATGTTACAACTGGGGCTACGAGCGTCTGCAATGAAACCTTCATGAAACGATGAACTTCTTTGCAGTATAAGGTATACATGCCACGCCAATTTATTATACCTATTTTTACCGGTCTCGTAAAATGTTTAACTTTCATACCGTTTCCCGTGATCTTGCAAAAAAAATGCAACTTAACTTTACAAACTTAACAGGACGGTTTTAGATTGAACTTATGAAAAATGCAAATATCAATAGAGTACCAAAGAAAAAAAATAGCAAAAATCAGACAGGTGGAGTTTGCCAAAAAAATCTCAAGAATAAAGCCATGAATTATCTTAGCAAATATGCAAGCACAGAAGAAAAACTTAAGCAAATACTTGCAAAATATTGTAAAAGAAAATGGCCCCAGGCAACAATTCAAGATTCTGCAGAACATATTAATGAAACTGTAAAATGGTGTTTTAAGAATGGATATGTAAACGATTATGATTATATGATTATGAAAATAAATTCTGGAAGATTAAAGGGACAGTCAGCCACATTAATTAAACGAAAACTTTTACAAGCTGGGCTATCAAAAAATATCGTTTTAAAAGCATTTACGGAAGATGAAAATCATTTTGAAAATGAATTTAAAGCTGCGCTAGTTTTGGCTAAAAAAAAGCGGGTAGGCCCGTTCTCATTAAAGCCAACCAATGACAAGTCTGAAAGAAAACGTCAAATAGCACGCTTAGCTAGAGCAGGATTCAGTTACGAAATATGTAAAAATGTATTTGACTATTCTATTGAATCAAAAGCAAACTTGTGATCATTGATTTTAAAGGTAACAGATTATTTTTGACATTTATCCACTAAGGAGTATGCAACTATCATGAGCGAAGATTTAGTTTTTGAACCCTCTGATGAACTAAAAAAATCAAGCCATATTTCCAAGAATGATTATGATAGACTATATCAAGAATCTATTCTACAACCCGAACAATTTTGGAGAGAGCATGGAAAACGAATTGATTGGATAAAACCATATCAAACTGTTTCAAACGTCTCATACAACAAACCTGGTGTATCTATCAAATGGTTTGAAGACGGAGTATTAAATGCATCTGCCAATTGTCTAGATAGACATTTAGAGACAAAAGGAAAACAAACAGCAATTATCTGGGAAGGAGATGATCCTACTCAGTCCAAGCATATATCATATGAAACACTCTATGAAGAAGTGTGTAAATTTTCAAATGTATTAAAATTTAATGGTGTTAAAAAAGGTGATAGAGTTACCATATATTTACCTATGATCCCAGAAGCAGCTGTTGCAATGCTAGCTTGCGCGAGAATTGGCGCTGTTCATTCTGTTGTCTTTGGAGGATTTTCACCCGATGCACTGGCAGGTAGAATTACAGATTGTGACTCAACCTGCATTATTACTTCAGATGAAGGTGTAAGAGGCGGTAAATCTATCCCTCTTAAGCAAAATGTAGATGATGCTTTAGTAAACTGTCCAAATTGCACCACTTGCATTGTTATAAAAAGAACGGGAGGATCAATTTCTTGGGATACCGATAGAGATATTTGGTATCATGAGGCAATGGAAAATGCATCTATCTTATGTCCACCAGAGGAGATGTCAGCAGAAGACCCTTTGTTTATTCTATATACATCTGGTTCTACTGGAAAACCAAAAGGGGTCTTGCACACAACCGGGGGATATATGGTTTATGCCTCGATGACACACCAATATGTATTTGATTATCAAGAGGGTGATGTTTATTGGTGTACAGCAGATGTGGGCTGGGTAACAGGTCATAGCTATATATTATATGGGCCCCTTGCAAATGGAGCAATTACACTAATGTTTGAAGGTGTCCCTACATATCCTGATAGCAGCAGATTTTGGTATGTGGTTGAAAAACACAAAGTGTCAATTTTCTATACTGCACCCACTGCCATAAGGGCACTAATGCGTGATGGAGATGAACCCGTTAAAAAACATAATCGTTCGTCCTTGCGATTACTAGGAAGTGTAGGCGAGCCAATTAATCCGGAAGCCTGGATGTGGTATCATAAAGTTGTTGGTGAATCGAAATGCCCCATCGTAGATACATGGTGGCAAACTGAAACTGGTGGGATATTAATTACTCCGCTGCCTGGTGCAATTCCAACTAAACCAGGCGCTGCAACTAAACCCTTTTTTGGTATACAACCTGTAATAGTTGATGAAGGAAATAATGAACTCGTTGGGGAGGCTGAAGGAAATTTATGCATCAATAAAAGCTGGCCAGGACAAATGAGAACCGTTTATGGAGACCACGAACGTTTCGAGGAAACATATTTTTCAACATTCAAAGGCCGCTATTTTAGCGGAGATGGCGCAAAGCGTGATAAAGATGGATATTTTTGGATAACTGGAAGAGTCGATGATGTATTAAATGTATCAGGACATCGCATGGGTACAGCTGAAGTGGAATCTGCGCTGGTATCTCATGAAAGTGTCGCAGAAGCTGCTGTTGTTGGCTATCCTCATGAATTAAAAGGGCAGGGGATTTATGCTTATGTGACTTTAGTAGCAGGGATAAAAAGTAATGATGCACTCGAAAAAGATCTTAAGCTCTGGGTAAGAAAGGAAATTGGTGCTATAGCAACACCTGATTTAATCCAATTTTCACCTTCACTCCCAAAAACAAGATCTGGAAAAATTATGCGACGCATTTTAAGAAAAATTGCTGCCAATGATTTTGAAGAGCTAGGAGATACATCAACACTTGCTGACCCATCTGTTGTTGAAGACTTAATCAACAATAGAGAAAATAAGTGACTAATTATCTAAAACCATTGATTGACATGACTCATTTTAATTCCCATATCTTCTCAGTCTTTAATTGAGATTGTCTATGATAGTATCTTGCAAAGCATATTTTCGATAATACCTGTAAACACAGAATCGTGAAAGAATTATAGAGCCTTATGAATTCAATTCTTAATTTAATTAATAGCATTGTAGATTTATACTGCTTCACACTTATTGCATATGTTGTAATAAGCTGGCTGGTAGCCTTCAATATAATTAATCCATGGCAACCAATTGTGCGCTCCTTGTATACTGGGCTATCAAGATTACATGACCCTCTACTAGATTGGATACGTTCTGTTGTTCCAAATTTTGGGGGCTTGGATATAAGCCCCGTGATTTTGCTGCTTGCTATTCAGTTTGCCCGAAATTTATTATTTGAATTGCTTTTATAGCAAAAGCTTTTCCCGGTCTTGTGTTTTTAGTTGAACGAGATTAATCATTGATTCGTTATCATTGGCATTCGTATACTAAAAATAAGTTGGTGAATTATGGGTTTAAAAAAAGCTACTATTATAGATGGTAAGGAATTTTCCAGTCGAACAAACCAATCTCTCCTTCCTTATGTGGAATTAATCGTGGAAAAAATAGGAAGGCCGCCAGCATTAGCCGTTATCCTTGTTGGAAAAGATGCTGCAAGCCATGTGTATGTTAGAAATAAAGTCAAACATACAAAAGATACGGGCATGATTTCAATTGAGCATCAACTTTCAGCAGAAACAAGTGAGAAAACTCTTTTGTCTCTAATTAATACACTAAACAAAGATGATCAAATTGATGGAATATTAGTACAACTTCCATTACCTAAGCACATAAATGAGAACTCAGTAATACAAACTATCAATCCTGAAAAAGATGTTGATGGTTTTCATGTTATCAATGCAGGAAAGCTTGCAACTGGTCAGAAAGGATTAGTTCCATGCACTCCCCTTGGATGCTTATTGTTATTGCAAAACACAATTGGAGATTTATCTGGATTGCATGCTGTAATTGTTGGTCGTTCAAATATTGTCGGAAAACCTTTGGCTCAATTATTACTAGCCGAAAATACTTCAGTTACAATTGTCCACTCTAAAACAAAAAATATCACTGAAATTACATCAAAGGCTGATATATTGATTGCAGCTGTTGGGCGTGCTGAAATTGTAAAATCAAACTGGATAAAACCAGGTGCCTGCGTCATTGATGTGGGGATCAATAGGATAGAAACCCAAGAAAAAGAAACCGGGAAATATCGAATTGTAGGGGATGTAGATTTTTCACAAGTTAGCGAAAAAGCAAGTTTTATTACACCTGTTCCGGGTGGGGTGGGTCCAATGACCATTAGCTGCCTACTCAGAAATACAGTCATAGCCACGGCAAAGCGCAAAGGGGTTGAGATCAAAATCAAATAATCCATCTTTGTATATGGAAAATATTTTTAATGTAGAGGTAAATTATGGGCTGGAAAATGGTTTTAATTGCTCTTGCTATGCTTTCTGTAGCCGGTATTTTATTATGGGGCATAATTACAATGGCAAGGGGCGGAGAGTATAATAAGAAAAATTCCAATAAAATAATGCGGTATAGAATTGTTTTTCAGGCTGCCGCCTTATTTATCTTCTTGGGCTTGTTATTAATTCGTGACTGATTTTTTAAGAGGTATTTAAGTTGGTAAAACTAAACAAAATATATACTCGAACTGGTGATGATGGACAAACGGTGCTTGTAAACGGCCAACGTGTTGCAAAACATGCCAAGCGTCCAGTAGCTTTTGGTGAGGTAGATGAACTAAATTCCGTCATCGGCATAGCCCGTAATTTTGCAGATATTGCCGGTATTGATGATATGCTTGCTAGAATACAAAATGACTTGTTTGATTTAGGCGCAGATTTGGCGACACCCGAGATGGATGATAATGTTTCATGCTTAAGAATCACCGAAAAACAAGTTAAAAGAATAGAACATGAGATAGATATGTTAAATGAAAACTTGTCAGACTTGTCTTCGTTTATTTTGCCGGGGGGCAGTTCTCTCTCAAGCTGGTTGCACTTCGCACGCACAGTTGCAAGAAGGGCAGAAAGGGAGATTGCTGCACTTTCTGCTGAAGAGCCAATTAATAAATTTGCAATGCATTTTATTAATCGGCTTTCAGACCATTTATTTGTATTAGCTAGGGTTGCTAATCAAAATGGCAAAAATGATGTTTTGTGGGTGCCTGGCGCGCAAACCGGTAAACAAAAATAAAAACCTTGTTGAAACATTAGGGGAAATTAGTAAATCTCATTTAAATAAAATAAAATCCCAAAAAATAAAAAGGATAAAAAAATGAAAATTTTGGTGCCTGTCAAACGGGTAATTGATTACAACGTCAAAGTAAGAGTAAAACAGGATCAAACTGGTGTTGAGCTGGATAATGTCAAAATGGCAATGAACCCCTTTGATGAAATTGCCGTAGAACAAGCGCTCCGTATAAAAGAAGCAGGTGACGCAGATGAAATCGTAATTGTCTCAATTGGTCCCACTCAATCACAGGAAACCATAAGAACAGGTCTTGCAATGGGCGCAGACAGAGGCATTTATATTAATGCTCCTCAAGAGACAGAGCCTCTAAGTGTAGCAAAATTACTTGCAAGTGTAGCTGAGAGAGAAAAGCCTGGATTAATTATGTGCGGAAAACAGGCAATCGACGATGACAACAACCAAACTGGTCAAATGACTGCCGCCATTCTTGGATGGTCGCAAGCTACTTTTGCATCATCTGTTTCCTTGAATAAAGGTAATGCAAAAGTTGTTCGTGAAATTGATGGGGGACTTGAAACGATTAATGTAAAACTGCCTGCAGTTATCACTGTAGATTTACGTTTAAATGAGCCAAGATATGCATCCCTTCCGAATATAATGAAGGCAAAAAAGAAACCAATTGATACTTTGACTACGGAAGAGCTTAATGTTGACGTAAAATCTCGTTTATCCATAATAAAAATAGAAGAACCATCTACAAGAGAGGCTGGTATTAAGGTTAACTCAGTAGAAGAACTCGTTGAAAAACTCCAAGCAGAAGCAAAGGTGATATAATGACAATATTAGTTATCATAGAACATGACAATGAAAACATTTTACCAGCTACGTTTAATGCTATAACCGCAGCTTTGAAGTTAGAAAAACCAATTGAAGCGCTGGTCGTTGGAAAAGATGTACAACAAATTTCTGAAGCAGCTTCAAAAATAAAGTTTATTTCTAAAATTATCGTGGCTGATAGCGCTGAATATGCTCATAATTTGGCTGAAAATATGGCTCCATTGATAAAACAAATCGCTGAGAATTATTCACATATTTTTACACCCTCAACAACCTTTGGTAAAAATATTATGCCGCGCACTGCTGCTCTTTTAGACGTTATGCAAATATCTGATATTATAGAAGTAATTTCTTCTGACACCTTTAAACGTCCCATCTACGCTGGAAATGCTCTCGCAACCGTAAGATCATCTGACCCAATCAAATTAATTACCGTTCGGTCAACTGCTTTTGAGGCAGCAGAAAAATCTGGTGGGGCTGCTGAAATAATGAGTGTTGGGGGAACAGGAAGTATAGGTTTGTCTGAATTTGTGTCATCTGAACAGTCTGGCTCTGAGAGACCTGAACTAACTTCAGCCGGAATTGTTATTTCTGGTGGGAGAGGAATGCAAGATAAGTCTAATTTTGCTATGTTAGAAAACGTAGCTGATAAGTTGGGCGCTGCTGTTGGTGCGTCAAGAGCAGCTGTGGATGCTGGGTTTGCCCCAAACGACTATCAGGTAGGTCAAACAGGAAAAGTTGTGGCGCCAGAACTTTATATGGCGGTAGGTATTTCAGGTGCTATTCAACATTTAGCAGGCATGAAAGATAGTAAAGTGATTGTGGCTATTAATAAAGATGAAGAAGCCCCTATTTTTCAAGTAGCTGATTATGGTCTAGTAGCTGACCTATTCGAAGTAATACCCGAATTAGATAGTAAATTATCATAAGGCATACAAAGCTACTCATCACTAGTGGACCGCTGAATAATAAAAAATTTTTGATGGCTTTGAGAGTTACAATATCATAAATCTAGTAACGCTACTTTAGCATTAACCTCATTAATAATCTCAGGCTTTGACCAGTCCACTGCTCCAATGTGGAACAATCCCCTTGTCTGATCTGAAGCGATTAAAAATGTGACTGGTAATGCGGATACTTTTAATTTTCTTGCCCAGATAGCTTTAGGATCAAAACCTCTCAATAAATTATAGATTTTTTGATTATCTAAAAATACGCTCACATGACTTTTTGGACCTCTATCTGTTGATACGAGCAATATTTCAATTTGATTTTTCTTTAAATGTTTTGCTGCCTTGTCAAGATGCGGTAGTTCGATGATACAAGGAGCACACCAAGTGGCCCAAAAATTAATCAAAAGGGGTTTTCCAAGGAATTGTTTCAAATGTAATTCTATGTCATCCTCATAATGTATCGGTGCATCTGGGAAAGGTTCAACAAGTTTCTTCCAGTTTAATTCAGAATGCGCAGATGAGATTATAAATGGAGATGCTAACAAAGATGCAATGTATGCTGTTTGGTTTAGAAACCTTCTTCTACTTTTATAAATTTTAGGCTGGTAATTTTTCATTTCTATTTTATAACACGCGCAAAAAGAAAGATAATAGTGCATGTCAAAAAAAAATAAACAAAAATCATCCATATGGGGTGGTAGATTTAAAGCTGGTCCTTCCGATTTGATGCAAGAAATAAATTCGTCGATTTCTTTTGATAAAATACTGTATTCAGAAGATATAGAGGGCTCAAAGGCACATGCAAAAATGCTAGCCATACAAAAAATTATTACCCCTGAAGATTTTAAAGCTATAAAACAGGGGCTAGACAAAATTCATGAGGAAATTGCAGAAGGTCATTTTTCCTTTAGCATTGAGCTCGAGGATATACACATGAATATTGAAACGAGACTTAGTGAGTTAATTGGTGAACCAGCAAAACGCTTACATACTGCACGTTCCAGAAATGATCAGATAGCTACTGACATTAGACTATATTTAAGAAATCAAATTGACCAATTAGATTTTATATTAAAAAAACTTCAGAAAACATTGTGGAACAAAGCTGAGAAAAATACTTTAACTCTTATGCCAGGATATACTCACCTTCAGACCGCTCAACCTATAAGTTTCGGATTTCATCTTGCTGCATATATTGAAATGATAGGAAGAGATCGGGAAAGATTCCAAGACTGTAGAAAGCGAATTAATGAATCTCCCCTCGGAGCTGCCGCACTTGCTGGCACCTCTTTTCCAATTGATAGACACCTAACAGCGAACTTACTAGGTTTTGATAGGCCTATGCCGAACGCACTTGATGCTGTTTCATCTCGTGATTTTGCTTTAGAGTTCGCAAGTGCGGCCACCATTTGTGCTATTCACCTATCAAGACTAGCTGAAGAGATTGTAATTTGGTCTACCGATAGATTTAATTTTATTGAATTATCGGATAATTTCACCACTGGATCTTCAATAATGCCACAAAAGAAAAATCCTGATGCAGCAGAGTTATTACGAGCAAAACCAGGCAGGATAATGGGGCATTTTACATCACTGGCAACTATCTTAAAAGGTCTGCCACTTGCTTACGGCAAAGACTTACAAGAAGATAAGGAGCCTCTGTTCGATACACAAAAAACTTTGTTTATTAGTATTTCTGCAATGACTGGCATGATTGAAGACATGCATATTAATGCTACCGCTATGCGTAATGCGCTGCAGAGGGGCCATCCAACTGCTACAGATCTGGCAGACTTTCTTGTTGTTAAATTAGGAAAAACTTTTCGTGATGCGCATCATATAAGTGGTAAAATCGTTGCGTTAGCAGATGAAAATGAAAGTGCGCTTGAGGACTTAAATCTTGCAGATATGCAAAAAATTGAACCAAAACTTGACCAATCTGTCTATAACATTCTTAAAATTGATAATGCCTGCAATGCTCGTTGTAGCTTTGGCGGAACTGCTTCAGCTCAGGTAAAAGAACGATTAAAGGAAGCAGCTGTGCGATTTGATCTCAATGATGAAGAGAAATAGGATGACGTAATGAGAAATATTATATTCTTATTTTTAATATGTAGTATTTTCATAGTTCAAACATCCTGCGGTAAGAGAGGTATACCTCAACGCCCATCTGAGATTTCACAAGTTAAATCTACAGGTTAAATTAATACTAACTTGAGGATAAGTTTTATGATTTCATCAAATACTAATAAAAATAAGATAAGAAATAATCAAAACGGTCTGCAAGATGACCTATTAACTGAACTTGCTGACATTTATACGACTCCCTTATATGTATATGATGGTGATAAAATTCTTGAAAATTTTTTAGCCTTTCAAAAGGCTGTATCGATGCTTGATTGCAAGATTCATTTTGCAGTTAAAGCAAATTCATCAATTGCAATTTTATACTTACTAGGTAAAGCCGGCTCTGGAGCTGATATTGTTTCAGGGGGTGAGCTACAACGAGCGCTAGCCGCAAATATAAAGGCAAGCGATATAATTTTTTCTGGAGTTGGAAAAACTGATGAAGAGTTGCTGTTGGCTATGCAACACTCAATTGGACAAATCAACGTAGAGTCAGGTCCAGAATTAGAAAGACTTTCGGACCTTGCGTCTTCAAATAATCTTAAATGCTCAGTAGGACTTAGAGTAAATGTAGATGTTGACCCAGGAAGTCATGTTAAAATCTCAACAGGCCAGAATAGCACAAAATTTGGAATTTCAATTAATGACGGTCAAGCTGAAAGCTATTATCAAAAAATTATTTTGCATCCAAATTTAATTCCAGCCGGACTTGCCGTACATATTGGTTCACAAATTCGAAAACTAGCACCTTTTGAAAAAGCTTATAAAGCGTTGCTTGACTTTTCAAATCATCTTCGTGGTAAAGGATTTGATGTGCCTTGCCTTGATTTGGGAGGGGGAGTTGGCGTTGATTATGAAACAAATATGAGTCCAGATTTTTTTGATTATGGAACGTTAGTTAATCGCTTGTTTGCAAATCAGGGATATAGGTTAGGATTTGAACCAGGGAGAGCTATCGTTGCCAATTGTGGAAGTCTTATTACCAAAGTGATTTATGTTAAACAGGGTTTTGATAAAAGATTTATTATCGTTGATGCTGCGATGAATGATTTAATAAGACCCACTTTATATGACGCATATCATAGAATTGATAGCCTGCGCGCGCGCGGCGATTTTAAAGACATTGCAGATATTGTTGGCCCTATTTGTGAAACAGGTGATTATCTAGCAAAAGAGAGGTTAATGCCCCTTGTTGAGGCTGGCGACTATCTAGCGGTGCGCAGTGCTGGTGCCTATGGTGCAGTTATGATGTCAAATTACAATACAAGACCTGAAGCATCGGAGGTTTTATACTATAATGGAGAAGCACATTTAGTTCGTAAACGAAGAACAGTTGAGGAGCTTATAAAAATGGATACTAATCCTTTTGTATAAAATTTTTATTATTTTGATTTATATGATAAAAAATCGACTTGTATTTCTGCTTTTTCATCTGCGTCAATCGTAATTTGTGCAAAAAATGGAACATGTTCAGAGGCATCAATTGTGGTGCTATCTGGCCATATTTCATGAGTTGACAATAAAAGGCCAGAGGGATCGATCACAGTTATTTTTACTGGAAGAGTATGAACTCGCATTGAACCATTATTAAAAATATCACCTCTAACCCGCAAGATATCATCTTTCCAATCTGTCTGTAGGTTTTGAATAGCAAGGCTTTCTGATGAATAATTAATATTAATCCCTGCTAGCTCAAAAAACGTTGATAGTTTTGGGTAGTATGCTGTGACGGTCGCTCGGTAGTTTATTAATGCAAAAATGGCTAAAACAAGCACCATACAAATTATAAATAGCCAAATTAAAAAAACTAAAAAATTTGATTTTTTATTTTTGTTTTTCTCGAGAATATCTTGTCTTTGTTTTGGCCCTTGTAATTTTTGCGTTGTAGCTTCCGTATAAAGGTCTTCATTTCTATTTAAATTTAACTTTGGTGTGTTAGTTTCCTCTTCATTATCAGGGAAAATAGTCCAAACATGCGCACACACAGAACACTTTACCTGCTGGCCCTTTGGAGCAATTTTGCTTTTGTCAATCTGAAAAATAGTTTCACAATTATGACAAGTTATTAGCATTAATTCCAAATCCTAAAAAAATAAGTTTAACAACACTAAAAATAGTAATAGCTGATTTAACTTGATTATTTATCTAATACGAAGTGAAGTTAAAGAGTAATAAATTCATTCTAAAATTTTATAACTAACAAGAGCTCTTGTCATGTCCTTTATTCCTAATTCTATTCAAAGAGTTTTCTTATGCTTTCTGCTTCTAGCAGGATTGGCATTAGCAAGTTTTCAACAATTCATTCTCACACTTCCAAAAGCTAATATTTCTTTAGTTGAACCCTTACATGGCATAGTTGTAGTAACAGGCGGACAAGCGCGTATCCAAAAAGGATTGGAAATGCTGTCCGGGGGTAAAGCAAACAAAATGCTTATTTCAGGTGTGGGACAAGGTATTTCAAAACAATTATTAAGAGAAAGTTTATCTCTTTCAGATGAACAGGCTTTATTTTTTGATTGTTGTGTTGAGATTGAGTTTACCGCGATTGATACAAATGGGAATGCAAAAGCAACTATTCGATGGATGCAGAAACATAATCTGAAGGATGTTTTGCTTGTTAGCGCAAATTACCATTTGCCAAGGGCAGAAATTATTTTTAGACGATATCTGCCGGAAAAGGAAATATATTTTCAAGCTGTTAATCCGCCTGATTTAAAATTATCACATTGGTATTTAAGCTGGCAGACAAGTAGACTTCTGCTAAAAGAATATCTTAAATTTTTGTTTGTAAAATTTAGTTTTGGATAAATCTAGTAATTTAAAATCACTCTTTTGCAAAACCTATATCAATAATTGACCGTCTTATTTCTCCTGTGCGCTTAAATAAATTTAAAAGTTTATCTCCCTCCCGCTGATTGATAGCCTTCTGAAGGAATGCGAGATCCTCCGTAAATCGCTGCAACATTTCTAGCACAGCCTCATCATTATTTAAAAATACGTCCCGCCACATAGTAGGTTCTGAAGCTGCAATTCGGGTAAAATCCCTAAATCCAGACGCTGAAAATCTAATAACATCATTTTTTAAGTCATGTTCCAGATCTGAGGCTGTTCCGACTATGGTAAAAGCAATTAAATGAGGCAAATGAGAAGTTATTGCCAGAACCTTATCATGATAATTTGCGTCCATGACTTCTACCATAGCTCCTAATTTCTCACAAAATCTCTTAATCACTGAAATTGCAGAGTTTGTTTTTTCGTCACCGATTAGAAGCCAATAGTGGTTCTTAAACAAAGTAGGGAAACCTGCAGATGGTCCCGAAAACTCAGTTCCTGCTAATGGATGGCCAGGAACAAAAGAAATATTAGGCAAGACAAGGGGATTAATATCGTCAATAACAGAACGTTTGGTTGAACCAGTATCTGTAAGAATAGCGCCTGGCTTAAGACTTGAAATAATTTGTTTAACTACCCCAGCCATAGCTCCAACCGGTACTGCTAAAAATATGATATCTGCATCCCTAACAGCAGCCCCTATATCATTGACCAAATTTACAGGAAGCCCTATTTTTTCTGCCTCTAATAGAACTTCCTTAGATGCATCAAACCCAGTAACAGTCGCTGCTGCACCAAAATATTGAGTTGCACATATAATAGAACTACCAATTAATCCAAGACCTATTACAGCAACATTTGGGAGCTTATCGGCCATTTGCCTTAACTAACCTCCTGAAGAAGAATTTTTCTTAAACATAATGTAAATTTTTCCATTTCGTCAGTTCTTCCTATCGACATTCTTAGCATTTCTGGTAGACCATAGGGGGTCATATCTCTAAGCTGAATACCTTGTTCCATAAGATGATTTGCAATATAGGCCGCGGAAGGCCCATTTTTATTTCTAAAATCAAGTAGCATAAAATTTGCTTTGCCTTCTAATGTTTTAACACCCATATCATTAAATCTATTTACTATCTCATTCATCCAAAATTTATTATGGGCAACTGACTTTTCTTGAAAGGCTATATCCTCTAAAGCAACTCTCCCAGCTAAAGCGGCAATTTGATTAACTGAGAATGGTCCTCGAATGGATTGCAGGGTCGCAAGAATATCTGGGGGGCAATAACCCCAACCCAATCGCAAAGCTGCTATTCCAAATAACTTAGAAAACGTCCTAAGCATAACGACATTATTATTAGATTCAACAAGCTTAGCTGCATCAGATAGTCCAGAGGTCACATACTCGTAATAAGCCCAGTCAAGAATAAGAAGGACAGATTTTGGAATTGAATCGATTAATCTGGTTAATTCCTGGTCAGAAATCATTGAACCCGTTGGATTATTCGGATTTGCAAGAAACACCATTTTTGTCTTTGGTGTAAGCTTAGAGATAATAGCGTCAACGCTTACTGTAAAGTTATCATCTGGCGCAACAATAGGGACGCCTCCAGCTATTTTTATTGCCTGCGGAAATACCAGAAAACCATATTCTGTATGAATCGCTTCATCACCAGGGTTTAAGTAAGCGGTGCATAATAAATAAATAAGCTCATCAGAACCGTTTCCTGTTAAAATTTTCTCTGGCTTTAACTTAAACCTCGATGCTATTGATTCTATTAACGCCTCATCTTGTTGTGCAGGATATCGATAAAACTTTATATCATTTTTTTTAATTGCCTCCTCAACGAGAGGGGAACACCCAATTCCATTCTCATTGACAGACAACCGAATCAATGATTTAGATATTTTTTTACCAAAATTAGGTCTATAACTCACCAGAGTTTGGATAGCATCAGCCGGCATTGGCTTATTTGTCATTATAAAGATATCTCCAACTGAAAAAATTAAAAACTCTAAAATTATACTAGTTTTAACTAGATTTTAGATTAACCCAAGCTCCAATATAAACAAGTTCCTTTGAATTATTTTCTGCAAAGAAACCAGGTTTTTCAATTATAGCTGTTTCTGAAACATTGGAACTCTTAAAAACTGAAATATCAAAGCCTGTTTCTTCTGGCATGTTTTTACAGATTATAGCAACATTATCTATTTTATGATTAAGATAAATACCGGTCTTTTTTCCAAGATGCATTCCGATTTTAGAGAGCTGTGAATAAGGAAAAAATGCGATTTCTGCATCATTTTCCAACAATTTTTTTATTATATCTTTTTCTGTTTGACATTGTTCATGTTCCAAGAAATTAGAACTAAATTCCTGAGTAAATTTTTCTAAACCTCGAAGACTTATAATTTTGAATTTTGGTTTCTGTCTATGAACACTTGAAGCTAATAATAATCTCCACAACCTGATGACAACATCTTTTTCGAAATCATTATCTATTTGCAAAAGAAGCTTATGCATAAGTAGAGCTTCTCTAGCCGGGCGGTAAACTGGGCTACCATCTAACTTCACAGTAGCTATTTCATTAGAAAGAGACAAACGCTGCCTAATTAAATCAAGTAACGCTTGGTCTATCTTATCTATCTTTTGTCTTATTTCGAAAAGTGTATCTGACATAAAATTTTCCCCAAAAGTTGCCATCAAAATAAAAATTTTCTCGCAATTTTTCAGAACTTTATTATTCTTCCACAGAATAAGCTGACTGGCTTTTTACAGACGCAAACAATCGTTTCTTCGCCGCAACCCTATTTTTATTTGGTTCTGCATAAACCAATTTATTTGCCTCAACAATTAGAACTCCTCCAAGAAGTGGTAACAAGCGCTCCCCAAAAACTTCTAACTGGTTAGAAAATACCTTCGGTAATTTATCCGCGAATGGTGGCAAAAACAAACTTCTTATGCATATTTCTGGATTTAACCCTGTATTTTTTAATAGAGCGAAAATTTGACGTTTGCTGAAAGGGGTGCCGTGTCCAAAGGGTGTTGTTTCAGCTCTTGACCACAAACCACCACGATGAGGCACAATCATTATAAGTTTGCCCGCACTCCTTAAAACCCGACTCGCTTCCAACAAAAATCCGTTTTGATCTAGAATAAATTCAAGTGCATGCGTTATTAGAACATAGTCAACTGAGTCACTCTCCAACGGCCAACTTGTTGAGTCAATTAATGCGCTGTATACAACATTTTCGGATTCCCATGGCATACCACCAATTTCAGATGGCATTAACACTGGAAACATTGTACTTTTCTCAGGGAAAATAGAAGGAAAACCAACCACAAGATTTGAAGTTTTATTTGATGGCGTCCAGATTTTTGATAGCTCTTTATACAATAGTCTCGCGACCATTTGACCACGTGTGCTATTATAAAAGGCATCTATTTTTCCTACATCATATAACATTGCTTATCCTTTATATGATATCGAATAAACATACCTCAAAATTCTTTTTAAAAATAGCAAGATTTATTAAATGAAATCTTTTAGTTTATTATTCACAAACTTACTAGTTATTAGACAAGATATAAGCGGCTTCGCGGATATCAGAATAGACATCTGGCTTACAAGTGCGAATGGACACACCTATAACCGTAGGCATCTGGCTCACTAAATCAAATATCTCACGTGCCAATGTTTCCTGCAAATCAAAATGTTTGCTTCTACATAATTTCAAGACAGTGCTTCTAACGGTATCATAGTCAAGTGCCTCAGAAATTTTGTCAGAACTGGGTTCATTCTTTGGATCAAGGTGAACATCCAAATCAATTAAAATACGTTGTGGCTTTTCACGCTCAAACTGATGAATTCCAATAGAGCAAAAAGCTTCTATACCATAAAGCTGAAAACATCGTTTTAAATTAGGTTCATACATTTAATTATCTTCCATAAAAGCAACATCCCGAGGTAATGGCTGCAAATGTGCTCCTCCATCAAGAATAATTGTCTCTCCCGTCATAGAGGATGTAGATAATATTAAACGTGCAGCGGCGACTATATCTTCTTTATCTGCGCCTTTTCTAAGCAAATTTCGTTTATGAGAACGTTTGAATTCTTCATCTGTTTGGCCGCCTGAAGGAAGGGTGATTCCAGGCGCAATTGCATTTACCCTAAGTGCAGGCGCATATGCCTGTGCTGCCAAAATACCAAAATTCTGGAGAGCCGCTTTTGATAAAGTATAGGTGAAGTAATCTGGATTAAGGCCAAATAACTTTGAGTCAAGAATATTTATTACACATCCACTATTTTTTGCTCTGAATTGTTTCGCAAATTCTGAAGTTAAAATTGCAGGAGCAGCAACATTAATCGCTATATGTCTTTGTAAAGTCTGGACGGAAAAATCATTAATTTCATCATAAACGAATAAAGAGGCATTGTTTATTAAAGCAGACAGGGGTAGCCCCCGAGAAGCATCTTTAATCAATTGTTTACAGGCGTCGGGATTAGACAAATCAGCTTGAAGAACCTCGACTTCCCTGCCCTTTTCTATAAGGCTTTTACATAGTGCCTCCGCTGATTTTCTATTTTTATTACAATGTATTATTACGTACCAACCATCTGCTGCGAGATGTGTTGCAAGCGCAGCTCCAATACGCTTAGACCCGCCTGTAATTAAAATTTTTTTTAAGCTTAAACCCATTTTTTATCCTGAATTTTAATAGAAAACATAACACAAAAATATTTAAACCAATAGTAAAACGCGCAGAATTTAAAGTGCCGGAGCTATAAAATGAGGATAAATTGAAGTCCGTTTACAGATTTCCAAAACGTTTAATTCACGCATCAATCCGTAATTTGTAACCAGAACAGACATTAAGCCTGCTGCATTAGCTCCTAAGATGTCTGTATGTAACGAATCTCCGATCATTGCTATACGTGATTTTTTTAGGGCCTTAGTCGTTTTTCTCTGAAGAATTTTAATAGCCATTTGAAATGAAGCAGGATATGGTTTTCCATACCATTCTACTGGGAATTCTACCTGCTTCATAGCTCGAGCCACCCAATATCCGGGTTCGGCAGAAAACCTATTTTCTTGTGGGGCTGTAATATCTGGATTTGCAACGAAAACAGTCCTAGGGTTTTCTCTCAATGCTGCCTCAAGTTTTGATTGCTTGGTATCTGTCCACCGAATACTTCCTATAAACGCAAAAGCCTCAGCTTGCCGCAAGGCATCATAAAAAATCCCCACTTTATGATTGAAATCCAAACAATTTTTAAGTGGTGCAGTGCCTTCATCTAGGCGCATTATATTTTTTTCAGATTTATTTATTAGCTTTTCCTCAAGGACATCTCTACTCGATATAATGTCATGCCTGTTTATTTCTAATCCCCAACTTTTATAAATCTGTGCTGTTTTCTTGGAGGGCTGACTAGCACCATTCGTTAGAATAACAAACGGAAGATTGCGCCGGGAAATTTCAGAAAAAAAATTTTGGAAACCCGGAGTTAAATTATTTCCAATGTTTACGATTCCATACCCATCTAAAATAAGTCCATCCACCTCATCAAGAAGTTCACAAACAGAACCTAACATTTTTGGATTGATTGATTTGGTTTCGGGTAAAATTGGTCTTAACAACTCGTAAATCTTAAATGCGCTTTCTGCATTTAATTTATTTGCTGATGGAATTTCAGCACTATACAAGTTTAGCCTATTGTTATCAATACAATCAGGACTATTTTCTTTATCAGTCATATTTATAAACGTTTTTTTGAAAAATTGACATTTTTAAATACCCATTGTTGATCAACTTTAGATTGAATTTCTTTAAGTGATAAACCTCTAAAGCGGAGAATTCAAATAAACACATTAAAACAAACATACGAATTTGTCATTATTGGTTCTGGAGTAGCTGGATTATCCGCTGCAAACACTCTTACCAAAAATAAAAGAGATGTGCTCATAGTTGATAAGGGAAATAATCCTGGCGGAAGATTATCTACAAGAAACCACCCTTTATTTTCGTTTGATCATGGCGCTCAATTTTTCACAACAAAAGATAGTGAATTTAATGAATTAGTTCAAAAAGCTGCTAAAAATAAAGAAATAGCTGTTTTTGATCATCCCCAAAAAGGCCTAGTATACGCTGGCAATCCTGTATTTAAGACATTTATTTCAAAATTAGCAAGCCCTTTTAACATTGTTCAAAATGCACTTGTAACAAAAATTGAAAAGGAAGTGGGAAAAGGTATTAGAGGTTGGTGTATATCAATAGAAAACTCAAACCCTATTTATGCAAATAATGTTATTCTGACAATGCCCGCACCCCAAACACATGCAATACTTCCAGAATTTCTAACAGAGCTAAGACAAACGAGTTTGAAAGCTAAATATCAGCCTTGTATTGCAATTTTGGCAGGTTTTCAATTATCACACGATTCTGCGTTAATTTTGAATAAGAACCAGTCAACATTTGAACCCATATTACTGGAAAAAAGAAATATAAGCTGGTCCATTGGAAAATGGTCACATGGAGAAAAGAATAACACGTCTTATCTTTCTATAATCATTCATGCGAGTCCCAAATTTTCCTTTAAAAATATTGAAAGGAATCTAAATCAGCTGTCTCATGAGTTATGGGGGGAATGGAAATCATATATTAGTGAGGATAACAAACTTAATATATCTGCGCTACCAGAACAGATTTCTTACTTGGAAGGCCACAAATGGCGTTTTGCGAAGGTATCCAAAATTGCCAGTGACTCACATATGCGTACTAATATGCAACATTCAATTGCTCTGGCAGGTGACTGGCTTTCTGGACCACGCATTGAATCAGCGTGGATTTCAGGAAGAAATGCCGCTGTTTCATTATTAGCAAAATAATAATATCAATTTACCACTCAAAATAATATTTAATTTCTAATTAATACAACACATCAGAGGTAAAAACAGATGCAACACTTGACAGAAATAGTCCAAGATGTATAGTCTCGCATCTTCTTAAGATTTTTATGCTCGATTTAATTCTTATGAATTTTTAACTAACTATAATTGTTGCAAAATTTATCGTGATTAAGAAATTTATTAACTTTTTATTAAAGGTGTCTCCATGTATGCTGTGGTGAAAACAGGTGGTAAACAATACCGTGTTTCAAAAGAAGACACAATAATGGTTGAATTTATTAAGGCAGAGGCTGGGTCAACTATTTATTTAGACAATGTGATGATGCTAAATAATAATGGTGATTTAACTATTGGAACACCAAAGGTTGATGGTGCCGTAGTTTCAGCTAAAGTGGTAAAACAAGCTCGCGGTCCCAAGTTGATTATTTTTCGTCGAAAGCGACGTAAAAACCATCGAAGAACTCAGGGGCATAGACAAGATTTAACACTTCTCAAAATAATAGATATAAGTCCAGATGGGAAGATAAAAGCCTCAAATAAAAAAACCCAACCAGAAGGTGACAAAGAAAATAAAAGCACTACAAAAGAAACAAGTGTAAAAAAGAGTATTAAAAAACAAACTTTAAAAAAGGCAAGTAGTGCAAAGGCTGCTACTAAAAAATCAGCTGCTAAGAAAGCAACTGCAAAAAAAACGCCCAGTGTAAAGAAATAATAGGAGTTTAAAGATGGCTCACAAAAAAGCAGGTGGAAGTTCTCGTAATGGACGTGATTCAGCTGGCCGTCGTTTAGGGGTTAAAAAATTCGGTGGCGAAGCTGTGTTGGCAGGAAACATCATCGTTCGACAGAGAGGAACTAAGTTTCATCCAGGTGAAAACGTAGGAATGGGAAAAGATCACACGTTATTCGCACTGACAACAGGTTCGGTAAACTTTAGAAAGAAAACAGGTGGGCGAACGTTCGTGAATGTTTCAGAAGCTGTTGCTGCAGAATAAATCAAAAAAAATATTTTTTTCGGGGGAAAGCCAGAGGTTTTCCCTTTTTTGTTTAAACGGTGTTTAGTTAAGCTTAAATTTGCAGAACAATCATTAATGCAAAATCATAAAAAATGAAATTCCTCGACCAAGCAAAAATTTTTATTCGTTCTGGAAATGGAGGACCAGGTTCTGTAAGTTTCAGACGTGAAGCGAATGTGCCATATGGAGGTCCAGATGGTGGAGATGGTGGACGCGGGGGAGACATAATTGCAAGATGTGTTGATGGTTTAAATACACTTATTGATTTTCGCTACCATCAACATTTTAAAGCTGAGTCAGGTCGCCCTGGGGCGGGTAGAGATAAATCTGGATTATCTGGAAAATCTATTATTTTAAAACTTCCTGTCGGGACTCAAATATTATCTGATGACCAATCGATGATATTAGCGGATCTTACCAATGTTGGACAGGAAATTATCTTAGCAAAAGGCGGTGTAGGTGGACATGGAAATGCATTTTTCAAATCGTCTACCAATCAAGCGCCTAAAAAATCTCAGCCAGGCATTATGGGAATAGAAATGTGGATTTGGCTTCGTTTAAAACTAATTGCAGATGCCGGATTAATTGGATTACCAAATGCAGGTAAATCAACATTCCTAAGTGTTGTTTCTGCTGCAAAACCAAAAATCGCAGACTATCCTTTTACAACATTACATCCTAATTTAGGGGTTGTCGCCATTGACGAAAAAGAATTTGTAATGGCAGATATACCTGGACTTATAAAGGGCGCTCATGATGGAGCGGGAATAGGCCACCGCTTTTTAGGACATGTAGAAAGATGCCTTGTGTTACTGCATTTGATAGATGCGACAGACGCAGACCCAGTTGAGAGTTGGCGAACCATTCGTTCCGAACTATCTGCTTATAATGACGATTTATCTAAAAAGCCAGAAATTATAGCCTTGTCTAAATGTGACGCAGCACCTAAAGATTATGTTACGGACTTAATAAGTGAACTGCAAAAAGCTAGTGGTACTGAAATTTACCGTCTATCCTCTGTTACAGGTTCTGGTTTGAATAAGATATTGCGTGCAATATATGATGTGATAAAACGTGAAAACGTAAAGCAGAAAAATGAAGGGAAGGTTAATGAAAGATGGCAGCCTTAAAATGAATTTCTATTTGAGAAGTAACTAAATTCAAGGTTTTAACTTAAGTGAAAAATTTATCAAACAAAGTAAGAGAGGCATCCTGCATTGTAGTCAAAATTGGGTCTGCTTTACTTATAAATGAGTCGACTGGAAGAATAAAATCACATTGGGTCAAATCTCTTTGCAAAGATATTGCTTTATTAAAATCAAGTGGAAAGAAAATTGTTCTTGTTTCTTCTGGGTCCATTGCAATTGGACGAGAAATCCTTAATCTTAAATTCAAATCTATAAAACTTGAAGAAAAACAAGCGGCGGCGGCTGTGGGACAAGGACAGCTTATGCGCCTTTGGGCTCATTATCTAGCACAACATCAAATTACTGCTGCACAAATTTTACTCGCACCAGAAGATACAGAAACAAGAAGACGTCACTTAAATGCCAGAGCAACAATAAAGACTCTCTTAAACCTCGATGTTGTTCCTGTTGTAAATGAAAATGATACTGTTACAACATATGAAATAAGATTTGGGGATAATGATAGGCTAGCAGCTCGAGTAGCAGGAATGATTTCTGCTGACCTACTAATTTTATTATCTGATATTGATGGGTTATATACTGCTGACCCCTCACGTAATGTAAATGCCAAACATGTTCCAGAAATCAATGAAATAACGGAAGATATTTTAGCTATGGGAGGTAGTACAAATTCGACTTTTGCCTCTGGTGGAATGATAACAAAATTATCAGCAGGCCAGATTGCAACAAAAGCCGGCGCTGACATGATTATTTGTGATGGTCGACCTAAAAACCCTCTAGATCGGCTGCTAAATGGTGACCGTGCAAGTTTATTTTATTCGAGGATAGAACCACATACAGCTCGTGAAAAATGGATTGCTGGAACTCTTAAAGTTTCGGGCAGTGTAACGATTGATAAAGGTGCCTTAAGAGCAATAAGTGAAGGAAAATCTTTATTACCAGCAGGTATAAAATCTATTTCCGGAAATTTTGAAAGAGGTGATGTTATTTCGGTGAAGACGGATGACAATTTTGAAATAGCTAGAGGTCTCTCAAACTATTCCAATAGGCAGGCAAATCAGCTAAAAGGTAAGAAAAGTGCTTCTTTCGCATCAATAGTGGGTTTTCAAGGACGCGCTGAATTAATTCACGCTGATGATTTAGTAATGATGAAAATAAAAAGAGAAGATAATGAGTCAACTTTATAATTCCATAAAAGACTTATCTGTGGTTGATATGATAGATTATCTAACTCACGAAGCAAGACAAGCACAACTGTTATTGGGACAATCTTCGCATTTGATAAGGCGTTCAGCGTTAACCAAAATTGCTGAAAGAATAAGAGTTCTAAGCAAACAAATTGTCGCCGCTAACCAATTAGACTTGTCTAATGCAAATGATAAACAGCTTCCTTCTTCTTTCGTTGATAGACTAAAACTTACTCCAGAAAGGATAAACGATATGGCAGCTGGGGTAGAAAATATTGCACAAATGCCAGACCCGTTAGGTAAAACATTATCAAAATGGAATGTTGAATCTGGACTTGAAATTGAACGTATATCTACTTCACTTGGTACAATCGGTATTATCTACGAATCTAGACCAAATGTAACTATTGATGCCGGCGCATTATGTCTTAAATCTGGTAATTCAGCAATATTGCGTGGTGGTTCTGATTCTTTTTATACGAGCTCTTTTCTTACAGAATTAATGCAAGAATGTCTCAGTGAGGTTAAATTACCAAAGTCAGCCATACAAATGATACCAACATCAGATAGAGAAGCTGTAAATGTATTATTACAAGCTGCTGGAAAAATAGATGTAATTGTTCCTAGAGGTGGTAAATCTTTAGTAAGTTTAGTGCAAGAAGTAGCGCGTGTCCCTGTTTTTGCCCACCTTGAAGGTATTTGCCACATCTATGTAGCAGAGGAAGCAGACCCAGATATGGCACGCGAAATCACCTTAAATGCAAAAATGCGAAGAACAGGAATTTGTGGCGCTTGTGAAACTTTACTTGTTGATAAGTCTGTTTCTCGTGATTTACTGCCAGATATTGCGAATAGCCTCTTAAAGGCTGGATGCGAACTTCGAGGAGATGAAGAAGTAAGGAAAATTTTACCCTCAATTAAGAAGGCAGATGAGGAAGATTGGCACAGAGAGTATTTAGATGCGATTTTGTCTATAAAAATTGTAGAGAATTTTGAAACTGCTATAGAGCATATCAATAAATATAGCTCTGGCCATACGGAGTCTATTATCACGCAAAATAAAAAACTAGCCGAACGGTTTTTAGCAGAAGTTGATAGTGCAATTGTTATGACAAATGCATCTACCCAATTTGCAGACGGGGGTGAATTTGGAATGGGAGCAGAAATTGGAATTGCAACAG
This sequence comes from uncultured SAR116 cluster alpha proteobacterium, assembly GCA_902520885.1. Classification (GTDB taxonomy): domain Bacteria; phylum Pseudomonadota; class Alphaproteobacteria; order Puniceispirillales; family Puniceispirillaceae; genus UBA5951. The sequence goes on from CABYPW010000010.1 coordinate 77,883, forward strand.
GAAAACTGCATGCTAGGGGTCCTGTCGGCGCTGAACAACTTACAAGTTTTAAATATATAGTAAGGGGGCATGGTGAAACGCGAAAATAAAAACGTTTTTATAACACGCCTTTCTCATCATTTAAGAAAACAACGTATTGGATTAATGGGGGGGTCATTTAATCCAGCTCATCAGGCACATAAAGAAATCGCAGAAGTTGCAAAAAAACAAGCCAAATTAAGTGAGATATGGTGGCTAGTTAGTCCGAAAAATCCTTTGAAGTCCGATATTAACATGATGCCGTTTGAACACAGACTATTAAGCGCAATAATGGTTGCTAATAATGTGCCTTGGCTTAAGGTACTTAATTATGAATATCAGCTTCAAATTGCAAATTGCTTCCCTAACAAAAGAGCGTCAACAATTATTACCTTATCTCGATTGCGCCTTCAATTTCCTGTTACCTCATTCATATGGATAATGGGTGCCGATAATCTAATACAGTTTTTTGAATGGAAAGACCCACATCGAATTGCAAAACTCGTAGATATATTTGTAATGAACAGACCTGATTTTACCTTTAAGGCACTTTCTAGCAAAAGTGTTGCAATTCTTGGTAGTAGGTGCCCGCCTAGTCATTTAGGAACTGGTCGCAAACGCAAATGGGCTTTTTCTTTTTCAACTCGAAATACACTTTCAGCAACAAAAATTAGGAAAAATATGACTAATTAATAACTTACTTTCATCTCTGTTGTAGAAACAGTGAAAAAACGCTATATGTCGTATGTAAAATTTAAAAAGGAGATAGACAATTTTCAGAAAAAAAAAGCATCTTTCACCTGAAGAGCTAAATACGCTCGTTTTACAAGCATTAGATGATGAGAAGGGTGAGGATATTTTATCTATTCCTCTTGGGAATAATTCTTCTATCGCTGATTATATTGTTATAGCATCTGGTACTTCCTCAAGAAAAGTACTTTCGATGGCACAGAATCTTGAAGTAAAATTAAAAAAAGCTGGTGTCACTATTCTTGGTCGTGAAGGTGTAAAACAAGCAGATTGGGTTTTATTGGATGCATGCGATGTTATTGTTCATTTATTCAAGCCTGAGGTTAGGGAATTTTACGGTCTTGAGAGAATGTGGTCAGCTTCTGCGAATGACGAGAGCATTCAAGTATCGGTAGATTAAAATTTTTAATATTAATGAAGCTGAATTTAATTGAGGCCTAGTTACCATTTATGCGTTTAAATATAATTGCTTTCGGAAAACAAAAAAATCATCCCTCTTACGAATTAACACAAACTTATTTCAATAGATTACCTTTTTCTGGAACCATTGTTGAGCTTGGGGGTTCACACTCATTAAACTCTGGAGGCACCTCAGAGGAAGGTGAAAAAGTAATTAAATTTCTTTCCCTGCAGGCAGTTAAGGGCTATCGCCTTATCGTTTTAGACAAATCTGGTATTGATACGAGCTCCGAACAATTAGCAGAACTTATTAAAACATGGCGTAACAAAGCTATACCCGCTTGTTATTTTGCTGTAGGAGGCGCGAATGGACATTCTGAAAAACTTATTAGCTCAGCACATTGTTGTATTAGGTTCGGTAGCGCCACTTGGCCACACTTATTATTTCGGGCCATGCTTGCAGAGCAACTCTATCGCGCCGAAATGATTCTAAAAAATCATCCCTATCATAATGGTCACTAATGCGGTATGAGTTATAAATTATTTTTATTAAAAACTATTTATATCGTTTAATTGCGAATAGCTTAATCCAAAATTATATTTCAAAAAAATGGCTTTAAATAAACAAAAACAATTAGTTTTATGTATTCTAGACGGACTTGGTATTGGTGATCAAACAGAGACAAACGCTGTATTCCAAGCCAATACTCCAAACCTAGATAAATTAGTCTCAGATTATCCTACGTGTCAGCTACAGGCCTCTGGTCCAGCAGTGGGACTTCCAGATAATCAGCCTGGAAATTCTGAGGTAGGACATCTAACTATTGGCTCTGGTAGGGTGATTGAACAGGACCTACCCCGGATAACTAAAGCCTTAACAAATAATTTTCTAAATAAAAGTAATGAGCTTGCTGACTTCATAGCCTCCCTAAAAAAAACGGGTGGGGCAGCTCATATATTGGGACTTTTATCAGATGGTGGCGTTCATTCCCACATTAACCATATTTGCATATTTACAAAACACCTAATACAGCATGATATTCCTGTCTATATCCATATAACTACTGATGGAAGGGACACAGCACAAAATAGCAGTACAAGTTATCTGTCTATTCTGAAAAAAAACTGCCCAAGTAAGGCGACAGTAGCTACCGTCATTGGAAGATACTTTAGTATGGATCGGGACCAACGCTGGGAACGTACTCAGATAGCATATGACCTAATTAAATATGGAAAAGCAAAACATTATTGCAGTACGCCAGAACAAGCAATTAGAGACGCTTACAAAAGGGGCGAGACCGATGAATTCATTAAGTCAACTTCAGTAGCAAATTATCGGGGATTAGCTCCTTGTGACGGTATATTTATAGCTAATTTTCGTGTTGATAGAGTGAGACAGATAATGTCTTCCTTTTATACACCAGAAGAAACAGATATTCAGACATATGATGAATTCAAACCATCCATTGGCTTGGCCATGACACCGCTATCAGACACTTTGAATAAAAATATTCCCTACCTTTTTTCACCAACTAACTTAAGCAATGGTTTTGGAGAAACAATCTCAAATTCGGGAATGACTCAACTTCGTTTAGCAGAAACAGAAAAATATCCTCACGTTACTTTCTTTTTTAATGGTGGAGAAGAGAAGGCTTTTGAAGGTGAATTACGCGAACTAATCGCGTCACCAAAAGTTGCTACTTATGATTTACAACCACAAATGAGTGCCCGGTTTTTATTAAAAAGTGCGATAAAGGCCATAAAAAACCATACTGTAGACGTTATCATTGTCAATTTTGCTAATCCGGATATGGTAGGACATACGGGGGACTTAAAAGCGGCTATAACTGCGGTAGAAACTGTAGATAAATGCGTAAAATCTCTTATTGAAAATATAAAAGAAAATAATGGAATATTAATAGTAACAGCGGACCACGGTAACTGTGACATTATGTGGGATGAGATAAAAAAAATACCACATACTGCTCACACAACAAATTTAGTTTCATTCAGTATTGTTGGTGCCTCTATAGATAATTTATCCGATGGAACACTTGCTGATATAGCACCAACAATGTTAGATCTCTTAAATATCAAAAAACCAAATGAAATGTCTGGTATTTCTCTTATAAGTAAACCAATTTAATGTTTGTACATTGAAAAATATTTTTATCCATAAAGAGGATGTCGATTATGAAAGTCACTTTAGTCAACAAAGTAATATCACGTGGAGGCCTTATTCTCCTTGCATTATTCGTTTTTTGGCTCGCAAATCCGTCATTTAAAGACGCTTTTTCTGGAGATCAGGCCGATGCATATAAGCAGCTCGCTTTATTTGGGGATGTATTCCAGCGCGTAAAAACAAGTTATGTTGAAGAAAAGACAGACCAGCAATTGATAACTTCTGCCATTAATGGAATGCTTAATTCCCTCGATCCACATTCCTCTTTTCTTCCAGAAGAAAACTACAAAAAAATGCGAGTTGAAACCTCGGGAAAGTTTGGTGGTCTGGGCGTTGAAATTACCTCAGAGAATGGAATGGTAAAAGTTGTATCTCCGATAGATGATACGCCAGCATTTGAAGCTGGATTGCAAACTGGTGACTTTATTATTGAAGCAAATAAGGAAAGCCTTATCGGATTACCCTTAGATGAGGCAGTTGAATTACTTAGAGGGCCTATTGGAAGCAAAATTGTAGTCACAATTCAACGTGGCCAAGATGAACCATTTGATGTTGCCATAATCAGAGACGAAATTAAAATCAGAAGTGTGCGTTCTGAAATATTCAATGATGTTGGATATATTAGAATTTCAAAATTTACTGAACAAACAAATCCTGGACTCATTCAAGCGGTTAATGATTTGAACAAAGAATCTGTAAATAAATTAAAAGGGTACGTGTTAGATTTAAGAAATAATCCAGGCGGCCTACTTACACAGTCTATAAAAGTTGCTGATGCATTTTTAGAGGAAGGAGAAATTGTTTCTACTCGTGGGCGCAGCGGTTCAGATATGTCGCATGCGTATGCAAGTGAGGGAGACATTATAGAGGGCAAACCATTGGTAGTACTTATAAACTCTGGTTCTGCATCAGCATCAGAAATAGTTGCAGGCGCTTTAAAGGACCATAAGCGCGCTATTATTATGGGCAACAGATCTTTTGGAAAAGGTTCAGTTCAAAGCGTAATTGCGATGCCTGGACATGGGGCTATTCGACTTACAACAGCATTATATTATACTCCTTCAGGTGTTTCTATACAAAGTAAGGGAATTCTGCCTGATATTGAAGTTGAACTAGCGAGAATTGAGGAAATAAATGATGTAGATGTGCGCGAGGAAGATTTGAAAGGTGCTATAGATTCAAAAAAAGAGGGTGCGGAGGAAGAACAATCAAATGATAGGCCTAAACAATCGGAAATTGATTTTCAACTAGCTAGAGCTATTGACTTAATTCATGGAATCAGCATTTTTAATAATGTGTCTGCTGAAAAGTTTCAGTAGGAACAAAAATTATGAAGTTGGAATATAAAAGAAGACCCTACCGTCCATGTGTTGGGATTACGCTTATTAATTCAAATAGTCAAATATTTGCAGGACAAAGAATTGATAACCATCTTGAAGCATGGCAGATGCCACAAGGAGGTATCGATGTAGGAGAGGATGTCGAGACTGCTTGTTTTCGTGAAATGAAAGAAGAGATTGGAACAGATAAGGCGTCTATAATAGCTATCCATCCCGAATGGTTAAATTATGATATTCCTGAAAACTTGGCTGATAAATTATGGGACCAAAAATATAGAGGGCAAACCCAAAAGTGGGTTGCGCTCAAATTTACTGGCACAGACAGTGACATAAATATTAAAACTCACATACCAGAATTTTCAAAATGGAAATGGATCAGCCCACAAAAGCTTACTTCCCTAGCTGCTCCTTTTAAACGGGAGGTTTATCAAAATGTTTTAAATGTATTTAAACCGTATCTTTAATTTTAAATGAATTTCATTTGATGTTTAGCATAAAACTAAACATAAAAAACTAAGTTAGTTATAGAAATATTAAATAGCTTTTTTGACTGCTGCGATAAATGATGCCTCTGATTCTGTTGCATTAACAGCTCGTTCTTCCAGCTGCTGTATTGAAACAGAATCAAGGTCAACAGCTCGTTCAGCTAATATAATTACTCGTTCAGGCAAAACATCAGCAACGCCTCCATCTATAAAAAATCTTCTTGTTATCGAACCGCTATTATAAACGTTGATCTCACCCCGTTGAAGATTAGCGAGTGTGGCTGCATGTCTTGGCAAAACTCCAAAAACACCCTCACTCCCTGGCACAACAACCATATCAGCAGTGTCGGTAAATAACATCTCAGATGGGGTTACAAGCTCAATATTAATTGATTCGGCCATAATTTATATCTTCTCTAAACGCTCTTTATGCTGCTTTTTCATTCATTTTTTCAGCTTTGGAGATAGCCTCTTCGATTGTGCCTACCATATAAAATGAAGCCTCAGGCAAATGGTCATAATCTCCACTTGCAATGCCTTTGAACCCTTTAATGGTATCTTCAAGGCTTACTAGGACGCCTGGGGTTCCTGTAAACACTTCGGCAACATGGAAAGGCTGTGATAGAAAGCGCTGAATCTTTCGAGCTCTGGCAACTGTTAATTTATCTTCCTCAGACAACTCGTCCATCCCCAAAATAGCGATTATGTCCTGCAAAGCTTTGTACTGCTGTAAGACTTCTTGCACCAAACGTGCTGTTTCATAATGCTCTTCCCCAACTATTCTAGGGTCAAGAACGCGAGAGGTTGAATCGAGAGGATCAACCGCGGGATAAATACCAATTTCTGCGATTTGACGAGATAAAACCGTTGTTGCGTCAAGGTGTGCAAAAGAAGTGGCAGGAGCAGGGTCGGTCAGGTCATCTGCAGGAACATATATCGCCTGAACTGATGTTATAGACCCTTTATTAGTAGAAGTGATTCGCTCCTGAAGTCCCCCCATGTCTGTTGAAAGTGTTGGCTGATAACCAACTGCTGATGGAATGCGACCTAAAAGTGCAGAGACCTCTGAACCGGCTTGTGTAAATCGGAAAATATTATCAATAAACAGCAGTACGTCTTGACCTTCTTCGTCACGGAAATATTCCGCTAAAGTAAGCCCCGAAAGCGCAACACGTGCGCGTGCACCTGGAGGCTCATTCATTTGACCATAAACAAGAGCAGCTTTGCTGCCCTCGCCATCTGTTTTTATAACGCCAGATTCTACCATCTCATGATATAAGTCATTTCCTTCACGAGTTCTTTCACCTACACCAGCAAATACAGAATAGCCTCCGTGCGCTTTTGCGATATTGTTAATAAGCTCCATAATGGTAACTGTTTTTCCCACACCAGCGCCACCAAATAAACCAATCTTTCCACCTTTTGCGTAGGGTGCAAGAAGGTCGATAACTTTTATTCCTGTAACTAATATTTCGGATTCAGTGGATTGGTCCACATAATCTGGAGCTGGACGATGAATGGGGAGCACAGTTTTCGTCTTCAAGGCTTCGCGTTCATCAATAGGCTCTCCTATAACATTAAGTATTCTTCCTAATGTTTCTGGCCCAACAGGGACCATGATTGGTCCACCTGTGTCTTTAACCTCTGTTCCACGGACAAGGCCCTCTGTAGCATCCATTGCTATCGTTCTTACAGTCGATTCTCCAAGATGCTGAGCAACTTCTAGAACAAGGCGCTGACCGTTATTATCAACTTCAAGTGCGTTTAATATATCAGGTATATTTCCATCAAACTCAACATCGACGACTGCGCCAATAACCTGACTAACTTTTCCAATTGCATTTTCTGCCATGGGACCAACTCCGTTCTTAGGCTCACGTTAAAATTATAGTGCTTCCGCACCCGAAATGATTTCTATCAATTCTTTTGTAATATTTGCCTGACGCGTTCTATTGTAGACCAAAGTCAGGCTATCTATCATATCCCCTGCGTTTCTAGTTGCATTATCCATCGCTGTCATCCTCGCAGCGAGTTCGGCTGCTGAGGACTCCAACAAAGCGCTAAAAATTTGAGTGGTAATATTACGCGGTAGCAACAACTCTAACAATTCATTTTGTTCTGGCTCATAGTCATAAACTACCAAACTTTCGTTCTCCTGCTCACCAACCACATTTGCTGGAATTAAAGGCGCTACAACAACGTTTTGAGTAATAGCATTCACAAACTGATTATATATTATTGATACCTGGTCAAATTGATTATCAGCAAAACCTAATAATATCTTTTCCGAAACGCCTTTAACTTTATTGTAATCAACATTACTGCCTTGAAGATTTTCAATGCGTTCAAATGTTTTATTTAAAATTTCGCGCCCTAAATTATCTGCTGCTTTTTTACCAACCATATAAACAAGAACAGATTTACCTTCATTTTCAAGTCTATTGATCTCTTGTCTTGTTTGCCTTGCTATTGAACCATTAAAGCCACCACATAGGCCTTTATCTGCTGATACAACTATCAATAAATGTGTTTTTACATCTTCCCTACCAACAAGTAGTTCAGGTGCATTAGACTTATTTGCATTAGCAGCGAGTCCTGAAATCACTTGCTGCATTCGGGAACTATATGGTCGCCCTGCCTCAGCAACTTCTTGCGCACGCCGTAGTTTTGCAGCCGCGACCATTTTCATAGCAGAAGTGATCTTCTGAGTAGATTTTACGCTGTTAATACGCGTTTTTAGATCTTTTAGATTGGCCATATGCCAATTATCCTTTTACTTAAAACTATTTAAAGCTAAATTATGCAAAGCTCTTTGTGAATATTTCAACGGCTTCCTTTAATTTACTTTCAGTATCATCAGATATTTTATTCTCAGCGCGAATATTGTCTAAAATTTCTTTTCCAGAACCCCGTAAAGCATCTAACAATCCACTTTCAAATCTTCCTATATCAGTGAGCGCAATTTTATCCAAATATCCATTCACACCTGCAAACAACACAACAACTTGCTCTTCGACTGGCATTGGAGAATATTGTGGTTGTTTTAACAACTCTGTTAACCTTGCACCACGCTCAAGCAATTGACGAGTTGATGCGTCCATATCAGACGCAAACTGGGCAAAGGCTGCCATTTCACGATATTGGGCTAGTTCTAATTTGATAGAGCCCGCAACTTGTTTCATAGCTTTTATCTGAGCCGAAGAACCAACTCGTGATACAGACAAACCGACATTCACAGCTGGTCGAATACCTTTGTAAAATAAATCAGTCTCAAGGAATATCTGCCCATCAGTAATTGAAATTACGTTTGTTGGAATGTAAGCGGAAACATCTCCTGCCTGCGTTTCTATGATTGGTAATGCTGTCATTGAACCAGACCCATTTGCTTCATTTAGCTTAGCTGCCCGCTCTAACAAACGAGAGTGGAGATAAAAAACATCTCCTGGATAAGCTTCACGTCCAGGTGGGCGACGAAGCAATAAACTCATCTGGCGATAAGCGACTGCCTGCTTAGATAGATCATCATAAACAACAAGAGAGTGCATACCATTATCTCTAAAATATTCCCCCATTGCCGCTGCTGTATATGGGGCTAAAAATTGCATAGGAGCT
>CABYPW010000011.1 GCA_902520885.1 uncultured SAR116 cluster alpha proteobacterium
GATATCACCGATACAGCAGCGGCTCTTATCTCAGCCGGTGATAGCATACTCAATAAAGCAGGTGTGGATATTGTCACAGTTTCTGATGGACCTGTTAGTGCTGCTGATGGCGCTACATTGAATGGTTTTGTTGCCGATGTTGAATACACAGTTGCAGATAGTGCGGCGAACATTGTTACTAATAGCGCTAATCTATCCGAGGCTGACCGTATTGAAGTAGTTGATAACGTAAAGAATAGCGCTAATATCAGCCAGGCTGACGTTATTGAAAATACTGGTCACGCTCAAACAACTTATGGATACTCGATATTAGATACCACTCAGAATCTGATTGATATTCAGGAAGTTGTGACCCCAGCAGATGTGACGACGTATCAGAACAATCTTACTGGTGTAGGCATTGACGTATCGCCAATGCACTTGCTTAACTATGTTCGTTACGCCCCAACAACAGCTGATGTGAATCCAAGTACTAATTCTTCTTATACGCAAGCTGAAATTACAGAGTATGAAAATGCTATTCCAACAAGTGGTGGCGTGACATTTGCAGCTGTTGAAGCAGAATTTGCAGACGAAATTGCAGGCACATCACCGGTTACTACCGATTTCAACACAGATAATAGTGCCAATGCTAATATCGGATTAGGCGGGAAATGGAACTTTGTAAGTCTTTCCGAATATGCAAAGGCAACTAATGTCGCAAACGAAACAGATGGAACGGAGGGAGATTCTGCAGATACAGTAGCACTTGGCACCTATCCAGGCTTAAATCTAGCTCTGTCAGATACTGCTCTTGCAAATGAGATGGATGCTATTGGTCAATATATCTCTAATGTTCCAAACCTTGGAGATATTGTAGTTGATGCAGATACAATTATTGATAAAGCACATATCAATATTGTTGAAGCTAGTGATAATGCAACTGTTGTTCAGGGTGAACAGTTAGCAAGTTATGATAAAGCCGTAGTCTTTGATTTAGAAGATACCATTGGAGCGGTATTATCATCGACCTCTCTATCGTCAAACAATTATGCAGATGTAAGAGACATTGTAATTACAGACCTCACATCGGCCGCAGACGCCATGAGTCTAATAGATGCAGCTAACACAGGTGCTGTCACGGTTGATGTTCTTGACGATGCGAATGCGGTAGCAGCTGAGGTAACTGGTTCCAATGGAGCAGGTGACCTGGATGAGGCGAACAGTGTTGTTGTCAGCGGTGGTGATATTGATGCAGCTGACGCGGCAGTGGTACAGGCCATCAGCGGCTACGATGGTAGTGCGAGTGATTACGATATCACTGACACAGCAGCAGCCCTTATCTCTGCAACAGACAGTGTGCTGGATAAGGCAGGTGTGGATACGGTAAGCGTAACAGGTGGACCGGTACTTGCCGACACAGGTGCAACACTTAACAATATGTCTGCTGACATCGTGTTTGATGTTTCAGATGCCAGGTCTGAGATTGTCGAAAACACAGCAAGCCTTGATGAAGCCAATTCAGTGGTAGTCACAGGCACTGCTGCGGCAGACGCTCTGAATAATGCTGAATATCAGGGTCTCCTATCTGAAATGACAGGTAATGGGTCAAACATTACAGGACATATTGATTTAGTCTCTGTGAAGCCTGTGATTAGTTCCTTCATCGTGGACACAGGTGACTCAGCCTCTGACGATTTAACAAACGTTAATGAAGTAACGCTTACAGTGATGGCCGAGAAGTCAGCATTATTGAAAGTGTTCATTGATGGAAACGAAGTTAGTGTGATTTCACAAACAGCTACTGGTAATACAGGCGTAGCGTTTACGGAGACATCAAAGGGTTACGAGAATGCTGTTGACGAGTATACCGTTAAGGTGGCCACTGATTTCGCTGCCTCAAATGATGCAAAATCATTCACAGTTAAGGCAGTTGACCCAGTTGGAAATGAGAGTGTTGCCTCTGATGAAAAGGTAATCACCTTTGACCAGACACCTCCGTCTCTAACAGTATCCTCTGCGGGTGTTTCTGATGAGATAACTGATGATGCGAAGACGATATCCGGAACAACTGAAGCTAATCGTCCTGTTGATTTATTTACTCAGGATGGAACTCAGCTAACGTCTACTGTTTCTGATAACTCAGGAAACTGGTCTGTGACATTGACTAACGATAGTCAGAATAGTGATATCTTCAAGCTTGGTAACGGCAAAAATATAGGTATCACCATAAAGACAACTGATGTTGCTGGAAATGAGACCATAATCACACATCCAGTTGATGTGTTTGCAACGACTTTCGTTCAGTCTGATGGCTCTGTTGACGCACACCAACTTGGCAATGTTCTAAAAGGAACAGATGTTAGGGATATTGATGGTGACTCTGCAACGCTATCTGTTGGTGTAGACGGTGATATTAATGAGGGTGTTCTAGATAAGATAGACCTGTCCTCAATCACTGCCGATACCACAGTCCAGGTAGAAGCCGGCACTGGTATGGCTGCGATTAATGCAGATGGTGATACCGCTACCTTGGATGTTGGATATGACATCATCAAGACTGGTGACGGAAACGACCAACTAATTGGTTCTGGAACAATATCTGAGATATTTGATGCAGGAGGTGGTTGGAACCGTGTGAATGCAGGTGACGGTGGAGCGACTATTGATTTCGTAGACTTCGGTGATGTGGCAAATGCTTCTAACCCGGCATCTGTTGATGTAGTAGAGGACAGCGATGCAGGAAAAGCTAAGCTGACATTCAGTTCAGTTGCTGGAAGTACGGCATCGGTTACAACTACAGCCTCTGTATTTGTGATGGGCAACGCCTTTACCTCGGCTGGTGCAGCAGACCTAGCAGCAGCGGTATCTGGATTAGCACAGCTAATGTCCAATGCGACCGTGACTGGTGGGGCACTTGAAGGTATGACTGTGACAACAACAGGAAATGAGATAGAAATCACCTCATCGAATGGCAGTGTACCGCAGGTTATTTCCGGTTTTGAAGACCTAACCACTGCATTTACGGGTGCATTTGTTGACCTATCCGCTACTGTCACCAATAAGGATTACGCACCGATTTATGAGACAGATGCAGTTCTTGGTGTAGCAAGTGATGGCTCAGTGACTGAATTAACAGGAGTTGAGGGAGTTCTTGGTACTGGGTTTGACGATGTCATTATTGGTAATCAGCTCGACAACGTTTTCTTAGCAGATGCTGGAGATGATACGTTAGAAGGTAACGGCGGTAATGATGTTCTCAACGGCGGAGCTGGTGATGACACGTTAAGTGGTGGAGCCGGTGCTGATAGACTTATCGGTGGAGCAGGTACAGATGAATTGTCTGGCGGATCAGGACGGGACATGTTTGTTCTTGACCTAGGTTCAACAGATGTAATTACCGACTTCGATATTTCGGCAGTTCTTTCAAACAGAGAAGGAAGAACAGGTACCAATGACCAACTAGAATATAGCTTCTCTGCTCAAGATATCCTTGATGCGTGGAGTGCAGATGGAGGCCTTGGTTCCTTAACTCTAGCTGATATTCAGTCTGGAAATTATAGTCTTGAGTACTCATTGTCACCGAATGGCGATGCAGCTACAACTAACAGCTGGATGTTATCTGTACAATTCGGTTCACAGGCAACAGGTTACGCAACCCTTGCAACAACCGCACTGAATTGGGCATCCAATCCATTTATTTTGGATAATGAGACATTGAGTCGCGATGAGTTTGGATTGAAGGCGTTCACAGTCAATACTGTTGACTTTACAACAATAACTTCAGCTTCAGATACTGTTACTTCAAATGCTTCGGTGATGTTTAGTAGAACAGCAGAGGTCATTAATACCTCAGCATCAGAGATTATTTCGGGTGCAAGAACTGGAGATATCTTCGTACTTGAGGGAGGCTCTGATATTGTGACTGGTGGTCTTGGTACCGACCGTTACGAGATTAGACTTCTTGAAAATGACGGCGGAAAAGTTGTGGCTGATTACGTAATCAACGAGCTTGGGCGCTCTAGTCAGGGTATGGAAGAAGATACCATTCTTATCGAAGGTGTTAGAGACCTTGGTGACCTTGAATTCACTCGAACCCAAATAGCAAGTGAGGAAGCAGGTGCAACTCTTGAGATTGACATTAACCAATTCCGCATGAATGGTGATGCTTGGACAACAGGCGGTTCTGTTGAAATCTTTAACCAGTTCTCATACTCACAGTCTGCTATATATCAAGTCGAGAAAATTCAGATTGGCGCAGAAATGGATGCTGAGGAAAGTTCGGATCCATTTGCAATGGCAGTCAAAGAGTACTATATCGCCGATGCAATTAATGCTACAACGGTATCCGACCTGTCAGGAATTGCATCTAGCACGCAAGAGGGTGTTGACGCTAACGGTGATCTAGATGGCTCTGCAACATCGATAGCGTTTGGAGATGTGTTGAGCGCATCAGCAGATGTTGACTCGGTTATGATTGGTACGTCTGGTAAGTTCGATATATTCGAGATTAATGCACCTACAGCTGCTGGTTCTGGCTCTACTAATAGTCAGATTGCAAATGAGGTTCAAGAAGTCTGGATTTATGGAATGAGCAACCAGTCTGGAACAGTCTTTGATAAAGATGAAATTGTTATCAAATTAGACTCTTCGACTGCGCTTACCTCACCGTTAAGTGGTGCAACCGGAACGATTGCATCTGGTATCACTTATAAAGTGGAGACACCAGGTACGTTGGCAGATGGTGATAATTTCGCGAAGGTGGAATTTACCTTCGACGGTGGTCAGGCTGGAAATGCTGACGATTATCTACTTGAGCTATATCTTGAAGATATGGGCAACATCGACAGCCAGACACTTCTAGACAGAATTCGTTGGGAGATATAATGGTAGGTTAGTTTATTGGGACAGATGTTATGAGTAATAACTCGGATCAAAAACAGCCTGCCTACTCCAATCGAAGGAGTAACAAAAACGCTCAGGGCAGGCCAAAGGCAGGAGGAATAGGAAACCTTCCAGGGTTAACTGTTGCAGACACCTTTGGTCTTGTTGCTTGTTTAGCTATATTATCAAACAGAGTTTCACCTACTCAGGCACTGAACCTCGAAACTAGTGACGTAAAACTACCTAAACTTACTAAAGATTTAGCAAGAGAGATTATTACTCCAATCGCTGGTATGTCTGCAGAAACTTTGTACCTATCCGGCCTTGTGACTAATGTAAGGTCCTTCCTGCTAAACCCAGATAATAAGGAAGAGGTTAAACAAAAACTTGTATCCAGAAAAAATAAACTAAATGTCAATGAGGATGAAAATGGTTCTTGGTCACTAGATTTAAATAATATTGACGGATCAATTACTGACTATCTTTCTCAGGCATCTGTTGCAACATCAGAAAGTCAAATTGAGCTTGAAATCGATGTTGAGGATACGTACCAGGATGCTTTGCAACGTATGCAAAATGCCGCCGATAAATTCCTAGAAAAAATGCAGGAGTTGTTTGCAGAAGAGCTTGAGATTCTAATTGCAAAAAGAGGCGAGGAAAAACAAATAGATCTACCGCAAACTAATGAAGAAATTGTGTTAGCAGAGGCCGAAGAAGGTGGTTTTAATTCATATGGACTTCTTGGACTTCTAGGGTTTGGAGGCGGCGGCGGTGGTGCTGGCGGTCTTCTCTCTGCAATTGGAAGTGGAGCGGCTTCAAGATTAATCTCAGGAATTGGTATCGATGGGTATGTGAGTGGTGCAACGGTTTGGTGGGATGCAAATAGCGACGGTATTCTTAATAGTGGAGAGGTTTATTCAACTACAAATAATGATGGTACTTTCGAACTAGATGGAGTGGGCTCCACTGGTCAAATTGTTATCGATGGTGGCGTTGATATAGAAACGGGTGCTGAAGTTGATACCATGGTTATTAGCTTAAGTGATGTGACAGACACTACCGAAGTTACGGTTACCCCATTGACGCTTCTTTCTGCATATGGTGTTGATGCAACTGCAATTTTGTCTGCGTTAGGTATAACAGGAGATATTACGCTTGATAGTTACGACCCTGTGGCTGCAATTGAGGAAGCTACAGGAGACACTGTTACAGCTGGAAGAGTTCTCCTTCAAGCTCAGCAAATCTTTGCCGTAGTTAATTCAATGGTCGCTCTCGCCGAAGAGCAGGGTATCGATACTACAACTGCAATTGAAACAGTGATCGAGGCAATTTCTAATATTTCTGATTTATCAGATTTAATTGGAGCATCTGGAGGTGACTCTGCTGTTTTCACAACACTTTTGACTGAGTTATTTCCAGATTATGGTACAACCACAGTAGCAAATCCTGACGGCGGTGCCGATATTACACTTGCTGAATACGCAGCCTCAAACATTGTAACTGTAAATTCATTGATTGGTGAATATATCCCAGACACAAATTCTACAGCCGTTTTTGAATTATCAGACGATGCAAAGGCTGCGGCTCTAATATCACAGGACGACCTAGTTAGCAATTTTAGAACAATTGGAAGATTAGACCCAACAGTTAACTCAGCAGATATAGCGTCTGCCTTGAATCAATATCGTGATGCAGCGTCCGTTAAAGCCAACTTTCTAGATGTATATAAGCAAAATATTCAACAGCAAGCAGCCTCCGGCGGAGGAATGATAACTGGTGTTGATAATGTTTCAATCATTGCCAGTAATACGCCAACGGAAATTTTAAGTTCGACTATCCTGGGCAATGATAAAAATCTTGGAACTGGGGAATTAAAATTAATTGCTGTTGAGCCTCTTTTTGCACCAAGCGATTATACAAGTTTATATGCTACCCATATTGACACAACATCAGTCCAAGATACGGACCCAGAAGGAAATCCGTTAACCGACTTAGAGGGTAACCCAATAAATCGAGATGATACAACTTACTACTTTGATAAATCTAGCCTATCAGATAATTTAAATGGGTTTGTAAAAGTCACGATTGATCATTTTACCGTTGTTTTTCAAAGGACAGACACCTCTTTAGATATGGTTGAAAATTTAAAGCAAGCCTTGGCGTCTGCGCATCCACTTGCTCCATCACTTTATGTAATTGAATCAAACCCAAACAACTCGGATCAGTTTTATATTAAAAGACAGGATGGAACCAAAATTAATAATGACGAGGATGCTGGTACACATGGTCCTTTGATTAAAGCTGCTGGTCCATATAGCTTATCAGACGGCTCAGACCTCATTTTAAATATTAATAGCAACGGGAATCTTCAAATAACAGGTTCATCCGACGCTATTGAAGAGTTAAGAATTAATTATATTGCGGCAAATGATAATAATCAGGGACATGGTGTTATTAAGCTTTCAATGGAACCTAGCTTTCAGACATTAGCTACTTCCACAAGTGCTGTTTCCTCAGTTGACGAGGATAATACATTAAGTATAGCAGGTCAGACCGATTATGCAGAGACAACATCAACTGCAATATCAGAGAGATTCTTTGTAAAACTCTCTGGGATTGAACAAACAGGTTTCAAACTTCACGATACTGATGGGTCTGGAAATACAATAATATCCGACTTGGTGGTATCTGCTAGTAATGGTTTTAGTTATCCTTACCTTCAGGTCTTAGATTTAAGTTCTGCTTTTATTTCTACCCCAACTAACTTCAACGGCAATCTGAATTTAAGCTATAAACTTATCTCTACCGCGGGTAACGGACGATTTTCTGATGTATCAGAAATTACTGACCAGGTAATTAATGTCTTACCTGTATCGGAAAGTGGAAGTGATGCCGGTACAATTGTAATATCAGATACCGCTGATGCTCTTGCAACAACGTTAGAATCAGGGATTTTATCTGTTGTTGAGAATCTTGCAAATGCTAAAACGAAATTCTTTTCAATAAATGGCGGAGACTTAAGCGAAACGCGCACGATACAGCTGTCAAACCTTCCAGATGGAATATCGGTGTATATAGATGGTAATCTCGCAAATGTATCAGGTGGAAAGGTAAGCTTTGTTGTAGATAGCTCATCTAGTAAAGCGGTGGCATTTACTGGAACGGAAGCTCTTATTCAAAGCCAATTCGGCCTTTTTGAAGATACAAAAGCCGTTATTATATCTAAAGCAGACGGGGTGACTGCGTCTACTGGAACAACAGTTTCTTTTTCCCTGGATATTGGTGGAGCTTATGGATTGGACGTTGCAAAGGCCGTTGTTTCTGAGCCAATTGAAGGCGATAATGTCGCATTGGGGATGCAAGTAAATGCAATCGGAGATAATGCAGACTTACAAGTCATTGTTGACATAACATCGGATAATTTTTCTAATATTCAGAGTACATTAGAGCTTGGAACAATTAGCTCTGGTACTTTTTCCTCAATAACCAATCTTATAACAGAGCTTCAATTTCTGACTGATCCGGTGACGCTAACGCATTCATCTCAAAATGTAACGATAGAGGGTGTGTCTGCAAAAAGATTTGTATTAGACGTTGGTTTAGGCGCTGTTGCTGATACTACTGAGGCATTAACAAAAATTAACTCTTTAGTTATAAACCCTGGTAATGGGAACTTTAAATCAAACCTTGACGTATCTATTAATGTTCGAGCTCTAGATGGTAACGGAATTGAACTTGCTTCATTAAGTAATCCGATTACTCACTCTCATAACTATCAACCAGAGGCAGATGGTGTAACTTTTTCAATTCCGGCGGCTGACTTAGATTTTACATCTGGGGTTGAAGATCAGGCTCTTTCATTACAGAAACTTTTTGACGGTAATGCGTCCATACAGAATAATGATACTGACGAAATTATCTTTTTTAGATTATATGATTTAACTGTTCTCGGTCTGTCGGTAGTTGATTCATCAGGAGCAAGTCTTGGGCGCGTGGTCGATAGCGCCGGCACAATTGAATTATCTGAGGCAGAAGCGCTAAACGCTTTTGTTACGCTGAAGAGCGATGCGGATCTTCCTAATTCGTCTTTTTATGTTAAGGCTTTCTCGAGAGAGCCAACGGGTGAGGTCTCAGATCTTGTTCCAGCAGACGTCGGTGAATTTTCGACCAGTATTAAAATAAGTGCTGACGCGGATGCCCCAATTCTCTCAATGGATACGAAAGTTCGTGGATTAGTAAATGATTCGGTGCCTGCTGAGTTTTCTGATAAAACAGTTGTAAAAATACCAGCGACAGCGGCTCTAGAGGATACAGATGGGTCTGAGAGCTTGTTTATTAAAGTTTCAGGTCCCCAAACCGATTCTTCGGGTGCTTCAGGCTCCGTTTATGATTTTGCTTATTTAATCAATGGAAGTTCATACTTCAGCGAGGAGAGTGGGGTAACAAATGCCTCTCTTACTACTGATGGTAATTATCAATATGGAAATGATATAGTATTCCACAATGATGGTACTAATAACTTTTTTATTATAAAGGCGTCTGACTTATCAAATTTACAAATTTCTCGCCCTGCATCAGATGGAGCATTTGATGCTGATTTTATAGTCGAGGCGGTTAGTGTTGATAGAGGCTTTGAAACAGCTAACACGCCATTTGCGACAGAATTATCCGTAATCAATGGCGCAAAAGTAATCAACGGTGACGATACATCAATGGATTTTGCCACAGACGGTGGTAGTAAGGCATTAAATGTTGAATTTTTGCAGCCTGCAACAAAGCCAGCCTTTACTTTGACACATACTGATGCAACCAATAACAAGTTTACAATTGATTTTACTAATCACGATGGAAATTCAACGGATCTAGTTAGTGTTCTTGTAACGGGTGCAACGGGAGCGACCTTTACAAATTCTGCTGGAAATACAATCGGTGCCCCTGCAGACGTAGATGGTGTATTTGTATTCTCAATGGAGGATTTTTACCAAGATGTTGATTTAACAACTCTTGACGAGATTACATTATCCTCCTCTTCTTCTCTTACAAATGTAACATTTCAGGCTTTCTCAGTAGATAAAATTGGTATTACTAACCAGGCTTCTGATGATAGTTTTGCAATTGATTTTGTATCTAATTCAACAGGGGCTTCTGCACTCGCCGACCCTATTGTTATTGATGTAGATGGCGATGGTTTAAATTTTCTACCTTCGGTTGATTTTGATATTGATGCGGACGGAGATACTGATAGTGTAGGCTGGCTATCGTCAAATGGAACGAATGACGGTTTTGTTGTCTTGCTTGATGTCGACCAAAATGGGATACCAACTCTTACTTCTGGCTCAGTAAAAATTGATGGAAGCAACCTGATTACGGAATATTTTGACGGATACGGAACCGCTTCCGGCGAGGGAAATGCAAGCACAGATGCAGTCAATGATTTATTAGCAATTTCAACTGATGGTATGCTTAGTCTTGCGGACATAGAAACATATACGAATAAAAAAGCATTTTTATGGTTTGACGAAGCATCCAATGGTTTGGGTGATGCATCTTTCGAAGAGCTAGCAAAAATTACATCTCTTGAGATTGATTTAAAAAAGTACTCTGAGACAAACGTAGAACAAGACAATGTCTTGATAGCAGGAAGCACAACATCAGGAGCCATTTCGGGTAATTTTGCTCATCTAGACTCTACAGGGAATCAATCATCGGATGTTGGTGCATTCACTGCTAATTCTTCCATGTTTGATATCTGGTTACCAATAAATAGCTCTTCTTCATTAACTGGGACAATGGATGCAGTTACATTAAATAATTCGGTTGCTACGGATACAACTTATTTTGAGGATGAAGAAAATGGCTTTGATATTTCAAGCATTTTCAATGAAGGAATAAGTAATTGGGCAACTGAATTTAATCTAAGTACTGGTGAAACATTGCCCGAAAATATTTTAGTCGCTGTACGTGCCAAGCATGCAGGAACGTATTTTAACTTATCACAAGGAGCGCGTCTTGAGGGGGAGCCTACTGAAACTTGGCTCACCATTTGGGATGGAACAACCACTGCACCTGCTGAAGTTCTTGAAAGATTGAGGATTTTTACAAGGGAAGATTTCTCTGGAGATTTAGAATTAGAAATTTCAGCGACTGCATTGATTGATGCGATGACAGGTGATACGAGGACTGTAAGCCGAGAAGTAACAGTGCAAGTGGAAGCTGTAGCTGACAGACTTGAGGTAAATGTCTCTCAATCTGCAGAGGAAAGTCTTGAGGCAGCTTCTCCCGTGACCATTATTTTTGATGAATTTAGCGTTGAAAAAACGGATATTGGTGAAGATGTTCAAGTTACAATTGAGGCAGCGGATGCCTCCAGTACTTATCCTGATTTATCATTTTCGCTGAATGGAAACAGCTATATTCTATCATCAGGCGGGACCATAACCCTACCATACCCAATTTATGCAGGTGATTTATCGGTAACAGTTCCAGCTTATTTAAGTGGTGATTTCAAGCTTAAGGCATCAGCAAAGTCAATCGATGGCTTAAGCGAGAGTATAATTGATAATATACCTCTAAACTTTACTATAGGAGCGGTTGCTCAAGGGTCAGACGTTTTAATAGATAGTGCGGGCACAACGATCACTGAAGCCACAGGATTAGTTCCGGTGAATATCTCAATCAATCCCAAAGATACTGACGGCTCAGAAGAAGTTGGCACCGTAACATTATTTGTATCTGGAAATGGATTAGATTCTGCGCCATCGTTCATCTCAACAAATGGGAGCGAAATTAAATTTACTGCTGTTACCGATAGTGGTTTCAATGACTACAGCCTTCAGCTTGATGAGAGCTTCTATCAAATAACAAACAACGCTGGGGTAAAGTCTGTAAATATTACAGGCAATATAAAAACACCACAGTATTTTGACGGTAATATTGTTGTAAGGGCAGAGGCCGTTACAATCGAAGTGGAAGATACTTCAAAATCAAAAATAGATGAAGCTTCTCAAGCGTTCACAGTGGAGGGTATAAGTGATGGTATTGATGCGGATAGCTTTAGCGTATCCGGTACGGCTATCTTTGGTAGTCAGTCTGTTGTATTGTCATCCATTATCAAGGCTTTATCACCGATAGATTCTGATGAATCTTTGGAGCTTACCCTTACTCTCTCCCCAGAGTTTATTGAAATTAACGGCTCTTCAGGATTTTATGACAATTCATCTAGTCAGTTTTTAACAGGACCAGTTACACTATCTGGTACTCAAACTCAAATATCATCCTTTTTAAACAGCATCGAAATAAGGACATCTGACGAGCAACCATCCTTCAGTGTAAACGCATCAGCTGCTTCAATTGATAATCCAGATAGTTTATCTGCATCTGTTTCAAAGCAAATATTCATATCTAGTACGCCTCTTTCTATACCAGAGTTAGTGGCCAGTGATGGAAGCCCTATATCAGCTACATTTACA
Organism: uncultured SAR116 cluster alpha proteobacterium; assembly: GCA_902520885.1. Taxonomy (GTDB): domain Bacteria; phylum Pseudomonadota; class Alphaproteobacteria; order Puniceispirillales; family Puniceispirillaceae; genus UBA5951. The sequence goes on from CABYPW010000011.1 coordinate 12,333, forward strand.
TTGACTGAGGGAGAAACGGCTATTTTTGACATTGCAGCTTCTGTGAATGGTCGAATTAATCCTGACAACGTTGACATTGAATTTATCGGCATACCATCAGGTTTCCAAATTACGCCGATAGGTGGTTCAACGCTTGTTGAGACAGGCGGTGTTCTAAGTGTAAATGCTGGTCAATTAACACAAGGAGTTATATTTGGCCCCGATCCGGCAAATCCTTCTGCGTTGAATAGAAGTCAAGATATAAATTTCAGCGTTATCCCTAAAGCATCTTATTTTGATGAAAACAACAATCTACTGGCTCAGAAATTTCCTATTGATGATGCTGGAAATTCAGTGCCTTCGTCGTTTTTTGTAGATGTAATTCCGGCGCTTGATGGTGTTAGCTTTTCTTCAGATTTAATTGTCTCAGAAAGCGAATTTCTTATTTCAGACTTAATATCTCTTGCAGACCCAGGTAACGAGGAATTACTAGAAGTAAAAATTGCAGAGAACAGCTTTTTAGAAATCAAGCCAGCAGGTACTACTGAATTTATCCCATTCAATGAGACCCTAACTTTAACGAGAGAACAACTTTCCTCGGGTGGTCAAGATGCTCTTTTCAGGAAGACGGGTAATTTTGTAGGCACCTCGAATGTATTGGTTGAAGCAACAACCGTAAGTATTGGCGAAACAGATGCTGCGAGTGGGATGGTTCAATCATCGAATATCGGGTTTGAGTTTAATACTACGGCGGATTTAATCCAAATTTTTGAGAACAGCACTTCCACAGAGCTACTAGATGAAGCACTTATTAACGATGGAAGAACCGACACTGGTGAAAACGTAGAGTTTAATATTTCTATAGCTGGTTTTTCAAGTGTGAATTCCTCTGATAGCGTTGGAGTAGTTTTATCTGGCTCGTCTATTGTGGACGGATCGCAAATAACGATAGGGTCAACTACTTTTGCAGCTCAACAGGTAGGTAAAACATCGGCATACCAAATTTATATTGCGGGGGATGGAAATAATTTCGTAGCTGTCGATAAAGCGTTGATTTCCCTACCAAAAACTGAAATCGGCTTTGGAAGTAGAGCTATTAATGCTGAGGTGTCAATTGCAAATAAGCCTAATATAAGTACTCAAAGTTTTGAGTCCGAGAATATTGATATTCAAAGCGATACCCCGCCCGTTCCACATATTGGATTTGATACCGATTTGCTAGATACGGAACTCTCTGCGGCATCTTTAATGGCAAATGGCTTAAAAGTCACCGATGTTATTCGCATTCCAGAAATAAATGCTAATCATATTTTAGAGATCGTGTCACTCCCTCAGAATGTTGTGATAGAAGTAGCAGGGGCCGCAATTCCGTCTAATCAGATTTTTGAAGTGGTAACAAATTATAATCCTGAACCACTTCATGGTGTAAGACTATCAGCCTCTGATTTAAATACAGCAGTGATCAAGCTTTCAAAAGAAACTGCATTAGGAACTGAAAATCTTGATTTTAAAACGAGAGTTGGCATTCCTGATGGAATTGTTGTGGAGTCTGCCGCAACACGATATGCCTACTCTAGATTTGTAGAGTTCAACTATAATTTTGCGGTTGCGCATGGATTAGATAACAATGTGATAGTCGATAATACAGTGTCAAACATAGATGCTGGTGGTGGAGATGATATTATCATACCTGTTAGTGGCTCCTCTGGCTCCATCAATGGTGGTGCAGGCAATGATACTTTATCGTTAACCAATGCTGTGGCTTCTGGCGGAAAAGCTATCGTAGATTTAAATGCAGGCACCCTCTATTTATCTAACCCAAGCGCAGCAACCTCTAATTCTGCTGTAACAAATAGGGATATTTCTTCTGTAGAGACAATTGTAGGCACATCAGGAGATGATACAATGGTTGCAAAGGGCGGCCAAACCTCTTCTGTTACCTTCTCAGGTAAGGGTGGCGACGATTACTTAGTAGGTGCTGCTGGCTCAGACATTCTCTTGGGTGGTAAAGGTGATGATGTTCTAACTGGTTCAGATGGAGATGATACTTTTATTGTATCTGTTTCTGATGAGGATGGTGAAAGAGACGCAGGAACCGATGTCATAACAGATTTCAATCTAAGTGATGTTATAGCATTTACTGGTTTTGGAATAAGCAAAAGTCAGGATGGTTCATTGCCCTCAGAGGCATCTATATTAAAAAACCAAATATCAGGTAATTATGAAATATCCATTCAAAAACAAGTCGGCGCTAATATGCTTACTTCGCTTGTTATTATCGAAAATACGGGCGCGCTGTCAGCCGACGAACAAACAGCTATTACACAAATTAGAGACGCGATTAGTTTTGATGAAAAAATAGATGTAACCTCAGAAAATCCGTTTAATAGTGCATTTGAGTTTGATTTCGATCAGTCAATTATTTCACTTGCGGGCTCGGAAGCAAATCGAGAAACTTTTTTCGGAGACGATTTTGCCTATGATGATATTGGCAATGCGTTAGGAATTATTGCTGATGCAAAATTTGATTATGCCTATAAAACCCAGCTCGGAGCTATGAATATTAACGTTCCTACTAATGGCGAAAAAATAGATTTAGCAGGCTCAACAGATGCTTATGTTGGTTTATCTGGCTCTAAAAATGATGATACCTTAGTTGCAAAGGATACAAATTCTGTATTATTTGGAGATACCGGAAGTGACAGACTTATTGGTGGTCTTGGAGATGATACATTAATTGCAACTGGGGGCAATGCTGGTGATGAAGACTATCTTCTTGGGGGAGCAGGCTCAGATAATTTTGTCCTAATCAATCCAGAAGAAATTAATGAAACATTAGAGAAAATTTACCAGGTTCGATTAGAGGATTTTAATCGTTATGAGGGTGATAGAGTAACACTCGTAGGTTACGATAATCATGAAATCGAATTATCTGATGTTGATGAAAATAATATTCAAACTGCTCAGATTAGCGGCCCAGACCCATTGCAGGAAAGCCTAACAATTTATTTCGATCTATCCTTCGTTAGAGAATTTGACTCTGCATTTAATTTAAGAATGGCAGATTTCGATAAAGTCGACGCGGTCTGATGTATTTTTTGCAAAATCTGTGGCGTATATTACTACCATTGGTAGTTTCTATTTCTTTTGGTTCTCATGCATTAGCGCAATTAGAACCTCCAGAGTTAGCAAAAGAAGAAACTACGAAAAGTTCTGACCTCTCTACTGATGTACCTCAAGGTATTGAAAATATAGGAAGAGACATGATTGTTCTTGTTGACCAAATAATTTTTGGTGAGCAGGACCCTACCCAGAGGCTTGATATTGAGCCATTGTTGCAGGATATCTTTACAGCGATAGATATATCACCAATCATAAACAAAGCAGAAGTAGCAGTATCCCAAAGCCTTTTAAATATTGAGCAAATTGATAATTCAAGAAATTTTACAATTAATGCAGGAGGTGGCGTTAATTACAGTATCACGCAAAATTCGAATGGTTCATCAAACCAGGGCGCCTCTTTAAATCCTAATATTACTGCAAATAAGAGAATATATGATTTTGGAGTACTAGACCTTAAAAAAGAACAGGAAAAAATAAGACTTAAAATTACTGAAGTGAATTTTAAAAAAGCAAATGATGACTTGTTTCTTCAGGCAATGTCAGCTTTCTATGAAGTGCAAAGGGCATTGCTTCAAACAAGACTTGCTAGAGAGAACTTAGCATCTCGAAAAACATTTGTTAATTTCATTAGACAGAGAATGGATTTAGGTGCGAGTAGTTCTGCCGATGTGATTAGAGCTGAAGCAAGAGTAGCTGCTGCTCTTGGGGCGCTTGCAGGCTCTCTAGAGAGTTTAGCAGTAGCTAGAGCAAACTATAGAAAAATCTTTGCAAAAGAGGCAGCTCCTTACATTTTACCAAGAGAGTTCGACACTGAGAATTTTGATATTACAAATATCGACGAATATATTGAAAATAATCCCGACCTTGCACTTGTAAAGTTAAACATAGATATTGCAAATCTTGAGCTCGAAACGCTTCAGAAAGAAAAATATGGTTCCATTAATTCATCAGCTCGTGTTGCAAGAAGCTACAGTGAAGCTTCTGGAATATTTTCTGATACTCTTTCTTTTGGTTTATCTTATAACACTAGTCTATTTGACGGTGGTATAGCAGATACAAATATTCAACAGGCTCGTTTAAATCTATCAAACCTATCGTTTGAGGAAAGGCGCATTAGAATTTCGTTAAAGCAACAGCTAGAAGACGCATTCTCTGAATATGATGGTAAAGTTTCAGCTGTTTCGTCAAAAATGTTAGTACTTGAAGGAGCAAAGGACAGCTACAATATTACAAAAGAGCTTTACTCTTACAGTAGAATTAGCTTATTTGAGGTCTTAGCTGCACAGGAAGAACTTTTTAATTCTGGAAAAAACTTAATTGATAGCATTATTGATAGGGCGTTGTCAAAATATCAGTTAATATATTTATGTAATCAATTTGAGGAAATTAACTACCTTGGAAACAACGACTGAGTTAGGTAAAATTGATTTAAAAACTGTTACTGCTGAGCAATTAGCCGAGGAAAAAAGTGCGCCTATTGAATTAGAAGAAGAAGGCTCCTTTCATTTTTCGTTAGCTGATTTAGGCGCGTCAATTACCTCTTCTTTAAATCAATCTGTTGCTGCGTCTGAGTTCAGGTCTTTGGAATTTCAAAACCTCGAACACTGGGAATTAAGCGATTTAAAAGAAATAATGGAGCCTAGGAATTTAGTTGTTGAGGAGACAACTTGGAAAAAAATTGAGCGTGATATTTACTCAGGAAATGGTGTTAATCACATTTATCTCGCTCTCAAAGAAGGTCATGCCTTCTTTTTCAATTATGATGATAATATCGACAAAATACGCGGTTTTTCTTCAGATCCAGAAATAACGGTTCCTGAAGATAATTTAGATAAATATTTTGATGAGACACAATCAGATTGGATATTTGTAGATTGTTTTAAAAAAGCTGAGACAAAACTAGCGTTTATACCCGGCATTGAGTCACATTGGTTTTGGTCAACTATTTGGGATAATCGGTCATTATATATTCAATCAGGTTTGGCATCCCTAATGACAAATATTTTTGCTCTAGGGGTCTCATTATTTTCAATGATTGTTTATAGGCGAATTATTCCTTCGAATGCAATTGATAGCCTGTTTGTTTTAGCATCTGGTTTAGTGGTTCTCGTATTTGTCGACTATGTAACGAAAGCGATAAGAAATCATTATTTAAGCATCGCTGGTGTGAGTTCGGACCTAACACTTGGAGACCGGATATTCGCTCAAGTTATGGATATTAAATACAAATCAAAAAAGGGCAGCGTTGGCGCGCTCGCAGATACACTCAAACAGTTTGAAAATATCCGAGAATTTTTTGCTTCTGCAACACTTACTTCGCTCATTGATGTACCGTTTGCGTTTATATTCTTACTTGTAATCTACTTGGTTGGTGGTTGGCTAATTGCACCTGTCATAATAGCAATTGTTTTAGTTATTGTAGCGACCCTGTATATTCAGCCTCAAATGAAGGCATTATCTGATACTTCTTTTGAGGAGGGTCAGATAAAGAGTTCGGTAATGGTAGAATCCCTAACTGGGCTGGAAACATTAAAAATGATTGGCGCAGGCGGCTTTATGCGCCGAAGGCTTAGAGGTGTGTTAGAAAAACAAGCTCATATTTCAGAGCAAACGAAGGATGTAAGCCATTTTGCCTCTAATGTTACGGCGAGTGTTCAACAGCTGATGCAAATGTCTGTTGTTGGACTTGGCGCTATTTTAGTTTCTACTGGTCAGGCGGGATTTGGTGTAATTATCGCATGTATGATTTTATCTGGAAAAGCACTCTCACCCTTTGCGCAACTTTCATCAATTTTGGTTAGATTGAACCAAATAGGAAAAAGTTATGAGGTGCTTAAAGAGTTTATGGGAGAGGATATAGAACATCCCAAAGACAATTTTTTTCTTCCAAGAGGCCGCTTTGATGGTTCTATTGAATTCAAAAATGTTACCTTCACTTATCCTGACCAGTCAGAGCCAGTTTTAGATGATATATCTTTTAAAATTGAGCCAGGTGAAAAAGTTGCGATATTGGGTCATGTTGGCTCTGGTAAGACGACAATAGGAAGACTAATTGCTGGTTTGTATGAAGCAGATTCCGGGAAAATCCTTATTGATGGTGTTGACATAAGACAAATTGCCCCCTCTGATTTAAGAGAACATATGGGTATATCCGCTCAAGATGTATGGCTTATGTCAGATACCGTTGAGCAAAACATTTCATTAGGTTCAGTAAAAGTTGATCCTGAGACAGTGTTATGGGCTGGAGACATATCTGGAGTATCTGAACTTACTAATAGGCATCCAGATGGATATAAAATGAAGCTAAAGGAAAGAGGTGAATCCCTTTCTGGAGGGCAGAGGCAAGCAGTTTCTCTTGCAAGAGCACTCGTTAAAAAACCATCGATTTTGATATTAGATGAGCCAACCAGTTCAATGGATGCTAAGTCAGAGACACAATTTGTCAAAAAATTTAAAGAATCTGATTATGATACGACATTGGTTGTTATTACACATAGAACCTCTCTGCTGGTACTTGTTGAAAAAGTGATTATTATGGAGAATGGTAAGGTGGCTGGTATTGGCTCAACTGACCAATTCCTTAAAGCTCAAACCGACCATCAAAGTGCTGCTCAGATTGTCAAGAATGCTAATGAAGCTAAATTTCCACAGAGAAGTAGCGCATCAAATCAGAGCTTTAGTATCAAACCTAAATTTGATCCTGCTCAATTAAAGAAGTAATTATGAAAAAAATACTATATAGATTGCTTCGATTGATTTCGGCTGTTGTTTTCTTCCCAATTACTATTTTTCGGTTTTTATCAGCGATTTTTGTTTTCGCATTGGCCCTTTTTGGCGGCAGTAGTCACGGTGCATCAGGGCTAAGTAGACTTTTTTTATTGATTGTCGTTGCCACATTTGCAGGCTTTGGTTATTGGGCCTACCATGCAGAGTTTGAAACAAATGTTACTGGCCAAGCAAAGCTTGTTCCATCAAAGAAACTTCAAACCGTTGAACATTTTGGTGGTGGTATATTAAGTGAAATTAATGTTGAAGTTGGTCAGAAAGTAGAAAAAGGTGAAATTCTCCTTAAATTAGACCCTCTTGAGGATGAGGCAAATTATGAATCATTGCGCTCTGAATTTATAGAAACATTGATAATTGTTCAGAGATTAAATGGAGAATATACAAATACAGAGCCAAAATTTACAGAAGAGATGACACAAATTGCTCCTTCACAGATACGTAATCAGCTCTTATTAAGAGATGCACGCAGGGCTAGTTTTAATGCTAATATGGCTTCATTTGACGCACAACTTTCCCAAAAACAAAGTGAGTTAAGAGGAAATGAGAGAACTCTCTCTCTTATTGAGGAAGAGCGTATTGTGATTTTACAGCTTGTAGCTAAGGGCTTAGAGCCAAAATTAGAAGCGGTGAGAGCCGAAAAAACCTTTGCCGAGGCAACAGCTAAAGTAGAGGGTATAAGAGCATCAATTGACCAGCTAAATGAGCAACGCTCTATCGCTATTGAAGAGCATAAAGCATCTATTTTAGGAGAATTAGCAGATGCTAATTTAAAACTGACACAACTCGAGAAACAGCTTTCTGTATCGGCAGATAAGACAGATAGAACAGTTATAAGAAGTCCTATTGATGGAACAGTGAACAGAGTGTTAGTTGCAACCCTAGATAGTGTTGTGAGTGGCGGTGAACCTCTTGTAGAGATTGTTCCAGAGGATAATGAGCTATTATTTGAGGCTAAAATCATGCCTATGGATATTGCGTATATAGTACCAGGACAGAAAGCACTATTAAAATTATCGGCATATGATTTTGCGATGTTTGGTTTTCTAGAGGGAGAGGTAAGAATAGTTGGTTCTGATAGTGTTGAGGATGGAGATTCTCCTGCCTATTATCCAGTAAAAATTAAGCCATTTGGTAGTGAATCATCTACAGGCAAAAAACTAGCGTTGGTTCCGGGTATGGAAGCACAAGTTGACGTAATTACGGGTAAAAGAACAATATTATCTTATGTGACAGCTCCCATTACGGCCACACTTCAAGAAGCATTTACGGAGCAATAGTGGAGATTTACTAAATATGATTAATCAATTTAGCGCAAACTATGACCCTTCAGAGGACCGTATTTTACTTCGTTTTAACACGAAGGATCTGAAGGAGTTTCGGTTTTGGTTAACACGACGTTCTACTGACATGTTGCTCGATGTGCTGCCAAGACAGACGGAGCAGGGTGAGCAAATCCAAGAAGACCTGCAGAAACAAATAGAAAAAAAACAAGAAAGTAAAACACTGAAATCAGAAAGTTCGAAAGATGCACCTAAACCTCAAACACCTGAGTTTATAAAAGGAAATGAATTTCCAATAGGAGAGGGGCCAGAAGTGGTATCTCTAATTAAGGTGGAGCTTGAAGGAGCTATGTATAAAATTCAATTTATTTTGAAAATTGGCAAAACTGTGAGTGTAAATGTTCATCCTGATTTAATGCTGAAAGTTCATAGTTTAGTAAATTTGATAGCACGTAAAGCTAAGTGGTTTGGGGATATTACGCCAATGGCCGCACCGACATCTACGCCCCTTCATTAATTTACCTCAAGGGACAGCGTAATAAGGATTTTGTAAAATCGAAGATTGAGCCATTAAGAGAAGTTTAAAAGAAGGATAAATCATGAGACCCTCTGTTGCGTATTGGCGTGCTTTATCGTGATTTTTCTCAAACAGATTAGCAAGGCTCATAAGAACGTAAAAATCATGTGGTTTTTTTGACTTTGAGGAGAAAAATTGCTTATTGAATTTTTCTAGCTCCCTAGTTTTTAAATCATCAATATGCTGGATGTTTAATTCTCTAAAAATAGATGGGATGTAGCTTTTTTTTATCCTAGCAAATTTACGTTTATAATAGGCATCGATTTTATTCTGTACTGCTCTGATTTTGGGGTTTGATAAAAGGTCTGCTTTAACTTTAGCTGCTTTGTCTGAGATAGCCTTATTGGAGAGTATATTTGGCGTTGTTTCCTGGCTTATATACATTAAGAAGAGGTCGATGGCGTATTTATAGGCATTCCTCTCTCGCACAGCGATATCTTGGCCCTGACTTGCAAAAGTTGCGGCTTCACCTCGCTCTCCCCTTTGCATAAATTCATCTAGTGTGTTTGTAACGCAGTGCTTCAGGTAGATGCCGGATGCTTCTCCTTGTTTGATTTCCTCTCCATTAACAGAAAAATGATGAAAATTCTCTAAGGTCACTCCTTCGTGGTTATATCGAAGTTGCTTGCCTGAATAGCCATTAAGATACGGGAAGGCATTATTTTTTTTTGTTATGGCTTTAGTACTTCGCTGGTATGGTGGTTCCCCTGAGTTGTTAAATATGTCTTCTGGGAGGCAATTGAGCCAGGGGAGAAAATAGCATTTATCCTCGGCACAGTTTAGTGAGGAAATATCTGTTATTTTGGGGTCTCTAAAGCAAATATATTCGTCAACATCCATAGTGACGGCAAAGCTATCTCGGTTATTTAACACGAGCTCATTAAGTTTGAAAGTGGTGCGCTGGCCAACGCTTCTGCCATTTAGGGCTTCATCAGTCACATTGGTATGATGAATATTGGGAACTTCTTCACTTATTGCATCAAGCAATAAATCAGAGTGGTCAGTGCAATCATTAGAGACGATATGGATTGACCCAACGCTTATGGCTTGATGCCAGGCAATCCAGTCTATGAGGTAGAGACCTTCGTTTTTTTGCTTAGTGTAAATTTGCGAGTTTTGATTCATAAAGCGATGATTATCCCTAGGTTTTGATAATCAACTCCTACAAACTCTAGATTATCAACACTCCTGGTATACAACACCTCACCGTAGGCACAAATCTCAGGGTGGTCTTGCAGTGCCGTCATTAATATTGTGCTGCCTGTTCTTGCCTGACAGATGACAACAAAATTCTTCTGCATGCGTTAATTACCTCGTTTTATACTAGGATTACTTTATCAAAAAATTTAATCAGTTTCTGTTCTAAATTAGTTGCTTCAATATCATTTCTTGGCTTTCCAGCTTTAGTCATTTTCAGAGAAGGAAAGACATTATTCATAATCTCTTTAGTCTCCAATAAAATAAGCCTTGGAATAGTTTTCTGCCCGTGAAAGGAAGATAAAATATTTCTTGCGCGCATAATAGAACGAATGCCCATTACTAAAATCTCATCTGTGTCTTTGTGAATATTTAGGTGTGGCTGGTCTTTAAGCTCTGAATTAGAAATAAACTCGACCTTATTTTCTGCAATGAGTGATGCAATTGGAGGATTTTTAATTAAATTATCTGGTCCGTAGAGAGTTTTACTATTTGATTTTTTGAAAATCTCTAATTTTTGTAGTTCCTCGCCAAAATAATCAATATTTTCACTTATCATATAGAGGGTATTTTTCTTTTTGGAACTATTCGGATTAAGTGTTTTGAATATCCTGTAGCTAAATAATATATAATTTTCATGGAGAAGAAGATTTGACAGATTTGGGCCCTCGTCGGAAAAAGTCGTATATTCATTATGGATAAGTATAGAGTTTGGCTCGAAGATGACTTTTAGATTTTTTTGAGAGACACGCATGCAATATTCAGTCTCCTCAAAATATCCCTTTCCATATAACCCGTTAAAGCCTTCTATCGCTTTAAAAAGACTTCTACGCGTTAATAAAAAACAGCCGCTTACATGATTAACTTCAGCGGTTTTCTCACTTCCTTCGATATTTGCTAATTTACCTCTAAACCTGTTAAGTGGATAAAAGCCTTTTAAATTTGAGCCACAATCTTGAATCGTAAAATTAGGGAATAATATTTTCCCCCCAACCACACCTATATTTTTATTAGAAAAATGTTGAAGAGCGTTAGATATCGCGTGTGGAAATAACTCAATATCGTTATTTAAAAAGCACAAGATTTCGTTAGATGCATTATTGGCACCAATATTACAGGCCTTTGGATAACCGAGCCTTTCCTCAAAATCTGATATTTTAAGGTCTTGGGTTGGCTGTATTTCCTTTGTTTCGTCCGTTGTTCCATTTCTTATAAGGATGATCTCAAACGTGATCTCAGCACTTATGCATTGAGTTGTAATCTCATCTATAAGGCTTTTGGTTAAATGTGCGTAATTGACGACAGGCAGTACGAACGAAATAGAGGCGCATTTATTTTTTTTATCTTTTTTGGGTTGCGGTATTTTACTAATCAGTTGTCTTTTAAATTCAAAGATGGAAGATGCTTGACTTTTTTTATGAGTGAGCACCTCAAACATATTGCGTGTTGGCTTGTTATTATAAGTTTCCTTTGAGAGGGACTGCTCATAAGTATGCCCTAAATTATTTACCAAATATTTATGATATAAATTAATATATCTTTTCTCATTGAAACCGCTTCTTAAAAAATGGGCCTCTGGCTTATTTTCCAAGAATTCCTGGGGTGCATCTGTGAAATCATTAACGACAAAATACTGCTTTGTATCGAAGACATTTTGATTAATCGAGACGAAGTTTTGCGAGTTGCTGTGATTGACGGTTGCAAGATTTTGAATGGTTTGCGAGGGTGTAAAATTTCCCTCAGGATAAAAAATATACATTTCTAATCTATTTTGAATGAGACGCGAGAAGAGAGTTGATAATAGCGAGGAAGGCGTCTTAGATAGGTCTATTTTGGTACTATCAATGAAACTATTTAAGGGCTGCTGAGTGAGCTTTGAAATGGATTCTGCAGTAATGTTATTAAGGCCGATATTCCCAAAACTCTCCTCTGATAGCTGAAAGAAAAGGATGATTTCTGGATAATGAATGGCGTGGTTATTGGCTAGTTGCTCGAGACGTTCTATAGACTGAACAAAATTAATGGGCGATAGAAAAATAAGGTTTTGAGTTGCTAAAATATTTTCAGCAAACGTCTTATTAACAGTGCCATCTTTTGATATAAGAGATGGGTAAAGCCTATTTGTGAAATCTAAATTGATATTTCTCATAATTTTAGACTATCACTTTGGCTAAAATTTGTATATACATATGTATAATTACGTATATATTTTTAAAAGGTGGTTTATGAAAGGTATCGTATTAGCAGGAGGTACTGGAACAAGATTGCATCCTGCAACGCTGGCCATTAGCAAGCAGCTAATTCCTGTATATGACAAGCCTATGATTTACTATCCTATTTCTGTGCTTATGCTGGCAGGAATAAGAGAAATACTTATTATATCAACGCGGCAAGATATTAGCTCTTATAAAAAACTACTCGGAAATGGAAGTAAATTTGGATGTGTTTTTTCCTATGAAACACAGCCAGAGCCAAAGGGATTAGTGCAAGCATTTACAATAGGAGAGCAATTTATAGGAAATGAAAATGTTTGCCTTATTTTAGGGGATAATTTATTTCACGGAGCTGGATTAACCGGGCTCGTCGGTGATGCAGCGTCTCTATCCTCTGGCGGTAAGATTTTTGGGCAAAGAGTATCAGACCCAGAGCGATACGGCGTTGCTGAAATTGACGCTGGAAATAAAGTATTATCCATCGAAGAGAAACCAGAAAAGCCAAAGTCAGATATTGCAGTTACTGGCTTATATTTTTTTGATAATAGAGTGGTTGATATAGCAAAAAACGTTGAGCCATCAGCGAGAGGTGAGTACGAGATTACATCTGTCATACAAGCTTATTTAGACTTAGGTGAGTTAAGCTTGCAACTCCTGCCTAGGGGGTTTGCCTGGCTTGATACTGGAACGCATGAGACAATGATACAGGCGTCCAATTATGTTTATGCGGTTGAGAGCCGAAGTGATTTAAAAATAGCCTGCCTTGAAGAAATAGCTCTTAATAATGGCTGGTTATCTCAAGGCGAATTAAAGTTAACTATATCCTCAATGGGGAAAAGTTCCTATGCATCCTATCTTTTACGAGTTTTAAATGAGAGTAGTTGAAACAAAATTAGCGTGCGTATTTGTTATAGAGCCAAATGTATTTGGTGATGAAAGAGGTTTTTTTTTCGAGAGCTTTAATAAGCAAAAATTTAAAATTGAGACGGGTCTAGACTTAGAATTTGTTCAGGATAATCACTCAAAAAGTGGTCAGAGTATTTTGCGTGGAATGCACTATCAAATAGAAAATGCGCAGGATAAATTAGTAAGAGTAATAAGTGGTGAGGTTTTTGACGTAGCCGTAGATTTAAGAAAATCCTCACCAAATTTTGGGAAATGGGTAGGTGAGACACTCTCAGCACAAAATAAAAAACAGCTATACGTGCCAAAGGGCTTTGCTCATGGATTTGTGGTGACTTCACGAGAAGCTGAAGTTCTTTATAAGACCACCAATTTTTATACGCCTTCTGCTGAGAGATACCTAAATTGGAATTGCCCTCAAGTTGGCATTACATGGCCGATAGATGCGCCAATCCTTAATGAGCGGGATGCCAATGCGCCAAATTTGAGCGATTGCGAGTGTTTTTAAATGACTACGCTTGTGACAGGCGTTAACGGGCAATTAGGCCAAACCTTTAAAGAGCATTTAGGTCTAAAAAATGTGGTTTATGCTGATAGAGGCATATGTGATTTAAGTGACAAAAGTTCTATTTTAGACTGCTTGGAAAGTGTTAAGCCAAACAGGATTATAAATTGTGCTGCCTACACAGCTGTTGATAATGCAGAGGATGAACCAGAATTAGCAAGCGCGGTAAATGGCTATGCGGTTGGACAAATATGTGACTGGGCAGTTAAAAAAGATACTGAGGTAATACATTTCTCAACTGACTATGTGTTTGATGGCACCAAATCAGAAGCCTATTTAGAAGAAGATAAGCCCAATCCTCAATCAGAATATGGAAAAAGCAAATTACTTGGCGAGGAGTTGTTTTTATCCTCTGGCGTCAAAGGCGTTTGTATTAGAACCTCTTGGGTGCATTCAAATTATGGCAAGAATTTCTACCTTACAATGCGAAAACTAATGGCAGACCGAGAAGAGCTTAGCGTGGTAGATGACCAGTTTGGCGTGCCAACAACGTGTGATTTTATAGCTCGAAATACGCTAATGTTAATAGATGAAAATGAGTTGCAATATAGAGGACCAAAAATCATTCACTGTATTCCATCAGGCTCTGCAAATTGGTTTGAATTTGCACTAAAAATTTTAGAAAATTTGAAGAAGCATAATGCAAAAACAACATGCAAGGACATCAAACCTGTTTCATCAAAAAACTATCCACAAAAAGCGAATAGACCCAAGAATTCAGTTATGGCAAACTCAGTGTTAGGTAGATTATTGGCTTTAGAGCTTGAAAATTGGTTGGATGAACATCAAAGACTTTATACTTGAAACTAAAGGGAAGTTTTAAATGGAAAACATATTAGTAACAGGCGGACTAGGTTTTATAGGCCTCCACTTGCTCTCCAAATTGACCGCCGACGGTAATATTTTTATCCATAACGTAGATTATAATTCACTTGACGAAAATTACTTTGAAATATTTTTAAGGAAAGAGCAGAGGGCCAGAATTAAAAATTATGTAAATGATATAAATGAGAAAGAAGTAATAAGGCACATTCTTCAGGAATATAATATCAGGAAAGTATATCACCTTGCTGCAGAAAGCCATGTGGACAGGTCGATTGAGGCGTCAAAAATTTTCTTTGAGTCAAATGTGATGGGAACACTCAGTTTAGTCGAATGCTGCAGAGACTATATTGAAAAAAATAAAATTGAGAAATTCCGATTTCTGCATGTTTCAACTGACGAAGTATTTGGAGATTTGGGGCCTGATGATGAGCCCTTTAATGAAGAAACGCCCTATAATCCAAGCTCACCTTATTCTGTGAGTAAGGCATCATCGGATATGATTATAAAAGCTTGGTGGAGGACTTACAACTTCCCAGCGATAATAACAAATTGCTCAAATAATTTTGGGCCATGTCAAAATAAAGAAAAATTCATTCCCACAATAATTACAAAAATCCTAAATGGAGAGAAGGTGCCAGTCTATGGAGATGGGAAGAATATAAGAGATTGGCTTTATGTAGAGGACCATATAAATGCGCTCTGCGCTATTATGAATTCAGAAATCATACAAGATTCATTTTGCATTGGTGGGAATAATGAAATTCAAAACATCGCTCTGTTAGAAGGAATAATGTCTGCAATAAACGAATTCAACGGTCTATCACTAAAAATGCAAGATGTAATAGAATACGTAAGTGATAGAAAAGGGCATGATAAGAGATATGCTATTTATACAAGAAAAATAGAAAATAGTTTTCCTTTATTAACAAGTAATAATTTTCAAACGTCCATTCGAAAAACAATAAATTTTTACTCAAAATAAGCCCAAAGGGAGAAAAGATTGCCATGGTAAATATTAATTCTCAAAACATTGAAAATTTTTTTAATTTCAGTGCCATAGAAAAAGCAAAGGAAAGTTGGAACACCGCAGTTCCTTTCTCACATTGCGTTATAGATAATTTTTTATCTAAAGATTTAGCCCTCACTCTGGAAAAAGAATTCCCATCTTTCGACAGTGATGTTTGGCATTCATACAAAAATGCCATTGAGGATAAAAAGGTTTCTAATAATTGGAATTATTTTCCCGAAAATACATATTCAGTGGTATCTGCTTTAAATTCAGACTATTTCACAGATTTTCTTTCAGCTAATCTTTTGAACGGAACACAGCTTTTCAGTGATGGAGGATTAAATGGCGGAGGCTGGCACATTCATAGCAAAGGTGGAAAACTAAATCAGCATTTAGATTACTCTCTTCACCCTAAGTTGCATAAACAGAGAAAATTGAATATCATAATCTACTTGAATTCCTCTTGGCAAGAACACTGGGGGGGGACACTGGGTTTTTGGTCTAATGAATCAGCACAAAAACCAGGGAAACTTGTGAAGGAGGTTGTCCCAACTTTCAACAGAGCAGTTATATTTGATACAACTCAAAATAGTTGGCATGGACTCCCAAAATTAATTAACTGCCCATCTGATCAGTATCGAAAAAGTTTAGCTATTTATTATCTCATCAATCCAGTTGAACAAATTGATACAAGAGGGAAAGCCCTATTTGCTCCAACTTCTGAACAAGAAAATGATGACGAAGTGCTAGAACTTATTAAAAGAAGAGCTGACATAAAACATGCGAAAGACGTTTACAAATAAAGGACTTAAAAATGTTTCCAAAACCTTTATTCTTAAAAAGTGAACAATTACGATTAAAATCTAATCAAAAAAATGGTTTAAATACTCAAAACTTGGGTTAATTTCTGGTTCTAATATGTCTTGTGATTTGTTTTGGTCTAGGTTTTTGTAGAAGTGATATAAGAGGAGCAAGTTATGATAAAACTTTGTCGAGGAGTAATTTAAGCTTTCTAAAAAAAGTTGAAAATCTTCGTGGTTAATAATTTCAGCAAGTACTGACAAATTTTGTTTGGTTAATCCCCAATCAGCACGCACATTTTGGTCAAAAAACGGAAGCCTATTTATGCTGATATGAATCCCATGTTGTCGCCTGACTACTTTCCCATTATTGAGTTCTTTTACTCTATCTACTAGCCTCTTTTCCTCTTTCATATCAATGAGAATTCCCTTACTTTTAAGAAGAGAAAATAAAAGTTTCTCATCATCTTCTATAGTTTGACATAGCTTTTCTTCATCCACTAAAGGGTAATGGGCGTCATATTTAAAACAGTGTAATCCTGATAACCGTTCTCTATCCTTTCTAACTAGGTTTACGTAATTAAAGTTAGACTCAAAAAAATTAATGTAATAATTTAACAAATTTTCGGTTATCAAAATATCTACATCACCAATAAAAACGAATTCAGATTTTGTTTCTGGTTGTGCTAGGAATCGAAAACTATTATCCCTTGCAGGTCTATAATTTAAACTTTCTATGCTTCTAAATTTTATATTTATACCTTGGCTTTGGAAATAGCTCAAAATTTTTTCATTTTTTTGAAGAAATTGTGTTTTTTTGTCGATTAAAAATTCAAATCTAGCCTTAGGATTGGTTTTTTTGGTAAAATAAACATAAAAAGGTATAAATACTTTATGAAATTTTGTGGCGCATGTAAAAAATAACATTACTACTCCAAACGGGAACCTGCTTATGGCAACAGATACCTTTAAGAGATTAACAGAAGAAAAAATACTGGAACTTGCCAGAAGAACTCATCTTTTTGATGAAAAATGGTATTTGAGCAAAAATCAAGAATTAATTTTATCTAAAGAACAGGCTCTATCACACTATTGCTTTGAGGGTTGGAAAGAAAACAGAGACCCCAGTCCCCAATTCTCTACAGAAGCCTATGTATCAAGTTTAAAAGAAATTAAATTAACCATAAATCCACTTTCTCATTATGAGATCACGCGAGAAGCTTTCAAAAAAGGTAAGGTCACAGATATTTTTGATAACTTTGAAGTGCTGCAAGAAGATACAAAAGGTTTAATAAATCTGCAAAAAGGAGGAATTGACCCTAATTGGTATTGGAGGAAGTATAACCTAGACGTTTTAAAGCATGTTTATCAAGAAAAATTAGATTCGATTGATTTAACAACTTTTTATATTTCCCATGGGAATAAAATGGGTCATTTGCCGAATAAAAATTATTTGAATTTTGAACAAAAAGATGAAATTTTTCGTGGCCGCCGTAAGCCATTTGGCATGATGAAAGATAAGTTTGAATTAGATGAAGAAAAAGAAGTTATAAAAAGGTCTATTATTTATACATGCATATCCAATGATTATGATGAACTTTTACAACATCCTTATATTATGAATGGCTGGGAATACATCTGTTTTACTGATAATAAAGAATTGCTTGTAGAAGGAAATGTTGGACATTGGAAAATAGAAAAATTTCAGAAAAAATTTGACAACCCAACTTTCGTCAATAGATGGCATAAATTAATGCCCCACCGTTTCCTAGAAGACTTTAATAGAAGTATTTATATCGACGCTAACGTAACAATTGATTCAAAATATATTTTCGATTGCATAGAAGACGAAAGAGAAAACCTATTAGTTCCTCATCATTTTACGAGATTTTGTGTGTTTCAAGAAATAGCTGCACTTCTGAACTCGTCAAGATACTCATCAGAAGTCAAAGAAAAAGTAATTAAATATAAAAAGTTTCTTCAAATGACATTTTTTCCAGAACATGTTGGTCTCTCTGAGAACAATATAATATTTAGGTATCATAACAAATCTGTAATTACAGAACTAATGGAGATGACGTGGTTCATTTTTTTGAATTACGCCCCAAGAGACCAATTGGCCCTTCCCTATGCAATTTGGAAAAAGCAATATCCCAATAAAAATATGTATTTACCTAATACGAGAATGGCAAAAGAGGATTTTAGCATATATGACCATAAGGCGGAATTAATAACGTTACAAAGACATAAAATAAAAAAAATACATCCTGTTTTTAAAACTGAAGCGATCCCAATTATTTTTAGTGCAAATTCCAATTTTAAGCAGTTTCTTGGGGTTGTTTTAGAAAGCCTAATTAGTAATCGAAGAAAAAAAAGAAAACTAGATATTATAATATTACAAACAGACTTCAATGATGAAGAAAAAGCGGAATTTTACAAATTTTTTAAGAGTAATTCAATATCCATCAGATTTTTTGACATGGGGCCGATACATTCAAAATTTCAAACGATTATAACCCAACAGGATAGAGTTCCTGTGGATACTTATAATAAGTGCTTTCTCGCCGAAATTTTAGAAGACTATAAAAAAATAATTTATCTCGATACAGATATTCTTTTTAAGGCAGATATAAACGAATTATATGAGACAGATTTAGAAGGGAAATCCTTAGCAGCTACACTAAATGTTGCAAATATTGTTGCCGCCAAGCAAAATAAAATTATAAAAAACAAGAACTTTGGTATTTATATTAAAAAGATTCTTGGATTTGAAACACCGGATAAATATTTCCAAGCTGGCGTTCTTGTTATAGATTTTCAAAGAATCAAAATCAAAAACTTGTTAACACTTGCATTAAAAGAAATTCAAAAAATAAAGACCCCGATATTCAATGATCAATGTATATTTAATTCGATATTCAAAGATGATTATACGGAGCTTCCACTCGCATGGAACGTAGTATGGTACATTCGACACTTTGACGATTTTTTAAAGTATTTAAGTCCTGGGGTTATCAATGATATAATTAACGCACAAAATAATCCAAAAATTATTCATTATGCTGGGCCAGATAAACCAACAAATACTATAGACTGGAGATATGCAGATGATTTTTGGAATAATGCTATAAAGGGTGTTTACAGCGAATATTTCTGGCAAGAAGCAAAAAATAAAAAGTTCCACGAACTACTTAAAATTCCAGACAAAAACGTATCTTCAAAAAAAATATTAGTGATTTTTCATGTTTATAATTCGGATCAGATTGAATATTTTATCAAGAAACTGAATTCTATTAAAAGTGCTTTAGAAATAATTATTACTACTTCTTTAAATGTTTATGATTTGAGAGAACTGCTGTTAAAGTATAAGCCAAGTGCATTGCATAAATATTCCATAAACAGGTTTACTAATGTGGGAAGTGATGTACTGCCTTTTCTGAAAACCATTACTAAATTAAAAATAACTGAGTATGATTACTTGCTCAAAATTCATACAAAATCACCTAGGCCAGATGATAGCAAGGTTTACGGTCTTCCAGTTGCCAAATTTAGGTGGAGAGACGACATGGTTGAAGCATTGATAGGCTCTGAAAGTATATTTTCAAATAGATTGAAATTATTGAAGGAGAACCCTAATGTTGGAATTGTTGGATGTAAACGCTACTTATTTTCTACTCGAAATAACAATGAATTTAAGAACTATAAATTAGATGAATACTCTTTATGGTTCGATATGATTAATTGTGAAAACTATTTTGGTGGCACAATTTTTTTGGTAAAAGCTAATTTGTTCTTAAAATTAAAAAACCATTTGTTAGAGAATAAATGGCTTTTAGACGAAAAGGATCCAGAGTATCATGGTAAACACAGTCATACTAGAGCCCATATTTTTGAACGCATATTTGGGTTAATCGTTGAAAGTCAAGGTTATGAGGTACGAGGTGTCTGAGGAAACTTTTAAGTATAAAAACTTCGAGATTCCCCTTCATTTGCTATATAAAACAGGCGGAGGACCGGAAGATTTTGAAAAAGTAGCTGAATGGCACCTATCTCAAGTGAAAAAATATATCGGGATTTTGGAACATCATAATATTTTAGAAATAGGGTGTGGCATTGGTAAGGACGCGATGACTCTTATCGATATTATTGGCAAAAAAGGTAAATACTTGGGAACTGATGTTATAAAAGAGAGCATACAGTGGTGCCAAGAAAATATTTCCACTAACTATCCTAATTTCCAATTTATACATCACAATATACACGACCATCTTCATAACCCACAAGGTGATTTGAAGGCAGAAGATGTGACTATTGATTCTCACATTAACTTTGATTTAATTATGCTTCATTCGGTTTTTACACACATGTTTCCAGATGAAATAGTACATTATTTGAAGCAATTTGAAAGAGTTTTAGCTGATAGGGGCAAAATTTGGTTATCATTCTTTATAATCACAAACAGACTCCACAGACAAATTATGGTAAATAGTCATAATGAATGGTCAGAAAAGAAAAAAACATTTACATTTCAACACGAATACGCGCCAAGATGTTTTATAAACGACAAAGAGAGCCCCAGGTCAACAGTCGCATATGAAATTGATTGGATATACGACGCTGTCAATGAAGCTGGACTGCGAGTTGAAAACTTTTTAGAAGGAACATGGTCAGGATATTGGAAAAATCCTAGGAATGGACAGGATGCCGTTATCTTGTCAAAGGCAAGATAGTTGTTTGAAAAACAATGAATAAGTGCCCTGTTTGTAGATAAAATTTTAGTCCTAAACAAATTAACAAAGTTGATGCAGAAAATTATGTGGGAGGTGTCTCGTGGAAAAAAAACAGGGACAAATTGATTTTTTACACCCAGAAAGGGCTTATACAAATTTTTTTAACCACCTGAAATATAGTCAATCTGCTGGGATGGAATGGTCTTCTAATTATGTTTTCGGTGAAATTGGCTGCGTGCGGTACCGGGCTTGGAGTTGGTATTTGCGCATTAATTATAGGGGCCTCAAAAATTGTAATGTTTGACGAATTTAATCACTTAAATTATGCAAACATAATGGATGAATTCGATTACTTAACTAAACTATTTCTAAAAAATGATAAATTTAAGCACTTTGTGATGAACAATGAACAAATGCGTTTTCTAAAATCGCAGCTTGAATTGTTCATTCGGAATGGTGAAAGCGATATTATTAAGTATTATGTTCCGTTTATTCAAAATAAATATATCTCAGAACAAAAAATTGATTATTTAATTTCTACAGCCACATTTGAGCATGTCGAACCTATCTCCTTAGGTTATAAAAATGTTGCTTCATTAGTAGATGAAAATGGTTGGTTATCCTTATCTATCGACTTAAGAAGTCATGGGTTTACTGATTTAGAACCAGACGGTAGTCGTTCTTATAACGGACATTTAAAGTTCAATAATGAAGAATGGGCGAAAAAAGCTGAAATAGATAAGAGAACTTATACTATTAATCGAATAACGGCTACAGAGCATTTACAAATTATTTCAAAAGATTTTGATATAAAGTTTTTTTTAAAAAGAAGAGAAAGTCAGTCGATAAATAGGGTTGACTTGGCCCCCATGTATAAATGGCTTCCTGAAGATGAGCTTAATTGTTCTGGATTACATGTAGTAGCAGTAAAACTTTGATAATTAGAATTCTCACAATTCAAATTTATTTAAGCATGACAAACCATTCTAAAGAATAAATAAATGATCAGCAAACAGATGAAAATTTTTGCAAATAGCTTTATTATAAAAGAATTCCCGATTGTTTTATGGGTTCATCCACAATTTTAGGATGAAGGACGGTTAGTTATCTAAAGAGTTTGGCAAATGAATGTAAATCAGAATAATTCTATAATTTATTGCGATAACAAAAGTTCAATAAAATTACTTTTGGCTGAAAAAAGAAAAAGATGTAAGTCATGTTTGGTTCTTTTTTCATATTGGGGAGCGCGCGACCTATGCACCAAAATACCAGGTACGGATCCTCTCTTAAGAGAAGGCTTCGATGTAATATGTGTTCAATCTAACTGCAATGATTGGCACCAAAATATTGCTGATAAGGGTATAGATAAACTGCGTTGTGTTTTGAAAGAAGAATATACCTACGCAAAGGGTTATGGAAGCTCAATGGGAGGTTTTGGTGCGATTTTCTATTCTCAAATTTTAGGTTTGAATTCTGTTCTAGCCCTAAGCCCGCAATTTAAGATTTCAAAAGATTTTGATAATAGGTGGTATAAATTCAACGAGAATATTGTGTGGAAGCAAACTATGGAAATGGCTAAGGAGTATGCTGGACTAATTCATTTGATTTATGACCCTATGGATCTGGATTCTAAACATGGAGAAGCAATCAAAAATAACTTTAAAAGAGCAACTGTTTTATGTCATAAAATAAAATTTGCATCGCATCCAACTACAAATTATTTTAATGATAGTGACGTTCTCAAACAATTGCTTTTGTCGTTTGCGAAAGATGGGTTTCAAATTCCCAAAGTTAAAAAAAAATATAATAAAACTTATTTAAGAGCACTTAGCCACCAACTTTCAAAAAATTCAAACAGGTGTCGCTGGGCAAAAAATATTATGCTAATGGGAATTGAGTTGGGTGATGAGGGGCATTCCGCGCTAAGACATGTAAGCAATTTAAGCTACAGACTTAAAGAAATTGACGATGCCATTTTGTTTGCAAAAAAAGCAGTCGATGCTAAAGATAATAATGAGGTAAGTTTGGCTGCTCACAAAGAGCATTTAAAAAATATGTTAAGTATGCTCTCGTAGTTTTGATAAAATTTTTTACATATATAAAAAGTTTATCCTATTGCAATATGGAAGTTAATAAATCTGGTGAAACTATGCTTAATAGGCTAGATGTAAGTAAAATCGTTAGTCTTAGATGGAGCGCATCCATTAATTTAGCTGATGGCCTTAAATCAACTTACAAGTGGGCGGTGTCCAATAATGTCTTCTAATGGATTGACCATACACCCTGTAATTTTATCCGGTGGTTTGGGCTCTCGCCTATGGCCTTTCAGCAGGACATCTCTTCCAAAGCAATTTATTGAATTTCGCCAGGGAACCACCTTATTTGGTGACACCGTAAAAAGGGTAAATACTCCTCAGGATACACAATTCACCATTGTATGTAATAAAGCTCATAATTTTCTATGTGTCAGAGAGTTGTTAAAGCTGGGAAGAGGGGCATCTTATATACTTGAGGAGGTGGGCAGGAATACTGCACCCGCTATTTTAATGGCTGCCCTAAATGCTACTGAAGATGATATATTAGTCATCATGCCTGCAGACCACTGGATAGAGGATAGCAGTGCCTTTAATAAAATCATCCACACTGCCTCTAAAATCGCTACCTCTGAGAATTGCTGGGTTACCTTTGGAATTAAGCCCAATGAGCCGCAAACGGGATATGGATATATCAAAGCTACTGGTGATGGTGAGAAAAGGGCAGTTGTTAGTTTTACAGAGAAGCCAGATTTAAAAACAGCCGCGAGTTATTTGGCTGAGGGTAATTATTACTGGAACTCAGGTATTTTCGTTGTCAGCGGTCAGAAATGTATAGAAAGCTTTAAACAGCATCAAACAGAATTATATGAAATAGCAAAAGAGTGCTGGGATAACAGAGATATTAGCGGCGATGAAATAACGCTTCGTAAAAAGTATTCAGAAAAAATACCTGCCATATCGGTGGACTATGCAATCTTAGAGAAGGAAGCTAATATCGCAATGGTCCCGTTTGAGGGTCATTGGAGTGATATTGGAAGCTGGGATAGTCTGTCTAAATTGATTGAGGCAGATAAATCTGACGGAACTGCATCAGATAATACTGTCCAGATAGATACCAAGAATACATTCATCCACTCATCTTCTAGAACAATTGCTGCAGTGGGTGTGGAAAACCTCATCATCGTGGATGATGCTAATGCAACGCTTGTTGTCCAAAAAGGTAAATCAGAGAAAGTAAAAGACGCCTTGGAAATGCTAAAGGCGCTTAATATACCTGCAGCAAGAGAGCATAACTTTGAATATCGCCCGTGGGGTATGTTTGAAAACTTACTCGAGAGCGATATATGCAAGGTTAAAAGATTAACGGTAAACCCAGGCCATCACTTATCTCTTCAATATCATCATAAGCGCTCAGAGCACTGGGTTGTGGTACAAGGCAAGGCAACCGTGCAATTAGAGGATGAGACGCTTTATTTAGAGCCTGGTCAATCGATTGATATACCACTGGGCGCCCGGCATGCTCTTGGGAACGACACCTATGAGGATATAATTGTAATTGAAGTGCAAATGGGAAGCTACTTCGGCGAGGATGATATCGTGCGCGTATCTGACCCCTATAATCGCTAACTTTTGAATTCATTGATAAAACTCATATCCGTCTTTTAATTATATTTCATAACCATGTCTATTGATTTCCAGCTACCTGCTAGCATGTGAGGCAGGCTCGCGCCTTTACCAAGAAGGCCCTGTGCTGAGCCAACGCGCGTTGATTGCCCGGAAAAATATATCTTACATCATTCTCATCAATGCCAATGAGTTTTGCCCTTTTTTTAAATATGCGGTTTACGGACATGGTTGTAATGGTGTCTCCGACATTGGAGTGCCTGTCGATATTGCGCAGAATTATTCCCTCAACTTGTTTGCTCGTAGATTTCCAATTTTCAAGCCTCTCAATACGTTTTTGGGTTATTGGAACTCTTCTACCAAAACCCTTGGGATCTGTTTTGGATTTCTGATGAGGAGGGTGTGGTTTCCATTTTCAGAGCAGATTTTATCTTACCTATCTGAAAGAGGATATGTGTAATAGCCCCCTTTAGGTAATGAGGCTCTTAATGTCCTCTAGTTTTTCATTGATATCAACCGCATTACCTCGGGCTTCGATATTAAGGCGCACAAGAGGCTCATTATTTGACTTGCGCAAATTGAATCGCCAATTATCAAAGGCGAGGCTCACACCATCCGTTTCGTCGATAGATAGTGCATCTGGCTTATATGTTTGTAAGACCGTTTCAATGGCGGCATCTGCGTCCTCAACGGTGAAGTTATTCTCTCCGCTACTCGGGAAGGCCTCGAATTGTGATTTTACGAGCTCGCTTAAAGACAGGCTTGAGGTTGAGAGTAATTCTATGATTAACAGCCATGGGACCATACCGCTATCGCAATAAGCAAAATTCTTGAAATAATGATGCGCGGACATCTCTCCGCCATAAATAGCCTCTGTCTGTCTCATTGCCTGCTTTATAAAGGCATGCCCCGTTTTCGACTGTATAGCTTTGCCTCCCTTGCTCGTTACGATATCTTGTAAATTCCAGATAACCCGCGGGTCATGGATAATGTTTGATCCAGGGTTTCTATCCAAAAAGCTCGTTGCAAGGAGGCTCAGTACATATTCGCCTCCAATAAAGGCACCAGTCTCATCAAAGAAAAAGCACCTATCAAAATCACCATCAAAGGCAACGCCGAGGTCAGCACCCTCAGATATAACGGCATTTGCTGTTGAAGGACGGTTCTCAACAAGAAGGGGATTTGGTATACCATTTGGGAACGTATGATCTGGTTCATGGTGTACTCTTATAAATTCAAGGGGCGCATCTTCCTTAATTAGGTGCTTTGCAATCGCATCAAACGTTGGACCTGCAGCGCCGTTACCGCAGTTAACAACAATTTTTAGTGGTTTGAGTTTTGAAGTTTCAATGAAACTAACGACTTGTTTTACGTATTTTATACGCGCTTTCGCAGCAATATCTGAGCGCGTTCCTTTGTGGTCAATTTTACCCCAAGCTTCGTCCTCCGCTAATTTTTTAATAACTTTAAAATCAGCCACATCATCAAGAGGCCTCGAAGCAGATTTTACGATTTTCATGCCATTATAATTTATTGGATTATGAGATGCTGTGACAATAATACCTGCATCAGTCCAAAATTCTGTTACCGCCCAATACATCTCTTCTGTACCGGCCATACCAATATCCAATACATCCGCGCCAGTGTCCATAATACCCTTTGATACGGCATCTGCAAATTCGGGAGATGTCTGTCGTGCATCCCTTCCAATAACAATACTCTTTGCATTGAAGTGCTGGGCTACAGCACGTCCAATACGGTATGCAATACTGATATCTATATCAACACCAAGCTCGCCCCTAATATCATAAGCTTTAAAGCAGGTTAATTCGTTCATAGAAAACATCCAAAAATCAATTAGTTTAGTTAGCTAGATAACCTAAATCTCGTGGATATTAAAGGGCGTTATTTTTTGTTATTCATCGATGACTAAATTAGTGGCATTAATATAAGGAGGCTGAGAGGTTGCCTGCTGGCATTAATAACGGCTAATCTTAGAGTGGATCTAGAATAAATTCTGGGGTTTGATAACTGTTATTTAGACAATCAATTGAAAATATTTTAATATCATCTTCATAATAATAGATGAGTAGGGCTTGTTTGATGAAAAAGGCGTTAATCACTGGAGCGACAGGTCAGGACGGGGCCTTTTTGTCTGAGTTGTTATTAGATAAAGGATACGAATTT
Organism: uncultured SAR116 cluster alpha proteobacterium; assembly: GCA_902520885.1. Lineage (GTDB taxonomy): Bacteria > Pseudomonadota > Alphaproteobacteria > Puniceispirillales > Puniceispirillaceae > UBA5951. Next base: position 39,166 of record CABYPW010000011.1, read on the forward strand.
TTATCTTCATCACGGTGATTTAACAGATGCAACTAATCTGATTAGAATCGTTCAAGAAGTAAAACCTGATGAAATCTACAATTTGGCTGCCCAGAGTCACGTTCAAGTGAGCTTTGAAACTCCTGAATATACCGCAAATTCTGATGCGGTTGGTACTTTAAGACTTTTAGAGGCGATAAGAATACTTGGATTGGAACAAAAAACAAAATTTTATCAAGCCTCAACATCCGAATTATACGGCAAGGTACAGGAAGTCCCACAAAATGAAACCACACCTTTTTATCCAAGACGCCCTTATGCTGCCGCAAAACTTTATGCTTACTGGATTACTGTAAATTATCGTGAAGCATACGGTATTTTCGCCTCAAATGGGATTTTATTTAATCACGAAGGGCCAACAAGAGGAGAAACATTTGTTACTCGTAAAATTACTATGGCAGTTGCAAAAATTTCGCTTGGGCTTCAACAAAAGTTGTTTCTTGGGAATCTGAATGCAGTGAGAGATTGGGGACATGCAAGAGATTATGTGGACGGGATGTGGCGCATTTTGCAGCATGATAAAGCGGATGATTTTGTGCTTGCCACTGAGGAAAAACACTCTGTTCGAGAATTCATTGAACTCTCATTTAAACATATTGGCATTGAAATTTCTTGGAAGGGTGAAGGAGTTAATGAAAGGGGTGTAGATGCATCTACGGGTAAAGAGTTAGTTTGTGTTGATCCTAAATACTTTAGACCAACTGAGGTAGAGCTTTTACTCGGAGACGCCTCAAAGGCAAAGCGACTTTTGGGGTGGCAGAGCTCAACCTCTTTTCAATCACTTGTAAATGAGATGGTAGAAGCCGACATTAAATTAGCAAAAAAACATGTATAATTTTAATTTACATAATAAATCAATTTTTGTTGCTGGGCATAATGGGATGGTAGGTTCTGCAATTTGCCGACAATTAAAAAAATTTGAATTAGAAATTTTAACTGCAGAAAAAAGAGAGCTGGATTTAACTGATAAGAATGCTGTAAGTGCATGGATGTCAAAAAAGAGACCGAAAGTAGTAATTTTAGCTGCAGCTCGAGTAGGAGGAATCGTCGCCAATAATTCTTACCCGGTTGAATTTCTTTTAGAAAATCTAAAAATTCAAAATAATGTTATAGAAACTTCTTTCCAGATAGGCGTCGAGAAATTATTATTTTTGGGCTCTTCTTGCATATATCCAAAATTTTCTAAACAACCTATTAAAGAAGATTATTTACTTACAGGGGAACTCGAAAAATCAAATGAATGGTATGCAATTGCAAAGATTGCCGGTTTAAAATTATGTCAGGCATTTCGAAAACAATATGGCTGTGATTTTATTTCTGCCATGCCTACCAATCTGTATGGTCCAAATGATAATTTTCACCCTGAACTTTCACATGTTCCTGCAGCTCTTTTGAGAAGATTTCATGAAGCTAAGCTGCGAGGTGATGCTGAGGTAGAAGTTTGGGGCACAGGCAAACCGAGGAGAGAGTTTTTACATGTTGACGACTTAGCTTCAGCTTGTGTTTACCTTCTGCAGAATTATTCAGAAATGCAAACGATAAATATTGGTACAGGAAGGGATATTTCAATAAGTGAGTTTGCCAATTTAATAAAAAAAATAACTGGATATAAGGGTAAGATTCTCTTTGATACTGGTAAGCCAGATGGGACAATGGTAAAAAAACTGGACGTAACTAAATTAAATCGGTTGGGTTGGAAGTCTACTATAGAATTAAGGGCAGGTCTAACATCAACTTATTGCTGGGCTTTGGACGAAAAAATTATTTGAATTATCTTGTTCAAGATATTTGCTCTATGCTCAGTTTTGATAACTTATTTTTTGAATTGCCCACTTTGTAAATGGAACTCTTCATATCAAAATGAAAAACGAGAACCTAAAATTAATCAATTTATTAAAGCTTCTATAGTTTTAGGAGAGGTGGGGTGCATTTTGCGGTTCCTTAAAAAATAGGAGGGTTCATTGTAAAGAATTTTTAAATCTTTAGGAATATCCATAAAATTTTTACTGAAATCATTGCTAACAAAAAAAGCATTTGCGCCACTTAAATTACAACACACTAGTGTAAAGTTATATTTTTCAAATAATGCATTGAAAGAAGCAAGAGATGCTCCAAAATAATCACTACCATCCCAAACATGAGAAGAGTTGTATTTCATTTTAAACTCTATTGGAGGTGGAAACTTTCCATTATATTCAACAATAAATAATTTTGGCAAAATATTGTTAGATAGTAATTTCTCGACTAAATATATATCATTGCCGTCTAAATCTAACGAAATAACTTCTGGTATGTAAGAGGATGGTGAAATTAAATTTAGAATATTTTCATTTGTAATCCATTCTTTTGTAAATGTAAGTTTTTTCGAATCTGAAATATTAAAGGCAAGATTTTGTCCACCAAACCAAGCGCCCTGCCAGCCTAACGCAAGCAAAATTATAGTATTGTTCTCAAGGCCGGTGCCGACACCAAATTCCCAAAAAGTCCCTTTTTTTATTCCTATTCTATTTAAAATTTCAAGCGTAATGGCATCTTCCTCATTTTGTGAAAACCCAAAGAACTTTCTTAACTTATTGAGGGGATTTAGATGCGCATTAGCTTTTTCTGATAAGTTCATGTTTACAAACAAATCGTAAATGCGCTCGAGATTCTCCGCGCCTATTAATTTTTTTAAATGTTCTAATTTTATGTCCATAAAATTTTTCTTCTATTTGAGATAATTAAGATATTTAAATTAGATTTTTGTTAAATTGTTATCCTGATAAGTCTGTGATAATTTAATAAAGTGAAAAATTTCGTAAAAAAATTATTTTTGGTGTTAACAGAACATATACCCAATAAGGAAGATTGTATAAAAATATTGATAAACCACCTGGAACCCATACTAGAATAAATGTTGGTTCTTGTGTAGATAAAATGGTCTCACCATTCAATTTAAATTTTAAGACCTCTCTTGAGCCTCGTTCTGTTTTTTATGGCTAAGGATTGTTTCAGACACAAATATTGATGCTGATACCGTAATATTCAATAACAACAAACTATATACTTTCCCATTCCTTAGAAACTAATAAGCTCATTCTAATTTCTTGTATACTGTTTAATTCGGTATAAATCATTTTTTGTATTTCCTTTTCACTCACACCGGCTGCTTGAGCTTCACGAACTCTAAATCCGTAAATATAATTAATTTTTTGGACTTTTATATTAACATCATGAAAAAAGCCTAGAGGGGTTATTGTTTCTTTATTTTTTATTTGTTCTAAATTTTTATCTCTATTAAACATTTCCATTGTTGCTGGTAAAATTACTCTGCAATGCGTAGGATCAATTATAAAATGCTCGTGTCTTGGGTGTGGCACATATATGTTTAAAACACACCCGTCTTTCGCAATTCTATATATCTCTTTGATGATATTTAGAAAATCGTTTGGCATAGCGCCAACGTGCTCAAGAACATGGGAGAACAGCATCTCGTCAACCGAATTAGAGCTAAAAGGCCAAGGAGTTTTTTCCATATCTAAAATCATATCGGGTTCGACTGAATCAAAAAGGTCAACATTTAACCAACCTTCAATTTTTTTTGACCCGCATCCAAAATTGATTTTCATTTAAAGACTCCAGTCCGAACATTATTTAATTAACTTTTAATATTTAATTTACCCGTTAAAACCGGTAATTTATCGTATATGATTATTTTTACAAAATGATAAAGCAAAAATAAATGATTACTGTTGATATTTTTTTTCCCAATCATTCTTTTGGTCTGCTGAATGATGCACAAGTAATAGCCAAGAATGCAAAAGCTTTATTTGGAGATAATATCAACTTCAGATTTGTTAAAATACCTGTTCGTGATTTTCAGACAGAGAAACCAGGAACAAAATTATCTCAAATAATTCAGGTGCCTGGGGATTTGGCAATATTAGTAGAAAGAATAATTTGTGATGACTTTTTGTTTAGATACAAAGAAAAAATTCTTCTTATTAATCCAGAGTGGTTCAGGAAGCATGAAATCGAGCAAAGCAGTAAATACATAGACACTATACTATTTAAATCAAAAAGCGATTTTGAAAGACTTAAAAAAGTTATTAGGAATAATTGTGAATATATAGGATTTACATCGACAGACCCTACAAGAACGGTTTCAAATTACGAAGAATTTGGACACTATAGGGGGAAAAATCCAGCACGTATTACCCAACCATTGATAGATATTTGGCTGAAGCATCCTGAGTGGCCGAGTCTTAGCATTCAATCATTTGGTTTTGGAGCAGAAATAGGGATACCAGAATGGATTAACCATAAAAATTTAAGAATGTTTTATGGCATGAGGAATTTTAATGAACATTTAGATGATGCAAGTAGAACAGGAGTTCACATTTGTACTACTCATTCAGAAGGATTTGGCCATTTTATCAATGAAGCAAAAGCTATGTCAGCATTTGTTATAACAATAGATGCCCCCCCTATGAACGAGCTCGTTGATGAAAGCAATGGAATTTTAATACCTATTAAAGAACGAAAAAAACAATATGCTGGGTTTTGGTATGAAGTAGACCAAAATGAAATAGAGAAAGCCATTTTAAAATGCTTGTCCTTACCTATCTCTACTAGAGAGAAAATGGGTCAATTAGCACGGGAATCTTTTGTATCAGACCGACATCGTTTCTTAGAAAACCTAAAAGAATTTTTTGAAAAGAGACTTTGAAACACCAGCAAAGACTTACCTCAAATGTTGGTTAGGTGAAATAATAAGCATTATCAAACACTAGAATTGTTGTTCAGCAAACTTATTTATGGATTAATATTCAAACCTTCTGGATAATAAATCCCATGCGGCAGTTCTTCTAGTTGAGGAAACTGTCCCAAACTAGGAATGGTATTTATCAATTGGTTAATAAATTCTATATCAAACCCATTATTTTGTTCTGGTTTCGAGAGATCTTTGAATATAAATTTATCATCATCTTTAAATAATGTTTCTCTAAATTCACGTTCACTCTTTCGAATAAATTGTCCATCTGAAAAAGTAATAAGATACACTTTACCGCTAATGCAAAAACTTAGATCAAAATTTGCAACGCCTTGAAATTTTCCATCTTGGTCACTTATCACAATTTTCGGATGAGGCAATGGTAGATAAGCACTAAAAAAAAGCTGGTCAGCTTTTGCAAACATTGGATCAATGTCTTTAGATAGTTCACCGTCACTGATTTTTAGGCATTTATTTTCAACCCAGGAAAAATAAGAGAGTAATGCATTTTTTATTGGCCTTCTAAATGCATTGACTCTAGATAAAAGTACTTCTTTAGTGAATAAGTTCAAATCGTTATTTGATTGAAATTGTAAAAGCTGTTCTGGTTTGAGTTCAAGCCAGCCTTTGCTTGAAATTCTGAGTGTCGATAATTCATCATTTAAACAGATAAATTGCCTATTTACATTGCTGACTGTTGGATCGAGACAATAGTTATTCCAAAGAATAGATGGTGTTTCGCATATCCCATAAATTAGAATTGAAGAAGGTGGTGTCGACATCTAAAGAGCTATTAATCAAATATCCATCTCAAGAACATATAGGCCACCAGACCAGCGGTCTACGGCATATATTATTCCGTTCTCATCTGCGTATACATCGTTCATTTGAATTGCATTGACTCTAGAGTTAGTAGGTTTTGGAGGAACAAAATGGGCAATTTCCTGAGGTTGATAAGGGTTTTTGATATCATAAACTCTAATACCGGCGTTAAAAAAAGCGCCAATTAGAATTTCTTCACTTTTGAAAGAAGGACCTGGTCTATTTTCGTGTAAGTTATGAGAACCAAAACGCCCCCCTTTAAGTCCAAACTCCTCGACTGGAGGTAAAGGTAAGGTGCTAATTGGAACAAGGTTTCTCTCATTTCTAGCGTCGAGTATCCAAGTTAGTTTTGGCCAATCTGCTCCATCATCTTTGATACACTCATCTGATACAATGATAAGCTCACGATTAAAAAGGGGTAGTGCAGTATGAGAAAATCCTGGATAAGGATTATGGGGATTCCAATTACTAATTACCTTAGGTGAAGATTTATCGCTAATATCAAGAATATAAACACCGCCATCAATGTACCCTAGGTAGGCTCTGTCTGGACGTTCCTCATAAACATTTACATTATGAAGCCGAAAGGCATCACTACCCATTGGGTCCACACCTTCTTCTGGGTTTACACGGGGTGGAAGTTCCTCTGTGTCGCCTACTTTTGCACCAGGTATCCACCATCTACCAATTTCTTCAATTTTGCTTGGGTTTTGGACATCTAGTATTTGATAGAATTGGTCATCTCGTGGGTGTTTTGGCTCAAAATTAGGTGCTCCACTGGAACAGTGTACTGTCTTACCATCTACAAACCATAAACAATGCATGCCCCTTGAATGAGGTCCAGCTGTCGAGTGAAAACCAATTGATTTGGGTTCTTCTGGTTTACTTATGTCAAATAGCTCCATACCAGCTGGCTCTAACCCCTTTTCGTAAACTTGATAGGCGATTGCGAGAACATCACCGCATACTTCAAGTGAATTAGAGCGCATTTTCATATGTGGTAATTCTGTTTGGCAAACAACTCTAGTATTTTTGGGGTCAGTTACGTCTACGCCAGTAAAGTTTTTTGGCGCCCCCTCATGTGCAAGCCAAATAATTCTTCTTCCATCGTGTGTGACTTGCATCGACACACCCTCACCAATTCCACCAAAGCCATTTAGTGTATTTTGCGAGAGCAGGGTCATGTTTTTAATAAGCGTATCTGACATTTTTCCCTCTTCGATTTAAAAATTTACTTTTCCTGCCACGGCTGTGGCTTAAAAGAAATGTAAATTATGAAAGCAATACTAACCACTAATACTAATGAAATAGGTCTAGTAAGGATATAACTCACTGGAGCATTGTTAGAGACTATTAACAAGTCTCGCATTCCATCTTCTGCAATTGGCCCTAAAATCAATCCCAGGAGTAATCCAGCTGTTGAGAAATTCGTTTTCATCATTAAGTATCCAATTACCCCGAACCCGATCATTATCCACACATCATAAATGTTATTGGTGCCCGCATAAGTTCCTATTACACTGAAGATCATAATAAGAGGCGCAATCAAACCTCTGGGGATTACTGTGAGATAAGCCATTATTCTTGCGAGGAAAATTGCAAAGAAACCCATGATAACATTTGCTGCAATAAATCCCCACATAATTGTATAAATGATCTCAGGAGAGTTCTTAAATAAGCGAAGGCCTGGTTGAAGACCATGTATCATTAATGCGCCAAAAATGACCGCAGCTGAGATACCTCCTGGTATTCCTAAAACAAACATAGGAACAAGCGAGGTTCCGGTTACACCGTTATTAGAGCCTTCTGTCGCAGCTAGCCCTTTTGGTTCACCCTCTCCAAATTTATCACCTGGTTTTGCTCGACGAATTTCCCAAGCATAAGCAATCCATTGTGCAACGCTTCCACCTGCGGCAGGTATTACTCCCATAACTAAACCAACAGACCATCCTCTAATTAAAGACCAGCGGAGGCGAGAGATCTCTCCAAGATCTGGCCAAATTCGCCAACTTAATTTCTGGACGCCAGAAATAGTATTTTTTGCCTCTCCTTCACTTAATTCCAATGCTTGAGCAAAAGCAAATAAGCCAATAATTGCTGGAAGAATACCGAGTCCTGCTTCAAACCCTACAAAATCAAAGGTAAAGCGTGGAAAGCCAGAATATTGATCGATTCCAATCGTAGAAATCAAAAGACCAAATGCTCCAGATAAAAGCCCCTTAAATACAGAACCAAAGGAAACAGACGCAATTGCGGTTAGTCCAAGTATGGCCACCAAAAAATATTCTGCTGGCCCAAATAATAAAGCTACTTGGGCAAGAGGTGGGGCAAGAATTAAGAGCACAAAGCCGCTTATTATCCCCCCAACGACAGATGCAAATGTCGAAATTCTTATTGCTTGGATAGCTTTTCCCCTTCTGGTCATTTCATACCCTTCAATAGATGAAGCAGCTGAAGCAGATGTTCCTGGTGCTCTGAGCAGAATGGCAGAAAATGATCCCCCATATATTCCAGCTGCAAAGCAGGAAACCAGCAAAATTAACGCAGTCTCAGGTGGAAACTGGAAAGATACTGGTATCATTAATGCAATTGCCATTGGTGGGCTTAATCCAGGTATAGCACCAATAATAAGTCCAACTAAAACACCAAGCAACATTGCAAGGAGATTTGCTACGTCAAATATATTTCCAAGATAGTTAAGAGCAACAATATCCATCTTCTATATCCTAGAATAAAATACCTTTAGGTAGCCCTGCATTAAGGAAGCCCTCAAAAAAAGCATACATAAGTGGAAATAATACTATTGCGGTTATACCCATTGCGCGAGCATCGCGCAAACCTATAAGAATTGAACATCCTATTAAAAATAAAAATGAAGACGTGAAATATCCTAAAATAAAAATGAAAATCACATGAATGATAACAGCTATAGAAACAAACAGTGGCTTCCATGTAAAAAAGTCAATTTTAATTTGAACCGAATGCTGTTTAGTTTTTTTAAGAAATGACTCTATCGTGAGTAAGCAAGATAAAAGAATTATACAGCCAAATAAAAATAGAGGAAATAATTCACCCCCTGCAGGAAAATTAAGACTTTCCAGGCCAAAAAATATTGATAGGCAGATAAACGATAGTGACGTTAAATATGTAGCTATATTTAATGGAAGAACAATTTGCATCATGATCTATCCTTTTTTAAAAAAAAGGCGACCTGATAAAGCCGCCTTTTTAAAATATTTACAGATTATTCTTCCATTTCCCAGAATTTAACTTTTTCCACCATTGCCTTAGATGAACGAAGAGTTGCCCACAACTCATCACCTTCTTTAAACATTAGTGGATTTTTATTATTCATTTCTTTCATCACATACTCTGGATTAGCAAGTGCACGTTTAATTGCATCTAAAAGAATAGTTCTTTTTTCCTCGGATAAGCCAGGAGCAGTAGCTAATGTGCGGCCGGCATATGAGATATTCATGAGCCCTGTCACTTCAGCAAATGTAGGCACTGAAGGAAGGTTAGGTGATCTCTCAGCGCTAAGAACTGCTATTGGACGTAACTTACCCTCCATGAATTGAGGAACGTAATATCCCACATTTCCTGCCACTGCATCAGATGTACCTGCTAATACTTCTTGGATCTTTTTAGAATCTCCATTTGCGTAAATTTTTCTGACCTTAAAATCAGGAATATTCTTTTCAGCAAAAGCAATACCCATATGATCATCTGATCCGACAGCAGTTGAACTGATTATGACTTCATTTGGATTTTTTGCTACGTAATCAAGAAATTCAGCCAAAGACTGAAACCTTTCGTCTCCCTCTCGCACTGCCCAAATACAAGGGTCTAGAGAGTGCCATGCTAAAAAGTTAAAATCCTCAAGAGTTTCAGTGCGCTTCATTCTAGGGTCTAACATTGATAAAACGTGTGGTAGATTAACGACTTGTAGTTTATGGTCGTCTTTTTCAGCATCCCATTTTACAGCTTGGGCCCAAGCTACCCATCCGCCGCCGCCTGCAATGTTAACAACGTTCACTGGAACTCCTAATTCCTCTGATAGGTATGGAGCGAATAGTCTAAATGTTCTGTCGGCTCCCCCGCCTGGTTTAAATGGAACCACAAGCTGAATTGGCTCTGTTGGATAAGCATAAGCAACATTAATTCCAATAGTTGATAATACCATTGCTGATGCAATGACCAAACTCGAAAAAAAACGTTTAATGTTTTTCATTATTTCCTCCCAATAAATTATTTTTATTTCAGAGATTAAGTATGAGAGCAAAATTTAAAATGGACAAGTGTTTAATATAATATATCGAAAAATCAATTATTTAGCACACGGTGAGAAAAGCTATTTTTAATTTCTTCACTATTTAGGTCTTTAAAAATTAGAACAACAGACGTCTCAGGTGTTGAATTGTTGTTGGTCTCAAGCCTTTGTATCTCAGAGAACACTGGGCCTACAGCCTGTATTAAAAAACTCTCATTTGTTCCTTTAAATCTGACAAACCCTTTTAACCGCAATATAGATAATGGATAAAAAGAATATAAGGTTGAAAGCCATCTTAGAAAAGAAACTTTATCAAGAGGTGTTTCAGAATTTAAAGAACAATTATTAAAACTTGATGTGTGGTTTTCATCTATAACTAAATGTTCATGTTGGTGTGAGTGCTCATCATGCCCACAAACAAAACAATGATTTTGAAGATGCAGAGAAATAATAGACTCTCTAACCTCAGTGGCATTTAATTTATCTTTTATCGATGCTGTTGGGTTAAGGGTTGTAATAAGATTATGAGCGTTTTTTATTTTTTCATTTTTGGCAATATCGGTTTTTGAGAGATATATAATGTCTCCTTGAATTATCTGTGTAGAGGGCTCTTGATGAAGCCTAAGCTGCTGTTCGATAGCAAGCGTATCAACAACTGTAATTACCTTATCAAATCTACATCTATTATTGATCGATATATCAGTTTGAACTGTTTGTATAATAGGACCTGGTTGTGCAAGCCCCGTTGTCTCTATTAAAATAATATCAAAATAAGGAATATCTTGATTTTCTACTTGGGAAAATAATCCAGATATGGTGTCAGATAAATCTCCTCTAATGGAGCAACAAACACACCCATTCTCCAGGAGAAGAGTATTTTCCACACTGGATTTTACTAACAGATTGTCAATGCCAATTTCACCAAATTCATTGATAATAAGAGCTGCATTTTGTAATTCATCTGAATTTAATAATTTAGACAAAAGTGTTGTTTTACCGCTTCCAAGAAAACCAGTAATGATAGAGACGGGAATTTTCTCCATAATTAAAAAGAAATTATTTGCTGGACAATACTCATATAAAATATTTACACATAATAAGGATTATTTCAACAAATGAGCTTATAAAATAATATTAATTTCATGAAATCCTAATTTTGATATCTCATTGTTTTATACTATAAAATAAGATTTCCATATTGAACGGAGCAAGTAGATTGTCCAAAAAAAATATTTACAATTTGTTAAATGCAGCCCCCAAAAATCTTTCTGCTATTACAGCTCCAAATAGGCCAGTATTAACATATGAAGCACTTATTAAACATGTAGATCGAATTGGTGGTCAATTTGCTGGCCAAGGTCTAACTAATTCGGACAGAGTAGCTATTGTGCTACCTAATGGACCCGAAATGGCAACAGCATTTTTAGCAGTTTCCTCATTTATGTCTGCTGCACCTTTAAATCCAGCATATAAACAATCAGAGTATGAGTTCTATCTGGAAGACCTAAAACCTAAATTAGTAATGATTGAGGAAGGTAGTAGTAATACAGTAAGGCAAGCTGCACTAAAATTATCTATTCCAGTAGCTGAAATTAAGGTTTCAAAAAATGCTGCAGCTGGTGAATTTTCATTGTTTGATACAAGCAGTGACATTTCTTTACCTTCAGAAAACACCGAAGCTCTCGTGTTACACACCTCTGGCACCACATCTCGACCAAAAGTTGTGCCATTAACTCAAGGAAATATAGTCGCATCAGCAGGAAATATTTCAAATACATTAAAGCTGAGTGAAGCTGACCACTCTTTAAATATTATGCCTCTATTTCATATTCACGGATTGATAGCGGTGCTTTGTGCGAGTCTATATTCTGGCTCTTCCATTTGTTGTACACCAGGTTTCAATGCACTCAAATTTTTTGACCTTGCAACAAGTGAAAAAATTACTTGGTATTCGGGTGTTCCAACTATGCATCAAGCTATTCTGCTTCGTGGACAGCGTCAGGTAGATGGAGCTAAAGCTCTTAAATTGCGGTTTATCAGGTCTTCATCCGCTTCTCTACCACCTGCAGTATTTGAGGAATTAGCTAATTTATTTAATTGTCCAGTAATCGAGGCATATGGAATGACCGAGGCTGCACATCAAATGACCTCAAATCCGTTGCCACCCCAAATACAAAAAGCAGGGTTTGTTGGTTTGCCGGCTGGTCCTGAGGTATGCATCATGGATTCTGAAGGAATTCAATTGCAACAGGGAAATGAAGGAGAAGTATGCATTAAAGGAGAAAATGTAACTCCAGGATATGATAATAACCCGGAGGCGAATGCCAAAGGTTTTACTAATGGCTGGTTTAGGACTGGTGACCAAGGTGTATTTGATGAGGATGGGTATCTAAAAATTACAGGAAGATTAAAGGAAATCATTAATAGAGGCGGAGAAAAAATTTCCCCATTAGAAATTGACAATGTGTTTATGGAACATCCGTCGATTCAACAAGTTGTTTCGTTTGCTGTAGCTGATAAAACCTATGGAGAGGAAATTGGCCTGGCGGTTGTGCTCACTGATGGTCAACAACTCTCAGAAACGGAGTTGAAAGCCTTTGCAAGTGAAAAGTTGGCACGGTTTAAAATTCCCAAGCATATTTGTTTTTTAGAGGAGATTCCCAAAGGGGCAACAGGTAAAATGCAGCGAATAGGGTTAGCAAAGAAACTTGGTTTAGAGGATAGCTAATGGCAGTTAAAATATGTGTTTATGGAGCTGGAGCTATAGGTGGATATTTAGCTGCTTGTCTAAATGATGCGGGGGCAGAGGTAAGCCTTATTGCCAGGGGGCCTCATCTTGCTGCTATTCAAAATCATGGTTTAAAACTTAAAATTAGAGGAGAAACCCGCCACTACAACCTTAAAGCGAGCAATGCGCCAAGTGATTTTGGAGAGCAAGATTACATAATCATTGCACTAAAAGCACATGGGATCACTCATATTACAGAAGAAATCAACCCATTATTGGGGCCAAATACTGCAGTTGTATCGGCAGTAAATGGATTGCCATGGTGGTATTTTTTCAAGGCAAATACAAATACAGATTTGGATAATAAACATCTGCAGTCTGTAGACCCAGATGGAAAAATTTGGAATTCGATTGGAGCAAATCGCGCTATTGGATGCGTTGTATACCCTGCTTGCGAGATCAGCGAGCCCGGAACAATAACACACGTAGAAGGTGAACGCATTTCACTTGGAGAGCCTTCTGGAGAAATGACTGAAAGAATGAAAATTTTATCCGAGCTGATGATAAAAGGTGGGCTCAAAGCGCCTCAGAAAAAAAGAATAAGAGATGAGATTTGGATTAAGTTATGGGGTAACTGCTCTTTTAATCCAGTAAGTGCGTTAACCGGTGCATCTTTAGATAAAATTGCAGAAGACCCCTCCACACGAAAAATTGTCAGAGATATAATGCAGGAATGTATGGAAATCGGCGAGAGGTTGTCAATCCGATTTGCGGTTTCTATAGAAGATAGAATAAATGGTGCAGGAAAAATAATAGGACATAAACCATCTACAAGACAAGACATTGAAATGGGGCGTCCCCTAGAGATTGATCCTCTTGTAACAGTCTTAATTGAGTTGGCTCAACATCTAAATATAGAAACACCAACTCTCGCTTCAGTTTCATCATTACTTAAGTTGCAAGCACGAACTTTGGGTCTTTATAATAACTGAGAAAAAACCTTTTATGGAAAAATAAAAGAAGTTACTCCAAGGTAAATCAACCTCAAGGCTAATAAAATTAGCGCTATTTTAACCACTCTTGTTAGAAAATCATTTTGTAGTTTGAACATAATCATGACACCAAAGTAAGTGCCAACCATCCCTGCTAAAATGGCGCATATCATAAGAAACAAATATTCTGAGAAGTCAAAGCCTAGATATCCCAAAGTAATGACTTTGAGACCATGTTGGAAAGCAAGTACTAGAGCGAGTGTGGAAATAAACGGTTTGGCTTGTAAAGAGAAAGAATTGAGCATAGCTGCTATAAGAGGAGCTGTGCCTCCTATAATAAATGATAAAATCATTGATATAGTTGAGCCAAGGAATAAATAGCGTTTAGATAATTCTGGGATTTTTCCAAGCACCGAATAAAGAACAAAAATACCAATACTTATTTGTAAAATAGGAGCAGATAGACTTACTACAAATAACATACTTATCCCAGTGCCAAGTATAAACCCCCAAAAAAAGCTTCGTAAAATAGGGGCATGATAGTCCCTAGTTAAAATAGCACGCCAAAGATTATTCCAGAATTGAAGAAAACCATGAATGGGAATAACAGCGGTAATTGGCAATACTGTGGCATAAAATGCCAATAAAATCAGTCCTCCCCCAATTCCAATAATGCCACTGAAGAAACAGGTTAAAAAAGAGACAAGAACTAATGAAGAAATTTGAATTGATGTTAGCTCATCAGGAAATACTATAAGTGACTGTATAATTTCCATTAATAATTTATTCCTAGGTCATTTCGTATTATGTAATAAAATTAAACCTGTGTTATTTTTTAAATTATCTGATGAGATTTAGAAATATCTATCCAAAAATGCGAGATTCTGGAAATGGTACATAGAAAATATGGGTAAACACAATATAGGCTACGCCACATGCAATCAACGAAATTACTAGCGATTTGATATACGACGGAACGTTTTTTTCAACGCTAAAATAACTAATGCTTACCCATAACAATAAAAGGCTGGCTATCCAAAAACCAAAAGCAAAAAGGGCAAATAAAAAGCCAAAAACAATTAAACTGAAAAAAATCACATTGAGAATTGAGGGAATTTGTTCTTGTGATATAATTATATTTTTTTCAATGTTATTTTGAAAAAATTTTATTAGGGATTTGATTAGAAATACTGCTGAAATAGAAAATAGGGTATAACAGGCCATCAAAGGAAACACCCAATCTTTCATATCGTCACCAATACCAGCATAGCTAAGGGAGGCAATCGCAAGGGTCAATAATCCTGTTAAAAAATCAGTATCTTGGAATAATTTAAAAAATTTAGTCATTTTAAGTGTTTTTCTTTTACATTAGCTGTTAACTTTTGCCAGCTTCCGAGCTCTGATTCTCGATATAGCAACCGCTGAAACCGAGATTACTGACAAACTGATTAATGTGATATTAATAGTGCCACTAAAGAAAATTTTTCCAACACCCAAAGCGTCGGAAATATATAGAGCTTGAACCAATGACGGTTCAATGATCGGCCCTAATATAAATCCTAATCCTATAGGGCCAGGATGGAATCCAATTCGTCGAACCAAAAAGACAAAAATTCCAATTGTGAGCATTAAATAGACATCAAATATATTGTTTCGAATAGCATATGCACCAATTATGGCTAAAAACATAATGAGGGGGGCTAACAGTCGAAGAGGTATCTTAATAATTCTAACCAGAAGTGGTGTTGCTAGCATTCCAATAAAAAATACAACGATACCTGCAATAAAAAGTGACCACCCGAAAGAATATACTAACGTGCCATCGGTAGCAAAAAGTTCTGGTCCTGGGTTTAATCCACGGAGCATAAGTGCGCCAGCTATTACAGCGGCAGGAGAAGAGCCTGGTACTCCTAACGTAACTAATGGGATCATAGCGGCAGGAGCAGCTGAATTATTGGCTATTTCAGATGCTGTTACCCCATGAATATTCCCTTTGCCAAATTCATCCTTCTTTTTACTCCACCGAACAGCCTCGTTATAAGAAACGATAGCGGCGATAGGACTTCCTGCCCCTGGCAATATACCAATGAAGCTTCCAATGCTAGCTGACCGAAGAAAGTGTACGGGCTTTGATAATACTTTTAGTATTGTTTTGAGAACGACACCTTTTTCGGATTTATATTCGGCTACATATTCTTGTTTTCTAAGCCCTAATATCATTGACAACACTTGCGGGACTGCAAAAACGCCTATTAGCGCCGCTACTAACGAAACGCCGCCGCGAAGCTCTGGTATGTTTAGTGTAAAACGATTTAGTTCAGCAGCATGGCTTATCCCAACGCAACTTATTAATAATCCTATGGCACCTCCAGCTAAACCCTTTAGTATGGAGTCACCAGCTAAGCTTCCAATAATAGTGAGTGCAAATATTCCTAGCCAAAAAAATTCTGGTGGGCCAAATTGAAGAGCAATAGAAATCATAGGCCAGGCCAACAAAAGGTAACAGGCTGCTCCAAACATCGTTCCAAGCGCAGAGCTAAAACAAGCAGCTACTATTGCTTCCTGTCCTCTGCCTTGTTGAACCATCGGATGTCCATCAAATCCAGTTGCCATAGCTGCGGGAGTTCCTGGAGTATTTACCAGACAAGCTGGTATAGCGTCAGAAAACATTGCGCAAACATAAAGGCCTCCCAACATAGCTATCCCTTCTCCCGTAGGAAGAGCAAAGGTAAATGGAACCAATAAAGCCGTTCCCATCGTCGCTGTTAGACCGGGTAATGTTCCAACAACAAGACCCAATAAAACGCCGATAGTCATGAACATTAGATATGAAGGACTAATTGCTAGGAAAAAAGCATCTATCATTTTGTGGCCCTATCAATGACTTTATTCATCGAAAAAGTTTTTGGTAAATTACAAATCTCTGTGATTGTTCCAGCATTAGAAAAATAATGCTGGAACAATTTTAATGTTTCAAAATGATTTTATTCGTAAATTGCTATTTGAGCGTCCATGAATGCATTCACTTCATCAACTGTTTGAATGATTGGGTTATAACCACCCTTTACGAGTGCATCGCGAACAGAGGCATCTGTTGCGGCTTCACGTAGAGCTGAATTAAGTTTTGCAACAATATCTGCTGGTGTGCCTGGAGGAGCCATGATTCCCCATGTGGTGACATATGTCCAAGCTGGCTCTGTTGGAACTCCAGGTAGTGTTGCCACTTCATCATTACCAGCAACGACAAGAGCTTTTACTATAGCTTTGTGCTTAGTAGCATGGTTTGACGCAGTCATTCCACCATCAACATGCGACCCTGCTAGCATCGGCATCATTTTACCAACGCCTCCTGAAACTGGAACATAAGTAGTTTCAATTCCTAAAATTTCAGCTAGTCCTCCCCAACGATTTGCACCAGTACTGCCAACGCCAGCAACTGTTAACATACCAGGTTTTTCTTTGGCAGCTGCAACAAATTGGTCCAATGTTTGATATGGACTGTCATTTGGCACCATTAATGCGCCAACAGCTGCTTCTGTCATTCCAATATAAGAGAAATCCTTTGGCTTATATCCAATACCATCGCCTTTGGAAGTTATTATGACGTTAGGTACGACCACATTTGAAATGGTATATCCGTCTGGCTTTGAGCGGTGTAATTCACTAAAGCCGACAGCTCCACCACCACCTGTCTTATAAACAATCTTCACGTTTACACCAAGAGCCTTTTCCAATCCAGGTTGTAGACGCCGAGCCATTTGGTCAGAACCACCACCAGGTGAATAAGGAACAATAAAGGTTATGTCCTTATCAGGATAATCTGCGAATGCTATATTCGCGGTAAAAGCCATAGAAGCACCAATAAAAGACGCCAAAGCTCCCTTTATTACATTTTCTATTTTAAATTTCATATTTTCCTCCTTTTTAAATAATGTTTTAAATGGTAAAACTAAAAAAAAATAATTGTAAAGTAATTTTGGTATTATTTTTTTTTATAGCTCAAATTATAAGTTATAATAATAATCAATTAAAAACGATTTTAATAATTATCGATATTTCAATAAGTTATCGATAATTTCTTAAATATGGTCGTTTAATTTTTTCGTAATCTCGTCGAGGTTAGAAATTGGTTGATAGTCTTCGCTAAGTCCACCAGTCCCCGCAGGACTTTTGCACGTAAAAAATCTACATTTATCATTGAGTAGCCGAATTCCATGAACTGTATTCCTTGGAACGTAAATTAAGTCGCCTGTGTTAGCCGTTTCAACATCATCACCCATAAGAACGGCTAAACTGCCCTCGAGTAAATAAATCCATTGTTCATCATTGGGATGATAATGTGGAGGAGGTGCATCACCTTCATAATAAGTAACAAGTCCTGCTTTAATTAAATCTCCACCATATTGTATCATACTAATATGTGGGCGTTTTACATCAGGTGTTTCTTTCATTTCGTTTGCTTTGTATATCGGCATCTCTTAACTCCATTTGTGAATTTACATTAAAGACCTGAATATAATATTCATAATTTTTCAAATAAAAACATATAAAATTTTTTTAAATATTACCCCATTAAAATAGGATAAATATACAAACTTAACCTGTAGATAAAAAATTGACAGTTGCTAAACTTCAAGTCACTCTTACAACAAAAAGATACAAATAGTGATTTATTTGGAGAAAACAAAATGGGTTCAACACTCTCAAAAAATATCAAACTTTTAGCGCATAATACGCTCAACGGGTTTGGAGGTGTAGGAGAGGGTATGTCTATGCAGGTCACCAAAGATAGAAGACGAATTCTTTGGATTGCACATGAGGGTCCACCTAAAAATTTTACAGGGGTAGATGTAACCAATCCCAGAAATCCTAGTGTAATTTGTCAGACTGAATTAAAACACGGTAATATGAGATCTAATTCACTAGAGGTATGTGGTGATATTCTAGCTGTTGCTTATCAAGTGTATCAGCTAGGGCTTCCAGAAGCCGGTGTAGAACTATTCGATATAAGTACTCCGGAAAACCCAAGATCAATTAATTTTTATTCCACCGCAGGCCCTCATTCTAGAGGGGTTCATTGCTTATGGTTTGTTGATGGTGAATATATACACATGGCAAGCGGGGCACCAGATTTTACGCCAAAACATCCAAGAGATGACCAGATATATCAGATAATTGATGTAAGAAATCCCTCAAGAATGGTAGAGGCTGGTAGGTGGTGGATGCCAGGAACAAAAAAAGAAGATGAAGAGCCAATACCGGAGAGAATTATTCCAGAACCTCTAGAAAATCTTCGCGGTGGTGATGCATTCAGACTACATAATGCTAATGTTTATCCATCACATCCTGACAGGGCATATTTAGGATATATTGATGGTGGTGCTTTTATACTTGATATAGCTGATAAAAGTAAACCAAAGGTGGTTTCTCATTGGTCACCACATAATCCTTATCCTGGTTTCACCCATACAGTGATGCCCCTATTTGATAGGGGACTGATAGTTGTGACTGATGAGTGTATAAAAGATGATGGTGTAGATTGGCCAAAACTCACATGGATACTTGATGCTAGAAATGAGCAAAACCTTGTACCAATAAGTACGCTACCTCTTCCTCCTGTAGAAGAATATATTCAGAAAGGGGGTCGCTTTGGATCACACAATGTGCACGAAAATAGACCAGGTCCTTCTTTTCATAGTGAGGAGATAATAATTGGATGTTTTTTTAATGCAGGCATAAGGGTTTATGATATTAAAAATCCATATCAACCAGAAACTATTGCTTACTTCGTTCCAGAGGGCCCTGAAAATTCGAGGGTGCCCTCAATCCAAATGAATGAAGTATATGCAGATGAAAATGGGATTATTTATGCAGGCGATAGGTGGGCTGGTGGGCTCTATATTCTTGAAATGGATATTTAAGGTCAGCCGAAAAAGATATTAAATGGAAGAAAACAAATTAAATCCCGATTTTATCATTATTGGTGGTGGCAGTGCTGGATGTGTCCTAGCTAATAGATTAACTAAATGCAAAACGCATCATGTTTTGCTTATTGAGGCGGGACCAAATGATAAAGATCCATGGATACACATCCCAATTGGGTATGGAAGGAACTTTAGAAATCCAAAAATTAATTGGATGTTTAAAACAGAGCCAGGTGAAGATTGGGTAAAAAATGGGGTACCTACCCCTCGGGGTAAAGTAATTGGTGGTTCAAGCTCAATTAATGGCATGGTCTATATGCGTGGAAACCCCGATGATTATAATCACTGGCAACAATTAGGTAATTCTGGATGGGGTTTTGATGATGTTCTTCCCTATTTCAAAAAATCTCAAAACCAGCAAAGAGGAGAGAGTAATTATCATGGTACGGGGGGAGCATTATGGGTTAGTGATCCTGCTGAAATACATCCTATTGCTGAAGCTTACATTGGTGCAGGGATCGAAGCGGGGTATAAATATAATCCAGACTTTAACGGTGAAAGACAGGAAGGCTTTGGGCCTATTCAATGGACAACAAAAAAAGGCAGGAGGTCAAGCGCTGCTACAGCCTACTTAAATCCAGCAAAATTTAGAAAAAATCTTATTGTTATTTCACAGGGTTTTGTACAACGGATTATTTTTGATGGTTCAAAAGCAGTTGGTGTTGAATATAAAATTTTAGGCAAACGATTTGTCGTATATGCAAAAAAAGAAATTATTTTATCTGCAGGTGCCATTCAGTCACCGCAGATATTGCAGTTGTCAGGTATTGGGAAGGCAGCAGATTTAAGAAAGATTGATGTCCCCGTGATAACGGATTTGCCAGGAGTTGGAGAAAATCTCCAAGACCATGTGAATGCTCCCTTGCTTTATAAAACTAAATTATCTTTTACTGCAAATAAATTATACCATGACCCTTTTCGGAAAATAAAAGAGGGTCTTAAATATGTTTTTTTTAGGAGAGGCATGCTTGCAATGGGGGCATGTTATGCAGGGGGATATCTCACTGTTCAACCGGACTCAGCCAATCCTGATATTCAGGCATTGCTTTTATTATTTAGCACTGAAGATTTAGGAGGAGTTCCCCATAAGTTTGATGGGATTACAATTAATGTAGCTTTAATGAGACCTGAAAGTCGTGGGTTTGTAAAAGCAAAAAATGCAAATATTTCTGAAGCGCCTATTATTCAACCTAATTATTTAGAGGCCAAGAAGGACCGTGATACCTTAGTAGCGGGGATGCAGGAAATCAGAAAAATTATGCGCAAACCAGCCCTTCAGGAAATAATTTTATCCGAATATAGTCCTTCCTCAGATGTAGAAAGTAATGAACAATGTTTAGATTTTATTCGTGACAGAGCAAGAACATCCTATCACCCCGTTGGAACCTGTAAAATGGGACAAGATAAAATGGCGGTTGTTGACGAGCTGTTGAGAGTTAAAAAAATATCTTCTTTGAGAGTTGTAGATGCCTCAATTATGCCTACCATAACCTCTGGAAATACAAATGCACCAACGATCATGATTGCTGAGAAAGCTGCAGATGTGATTTTATCACACTATGGGAAATGATGGTTTAGGTTTTGGATTTTAATCGTACCTACTTGAATTATAGGAGAAGCAAATGAAAACCCGTCAATTAGGAGAGTTAAAAGTATCTGAATTAGGTCTTGGCTGTATGGGAATGTCTGCAGTTTATGGAGAAAAAAATGATGAAGAATCCATTGCCACAATCCATCAGTCAATAGAAGCAGGATGTACCTTTCTTGATAGTTCAGATGCATATGGTAATGGACTTAATGAAGAATTATTAGCAAAAGCGCTTGCTGGAAAAAGAGATAAAGTGATTCTTGCTACTAAATTTGGAAATTTAGGAATGATTAATCCACAGACGCCAGTTGATGGGCGTCCAGAATATGTAATTGAAGCATGCGAAAAAAGCCTAAAACGCTTAAATACCGACGTTATAGATTTATATTTCCAACATCGGGTAGACCCTAATGTACCAATTGAAGAGACATTTGGAGCAATGTCGCGCCTTGTTGAACAGGGTAAGGTTAGGTATTTAGGTATTTGTGAAGCTAGTTTTGATACTATCAAAAAAGCTCATGCCACCCATCCTATTGTTGCTGTGCAGACCGAATATTCTCTTTGGTCTAGAGATAGTGAGGAATTAATCGATGATCTTAAAGAATTAAATATTGGTTTTGTAAACTATTCCCCATTGGGAAGGGGATTTTTAACTGGTACCATAAATTCATTTGACGATTTATCAGAAAAAGATGGAAGAAGGGGGCACCCAAGGTTTGCACCATACAATATGAAAAAAAATACACCTCTTCTGAAGGTGCTATCAGATATGTCTCAGATTAAAGGATGTACTATGGCTCAAATCGCTATCGCTTGGACAATGGCAAAAGCTCGTCATGTTGTGCCGATACCCGGAACAAAAAAGCGCAAATATCTAAATGAAAATTTGGGTGCAGCTGAATTAAATCTGAGTGTTTCAGACATGGAGCTTTTGAACTCAAATTTTCCTACAGGCATAACAGCTGGAACGAGATACCCAGAGAAATTAATGGGGGGCTTAGGAATTTAAGTAAATCATTTATAGTAATATTTTCTTAGCTAATAAAACACTTTAATTTAATAGGGAATTTTAAATATAATGGATGTTCAAACTTTTTCAGAGGTAAAAGGTTTTTTTGATGAAGAAACACATACTATTAGCTATGTAATCACTGATAAACAGACAAATAGTTGCGCGGTTTTAGATTCAGTTTTGGATTTGGATTATGCTTCAGGAAAAATTAACTATTTAAATGCCGATAAAATCATTAATTTCATAACTGAGAATAACTTAAAACTCTTTTGGTTGATAGAAACACATGTTCATGCAGACCATTTGTCTGCTGCTCCATATATTCAAAAAAATCTTGGAGGTAAAATTGCTATATCAAAGGAGATAGTGAAGGTTCAGGAAATCTTTGGGAAAGTATTTAATGCAGGTACAGAGTTTGAGCGAGACGGTAGTCAGTTTGATTTGCTCTTGGAGGACGGGGATATTTACGAGATTGGCAACTTAAGAGGAAAAGCATTGCATACCCCTGGTCATACTCCTGCCTGCATGGCGCACGTAATTGAGAACACGGTTTTTGTGGGGGACACCCTTTTTATGCCAGACGGCGGTACAGCAAGAGCTGATTTTCCCGGAGGAGACGCACGCACCCTTTTTAGGTCAATTCAGAAAATACTTGCTCTTCCGGACAATACTAGAATGTTTGTATGTCATGATTACATGCCTAATGGGAGAGATGTTAAGTGGGAAACTACTGTTTCTGAACAAAAACAAAATAATAT
The DNA here is from genome assembly GCA_902520885.1 of uncultured SAR116 cluster alpha proteobacterium. Lineage (GTDB taxonomy): Bacteria > Pseudomonadota > Alphaproteobacteria > Puniceispirillales > Puniceispirillaceae > UBA5951. The sequence goes on from CABYPW010000011.1 coordinate 62,112, forward strand.
TCATATTGGTGGCGATATTAATGAGGATGAATTTGTAAAATTGAGAGAAAAACGTGATTCTACTTTAGGAATGCCCAAGCTTATAATGCCTTCAATACAAGTAAATATGAGGGCAGGAAACATGCCACAATCTGAGGATGATGGAAGTACATTTTTAAAAGTCCCAATATCTGGAATAAGAGGTTAAAGATGAAAATATTTAATATGGCAACGACTATTTGTGTCCTATGGGTTGAAAAAATTGTTTTTCTACTAATGCGCAAATAGCGTGTCCAGCAATAAGATGACCCTCTTGGATCTGTGGTGTGTGCATCGACGGAGTTTTAAAAATAAAATCACACATTGTATCCAATTTACCTCTATTCAACCCCGTCATTCCTACCACAGAAATTTCCATTCTTTTTGCGGTTTCAACAGCTTTTAAAATATTTTGTGAGTTACCAGATGTTGAATATACAAATAAAAGGTCACCTTTTTTACCCACTGCCTCTATTTGTCTCGAAAAAACCATTTCGTATCCGTAATCATTCCCTATAGCAGTTATTATTGAGGTGTCGGTGGTTAATGCTATTGCAGGTAGCCCATTTCTATCAATCAAAAATCTACTAACATATTCGCCAGCCATATGCTGACAATCTGCTGCACTTCCGCCGTTTCCTGCAAATAATAATTTATTTCCAGTTTGTAATCTATTAAGGCATTCACTGGCTATTTCAAATAAAAGTGAAAGTAGGGTAGGGTCTGAGACCATATTTAAAATACATTGGCTACTGTCATCTAAATAGTGTTTTAAAAATTCTTTAGGGCTCATAAAGATTCTCCCACTTAAGATAAAAATCAAGACGACAGATTTTACATGTAATATCGGTATAGGACAAACTTATTTGCCTAGGTTCATTATTATAGTGGAATTTTTGAAAACTCAATTACCATCTACATAAAGGTTTAAATAATTTTACGAAATTAAATCAGATTGTTTTTTAATAAATGAATGGCCTATTTTGAAATTACAATTAAAGGTATTAAAAAAAATAATGGTATAATGGCTTTACAATTAAAAAATTTGAGTAAAAATATTGTTTTAGATTAAAGCAAACTAGAAAGAACAAAATAATGTCAAAAGACTCAAAATATAAATTTATTCTGATTCCTCCATTTCATCTTCCTGATGAAAACGAGTTTACAGTGCCAGGTTATTCAGTGCCAAAGGATAAGTCTAGAGAAGAAAGATTATTAAATGCTGATTTTGTACTTCCTCATTTGGAAGACGTTGATTGGGAACTTCACCCAGGAGCAAAACCGCCTTATGGAAATTGGTCGGTAGAAACAAGGGAAGAGTTTGCACATGCAGCAACCGCAAGAATGGGTTGTGTGAGAGAAGCTTGTGAAACAGGTAAATATAATGCTGCGATTCTTTTAGGCGGAGGAGAACCAGGGTTCTTGGAGTCACGAGAAATCGGAAGAGAGTTTGGTGTCGTTGTTACTGCCAATGCATTCTCGCAAATGTATCTAGCAACTATGCTTGGAGATAGTTTTTCCATAATTGATATAGAGGGTGTTCACAATGTTTATTATAGGGATCTTGTTCGGACACATCAATTGACACACAGATGCCGTTCTATAAGAAGTATAGGATATAGCCTGCCCAGACCAGGAGATACTGACCCTGACACGCTTACTAAGCAATGCGAAGCTGTAGCAAGAGGAGAACAAAATATAGTCGTTGAGAGGGCTGTAAATCAAGCAGAAGCTGCAATTGTCGAAGATGGAGCAGAGGTTATAACACTTGGTTGCTCAATGACATTTTTTCTAAAGCCACATATTGAAAAGGGATTAAAGGATAGAGGATGGGATGTTCCAGTTCTTGAGGGTTACACTTCGTCAATAGAACTTGCTAAATTAATGATTAATTTAAATGTGAATGCAAGTGGTATTACATATATGGGAGCCCGTCCACCTAAGATGAATAGTACCTTATTTGTATAGTTTAGATTTTTTAAATAATTAGAGCGGCAATATTTTGTTCAAAAACTTTAAAACATCGTTAATTATTTATGACTAGAAAAAATTTTATCATTTTCATGACAGATCAGCATAGCAGGAAGTTTTTGAGTTGCTATCGCAATCCAATAGTCAAGACTCCAAATCTGGATAAATTGGCGAGAAAGGGCGTAATTTTTGAAAATGCTTCTACAAACTCTCCAATTTGTGTATCTGCACGTGCTTGTTTTTCTACAGGAATATATGTTCATCAAAATAAATGCTGGGATAATGCTATAGCTTATGATGGAAAAATACCGAGCTGGGGGCATTATTTGCAAAAAAATAACATTGATGTTGTTTCAATTGGTAAGCTACATTTCCGCTCAGCGAATGATAAAACTGGTTTTGACGAACAAATTTTGCCAATGCATATAGCCAATGGAGTTGGGGATGTAATGGGCTCGATAAGACCTAATTTACCAGAGAGACCACAAAGTAGAAAATTTTCAGAACAAATTGGTCCTGGTGAGACTGAATACACTAAATATGACCAGAATATTTCCAGAAAAGCTGCTGAATGGCTGAGAGCTCGTTCTAAAAACAATAAAAAAGATAATCCTTTTCTCCTCTATGTGTCTTTTATAGCACCTCATTTTCCTCTTATTGTTCCCCATAAATATTATAATTTATATAAAGATATTGAACTTCCAAATTTTAAGAAATTTAACTCTGAGTTAGTAAATCACCCTTGGTGGACTGCATTTAATAAAAGTATAACAATTGATAACTATTTCAGAGATGACCTTCACAGGAGAGAGGCCATAATATCGTATCTTGGATTATGCACTTTTGTAGATCAACTTATCGGAAACGTTATAGATGAATTAGAGTCTTCATCTTTACAAGATAATACTAATATTCTCTTTCTGAGTGACCATGGAGAAAACCTTGGAGCGAGAGGTCTTTGGGGAAAATCGGTAATGTATGAAGAGTCTATCGGTATACCTATGATTTTGGTAGGCAAGGGCCTCCCTAAAGGTTCGGTTGTGAAAACCCCCGTTTCTTTGATCGATGTTTTTCCATCAATACTCGACGTTTTTGGCATGAAGGAGACATACCGATATTCAGGGAATTCATTATTTGAGATTGCTAAAAAGGGAGAAGATGAAAACAGGTTAGTTTTCAGTGAATATCACGGAGCAGGGGCAATTTCTGGAGCATTTATGCTAAGAGATGGACAATATAAATACATTCATTATGTTAATTTTGAACCTGAATTGTATGATTTACAGTCAGACCCCGAAGAACTTGTAAACCTAGCAACAAATAATAAATTTAAAGAAATCTTAAAAAATTATAGGAATAAACTTTTTAGGATCGTCGATCCAAATGCTATAAATAACGAAGCTTTGGCTGACCAAGCAAGGCTTGTGGAGAAAAATGGTGGGATAGAAAAAGTATTGATGAAGGGTGGATTGAGCGGGACTCCCGTGCCAGGAGGTAAATCTACACGTGTTGAAATAAACACATAAAAAGAAGTTTACCGTTTTAGGTAATATTAAGTTTATTTATATTGAAATCTTTTTTACATTGGATTTAATAAAAATATCAAAACGGACTGTTCCACCTAAAATCTGATGCGAGCACTTGGGAAGTGGATTTGGAAGCGGAGATTTGGAAGGCCATTTAAGAGCGACGCGGTTGCAATCTGATTGAAGAGCTGTTTTTATGAGCTCAATTTGATCAGGATCCTCACCAACAATCGCTCGCAGTTGTCTCATTTTAGACTTAACAAGAGAGGATTTTTTTCTCGGAGGGTGCATAGGGTCTAAATAAATTACATTTGTAGAAAGTGTGGGAAGTAATTCAATTGCATCAGCATGAATTAGTTTCATGCGGGAGATAATTTCTGCAGTTCTACCACACACGTTAGACGCTCTCCTCATTCCATCTGCGAGCAGATCATGAATTATTTGGGAGCGTTCAATTAGCGTTACATGCGAGCCAAGAGAAGCTAGTATAAAACCATCTCTTCCAAGTCCAGCAGTGGCGTCGATTATATTTGGTCTAATTCCAGATTTAATTCCAACTGCTTTGGCTATATCTTGTTTTCTTCCACCACCAAAATATTGTCTATAGTTTACAGAGCTGCTAATAAAATCAGCAATTAAAGGCTTTTTACTTAAAAATGTTTGCTTATTTCTCTTCATAATACTTTTTCAAAAAATTGCTCGAACCAATCAGTTACTAGAATTACCTAAATAATTATTTTGTTAGAAAACAAAATATAAGCAATTATAAATATCCATCTAGAAGTGCAAGTACAATGACTGTTTGTGATGTCAGATAGTTTTTTTAAAAAAACTAGAGGAAGGTAGTTAGAATGCAATTCGACTATATCATCATAGGTTCTGGATCTGTGGGCTCAACGCTCGCTTATCATCCGTGTGGAACAATGCGAATGGGGAATAAAAAAGACCCAATGACAGTAGTTGATTGTGAATGCAAGGTGCGTTTCGTGGAAAGATTGCGTGTTGCTGACTCTTCCATTTTTCCAAGTATAACAAATGGAAATTTAAACGCACCTACTATCATGGTTGCTGAAAAAGCAACAGATCATATTCTTGGACGTGGAATGCTTTCACCATCTAACCTTAAAGGGTTTATTCATCCCGAATGGCAAAATAGCCAAAGATAAAGCTCACTCGAATAATACTTTTAATGTATTAGAACCAATAATAATATAGTTAGAAAATCATATAAAATATCTGTTAAGAAGCTGAATTATCATGTCTGCTGAAGAAGTGATTGCAAACAATGCAACAGACCTAGTGATTATAGGTGGTGGCGTTAATGGGTGTGGTATTGCTCGCGATGCTGCCGGCAGAGGTCTATCGGTAATACTTGTTGAGATGGATGATTTGGGGGCTGCGACTTCTTCTGCTTCTACTAAGTTGTTCCATGGTGGTCTTAGATACCTTGAATATTTCAGCTTTAGACTTGTCAAAGAGGCACTAACCGAGCGTGAAGTGCTACTCAAATCAATGCCTCATATTAGTTGGCCAATGAGGTTTATTCTGCCTTACGATAAATTTATGAGGTTTGATTCATTTACACCAGCTACTAAATGGATAAATTATATTATGCCTTGGTCAAAGTCTAAAAGGCCGTTTTGGTTAATCAAATTTGGACTTTATCTTTATGATTCCCTGGGAGGAAGAAAAATTCTTCCTCCAACAAAATTATTACATTTCCCAAATTCTAAAGAGGGGAGGCCTCTTAAAGCAAAATTTAAGAGAGGATTTGAATATTCAGACTGCTGGGTTGAGGATTCACGACTTGTTATTTTAAATGCTCGAGATGCGCAAGACCGGGGCGCTACAATACTGCCAAGGGTAAAATTAATAAAGGCAGAAAGAACTAAGAATTATTGGAATTTAACATTCCAAGACCAGAAAACTAATCAAGAATGGCAGCAAAAGGCTCGTTACTTGATTAATGCAGCAGGCCCCTGGGTTGGCAGTATTTTGAAGGAGAAATTGGGTCAAATTGATATGCCATCGATTAGGCTGGTTCGTGGAAGCCACCTTGTTGTCAAAAAACAATATGATCACGAAAAAGCCTATTTCTTGCAGGGGAGGGATGGTCGAATTGTATTTGCTATCCCTTATGAGCAAGACTTCACTCTTATTGGTACAACTGATGTCGATCATGATGCTGCACAAATTAAACCAGTCTGTACGGATGAAGAACGAGATTACCTGCTTGAATTTGTAAATCTTTATTTTAGTAAACCAGTTACAAAAGAAGATATTGTTTGGTGTTATTCTGGCATACGCCCGCTTTATCAAGATGATGCCGCTGTTTCGACATCTGCTACTCGTGACTATGTATTAAAAGTAGATAAGTCAGACGCACCATTATTAACAATATACGGAGGAAAAATTACTACATATCGAAAATTAGCAGAAAATGTTATGAGTAAGGTTGTTCCTTACTTCGGCCTTAACGATAAACCTTGGACAATCAATGTTGCTTTGCCGGGAGGAGATTTTAAGGTTCATGAATTTAATCTGCTGAAGAAGAGAATATTAGAAGAATTTCCTTATTTATCACCAGACTGGGCAAGACGTCTTCTACGTCAATATGGTACCGAGACAAAAAAAATTTTGAATAATACCCAACAACTAAGTGATTTGGGCCGCCACTTTGGTTGTCATATAACTGAGAGAGAATTACGCTGGTCAATAGCTAATGAGTGGACACAAAATGCAGAAGATTTTATATGGCGCCGAACAAAATTGGGACTTAAATTAACAAAAAAACAGATAGAAGAAATCGATAATTTCATTCAGAAGACTAAAAAAGGTATGCTTGAATGACCAAGACCTTATTAAAAGAGAAGTTAATTCATTACGTGATTTGGCCAATTATCTTCGAAACTATTTATTAGTCTTGTTAATTCACTATTTGCCGCACATAAATATCGCTCGTTTTTTATATCATCCCCGCTTTTTATACTAAGTGCTACAGTTGCATCCTCAAAGGTAAGTGCTCGAAACTCGTTTAAATTATTAATGGTGGGACTAAAGAATAATCCTTCATTTCGGTAGAGTGTTCTGAAAAATAATAGTTCTCCATCAGTAACGAGTAAGGTTGTATTTGCCAAAAATTGCTTAGTTGAGTTAATTCTTTCCTGTAGTGTCACTGATGGTAAAATGACTTCATTATCTAAGCATAGATAAGCTGTAGCCTGAAGTTTTTCTTCAGCATGTACGATAGAAAAAATACAACCTAGAAAAATTGTGAGTATAAAGGGGTAAATATAACTTTTAATTAAATTCATGAATTTATCTTATCGTTTCATTTTAGAACTAAAAAAAATATAATATACTAATTAGCCAGTCAAAATATTGGGTAGCCATAAGGCTAAAATAGGTAATGAAACAAGAATAACTATTCGGATTAGTTCGGCAATAAAAAATGGAGAGACTCCTTTAAAAGTATCAGAGATGTCACAATTATCTGCGATAGAGGAAATGACGAAAACGTTCATTCCAACTGGAGGGGTAATGAGTCCTACCTCCACAACAACAAGCGCGAGTATACCGAACCAAATCTTTAGGTCTCCCGTCGTCATGCCAAAACCAGCAGTTTCTGCAGCTATATGTACGCCACCATTAAGTTCTACAAGCACTGGCCAGAAAAAAGGTATTATTAGCAGAATTATTGAAAGGCTATCTAGCAGGCAGCCAAGCAAAATTATACCTAAAAGCAACACAATTAGTACTGACATTGGCTCGAAACCAGCAACTAATATCCAATCAGCAAGAGCTTGTGGAAGACCTGTACGGCTCATGTAAATCTTCATTAACTCTGCACCAAGTAAAATTAAATAAATCATACCAGACAAACCGGCTGTTTCTAAAAGTGCTTCTTTAATTTGTGTGAGATTTAATTTTTTGGTTACGTATCCAATTATAAATACAAGGCCAACACCAAGAGACGCCGCTGGTGTTGGATTAAAAAATCCAGCGTACATTCCCCCTAGCACGATAATAAAAACAGAGGCAACAGGGAGAATGCCTATTGTCGCTCGTATCCGCTCCTCTTTGTCCGTTTTTCGTGTTTCAGGGGCAGCATCTGGGTAAATAGCAACAAAGATTGCTATGGTTGCCAAAAATAAGCATATAGCCAGCAAGCCGGGTATAAGGGCTGCAGCAAACATAGATACAATATTCACCTCTACAATTAGAGCATAAATAATTAGAACTATTGATGGTGGAATTAAAATTCCAAGAACTCCGCCTGCTGCTAAAACACCTGTTGCAAGAGAAATAGAATAATTGAATTTTAGTAATTCGGGTAATGCAACCCTCCCCATTGTGGATGCCGTTGCAATAGAAGAGCCACAAATAGCCCCAAAACCCGCGCATGCAGAAATAGCAGCCATAGCACTACCCCCCCGCAACCAACTAAGCCATGAATTAGCCGCTGCAAATAATGCGCTACTAAGACCTATTCTTGAAGCTAATGCGCCCATCAAAATAAATAGAGGAACTACAGACAAATCATAATTAGAAAACTGACCATATGCTAACGTTTTTAATTGATTAAAGATAGTACCTGCACCATCTATACTCATGATACCTATACCACCGGTGAGTATCATCGCATATGCAATTGGAATCCGTATAATAATTAGAAAAATCAGCACAAATAACGAGCTTATTCCCAAAAAAATCGGTTCTGTCATCAGCGACTCTTTAATTTATATCTGAGGGACTTATGAGAGTTAAAATCTTGTTTAAGTGTAATTAGGCTTGCTATCGCTAAGAGGCAAAGCGAAAAAATAATCGGTAAAAAAGTAATCCAAATAGGAAACTGCAAAATGGTGCTTGTATAATTGTATGCCCTCTGGTCACTCATACCTTCACACATGCGCCAGACCAAAAGTATAGAAAATAGAAAAGCCACAAAGGAGGCAACAATGCTGAGCAATAACTGAGTTTTAATATTCGCCCGTGAAGTGAAGATTTCAGCAGAAATATTGTGTTTATGTAGCTGACAGTATGGAAGAAAGCAAAATACTGCTACTGCAATACCCATCTGTGTAAGTTCAAAATCTCCTTTAAGTGGAATTAGAAAGATTCCTCCAATAATTGAAAATACATTTATGCACACAATCATTATTAGTATGAAACCACCAACTAGTGCCCAACCCGTGATCAAATTCTGCCATAAGTTAGATAACAAACGAAAATAGGACATTTTGAGCCTTTGTTATTTATTACGATAATGAGATGCTATGGCTTTTCGAGCTTTATCAACAAGTGCGTTTCCATCAATATTTTTATCGGCTACGCTATTAATCCATCTATCAACTACGCTTGATAGAATGTTTGTAAACTGAACCGTTTCTTCTTCGGTAAGCTCGATATGCGTATTTCCTGCATTAATAGCGATTTGTATTCCTTGAACTTCACCTTTTTTAAGTTTTTGCCCTATTTCAGCCCACCAGTCAGGTCCTGAGGCATCTTTAAAAATTTTCTGAATTTCTGCTGGAAGATTTTCCCACCTCGTTTTATTCATTGATGTTTGGAACAGAAGAGAACCAATACGTTCGTTATTAAAGCCCTCAATTTGGAATTGAGTTTGATGCTGAAGTTGCAGTGCTGGAATGATTTCCCAAGGAACAAACGCACCATCAACCACACCTTTTTGAAGTGACTGTGGCAGATCAGGAACCGGCATCGCAATAGGAATTCCTCCTAATGCCTCAATGCTCCAAGCACCTGTGCGTGATGGTGTTCTTATTTTTTTTCCAGCAAGATCAGTTGGTGACCGAATAGCTTGATTTCTCATATGGATAGCATTTCCTGCATGCACGCTTAGGAACATTACTTGTAAACCGGCATAATCCGGCTTCAAATCTGTTTCAAAAAGATCAAAAAGGGCAAGGTTTACAGGTTCAGGATCGTTAGTAAAAACTGTGGGAAGCTCAAAAACTTCGGAGCGTGGGAACATTCCAGGGGTATACCCATTCACAGTCCAAATAATGTCTACGACACCATCCCGTGCTTGCTGAACGAGCTCAGGTGGCCTCCCACCAAGTGTCATTGAAGGGAATATTTCAATTGAGATACGGCCATTGCTATTTTTTTCAATATTATCTACCCAAGGCTGTAATATTTCTGTTTGCCAAAATGAGTTTGCCCCCAGAAAATGATGAAATTTAAATTTATATTCTTCTGCCCATGCTGATTGGGAAATCAAGATCCCACAGCAAACGACTATAAAATATTTTACAAAGAGCTTTAGACAAAAACCTAGAAATTTTGATATAGTAATCGTTTTATTTCTCACGGGCCTCTCCAAAATAAAGGTGCCTACCTAATCAAATCACATCACATTAAAGTATGATGATAATGCGCGAGTATTTTATATGCAAATTAAGGCGAGATAGCACCAGATGAATAGTTATATATATAGTTTATTTGTTCTAGCAAACAAGAAAGCATATAATTTGAATTTTGATTTTTTTGCTGAAAAAACTCTCCAGCTAATATAAACAAGAAATAAATATTTTTGTGATGCGACCATTTATAAATTCTACTCGCAAAAATCCATATTTTTTAAAGTTAAAGGATTTCTTAGTATGTCTTCTCAAATAAATGCAGGTATATTGCGTGTTTGCTTGTCAACGATGATTTTTGCTTCACTTTGGCTTACAACAAGCAGTTCTGTATTTGCACAGCAGAATAGAGGCGCAATTGTGCAAGCAGAGCGTGTTGAGAAAATGACTTTACCGAATTTTACTCAAATTGGTGGGTCTGTGGTGGCTGGTGATCCTTTTTTTATTACAGCTAGCATAACAGCTAAGATTGTAATGAAAGATTGGCAAATTGGGGACCCGGTGAAAGCTGGGGACATAATTGCAAAACAAGATACCTTTTTAATTAAACATCAGCTTCAAATTCATCGCTCAGAGCTAGAGGCAACTGAAAATGAAATTGCATCTTTAAATGAAAATCTTAAGTATGAAAAATCTCTTTTATCACTTACTCAAGAGCAACTCATACTATTAGACCGTAGAGCTGAATTCGCTAAAAAGCTAGCTCAGAGCAACGCAATTTCATTCGAAAATTCAGAAAACGCGCAGATCGCGCTGAATGCGGCTCAACAACAATTAGTTAATCGCAATAAAACACAAAGCGAGCTTAAATATTCATTAAAGCAATTAATCGTAACTGAAGAAAGATTGAGGCTCCAAATCAAAAAGTTAGAGCAGGATCTATCGGATGCAACTCTTAAATCGCCTGTTGATGGGCAGATCATATCATTATTTTCGGAAAAAATAGGATTTGCAAGGCAAGGTGATATGATAGCTAGCATACGAACTGATGAAGGATATGGGGTAGAGTTAGATTTACCCGTTAAATATTTACCTTTTATCAATTCGGAGTCTAAGTTAAGAGCTCGTAGCCTATCAGGAGAAAACTTTATGCTTTCACTCAGGGCTATTCTTCCAGAAGAGAATAGAAGGACTGCATCTAGACTGACGAAATTAAGTTTTGATGGAGAAGTGTTAGGCAGTATTCGTGCTAACGGAGCGCAAATAAACGTTCTGGTTCCAAGCACTGAGGTTCAAGAACTGCTGGTTATCCCTCAAGATGCAGTAGTGCCAGTTGCAGGTGGACATGTTGTATTTGTCTTCGATAATGGGATAGCGAAGCGTCAGGCAGTTCGTTTGGGAAGTGCTATTGATGAGCGAATTATTGTAAATTCGGGTCTGCAGGTCGGAGAGCTTGTAATAACACGCGGTAATGAGGGATTAGATGACGGCGCAGCTGTTAAGCAAGGAAAAATTCCAAAACGAGATGTTCCTAATATGTCAAATGATATATCTCAGGCAGAAAAGGCCGAAGAAATCCCAACCGAACTTGCAGATGATGCGAAAAAATGGGTGCTAAAATGGCAATCAAGTCGAGGTGAGCAATCAGGAAGATTTGAATTATCTAGCAAAGCAAGCCTGTATAATGATAAGCCTGTATTGGTGACACGTAAAAATGATACTTTATATTTTGATACTGAACTTGTGTTGCCGTTTGGCATTGTAACACTCTCTTTTGAGCTTGTTTCTACACCTAATAGTATGAACGGAACTGTGATTTTAAGCGGATTGCCCAATGGTAGAGAAGTTCAAATGGATGTCATAGGAACGGCAAATTAGGATGTTTAAAAAGAGTTTAGGTATATGAACACATTTATAAAGAACGCAATTGAACGTCCTGTTGCTGTTATGGCGATCATGTTATTGATAGTTCTATTCGGGATTGTTGCTTTAAGAACTATTCCAATTCAGCTTTCGCCTGATATCGAAAAGCCAATCTATCAAATTAGAGTATCTTGGCCTGGGGCTGCACCCGAGGACGTCGACAGAGAAATCGTAAGCAGACTAGAGACAGAACTGTCTAATTTAGCCGGTGTTGAAGAAATTTTATCTAGATCATCTAATGGTGCAGCAAGGGTAACGCTCACTTATTCTTTGTTAACCGATATGGATAAAGCCCTTACAGTTTTACTCTCAAAACTTGCAGGAATCACAGGTCTTCCAAGTGAGTCATCGGCTCCTCAGGTGCAAACCTCTAATTCTGATGATAGTCCTATTGCCAGAATGGCATTAGTTGCGCTGGCGGGGAAAAATGTAGATTTAGAAAACCTTGGAAGTTTTGTAACAACAAAAGTTGTGGACTATCTTGCGAGAACACCGGGAGTTTCCGAAATCACATATAATGGTGGTGGTAAAAAACAACTTAAGGTTATTATTGACCCTCAGAGGCTTGCCTCTTACCGCCTTTCAACTTCAATAGTGTTAGACGCCTTAAGAACCGCCACTACACTTCAATCTGTTGGAAGAGTGCAACAAGGAAAGCGCGTTTACACAGTAAGAACTGAAGCGATTGCCTACACACCTGAGACAGCATTAAATACCATTTTGAGAGCAGACTTTAACGAAAATGGACAAATTTCTCCCGTCTTATTGTCAGACATTGCTGATGTTGAATTTGCGGTTGAAAAAAGAACCAGCTTTAGACGCCTCAATGGTCAGGACGCTATCATTATAAATGCATTGAGAGAGCCTGGTATAAATGTTGTAACAACAATGCAGACCCTATCAAGTGCAGTAAAGGGCTTAAACGAAACAACTCTGAATCCGAAAGGTTTACAACTTAACATCATTTATGATGAAACAGCCTATATTCGTTCTGCAATTGACCTTGTGCAGCAGAATATTTGGATAGGCGGTATTTTAGCACTGTGTATTTTGCTCTTATTTCTGCGGTCATTGTTTCCAACAATGGTAATTTTTATAGCAATCCCAGTTTCTGTAGTAGGAACATTTGTTGCAATTTCAGGCTTTGGACTTTCCATCAATGTAATATCCTTGGCAGGAATGGCATTCGCAATTGGGATGGTTGTTGACGCGTCTATTGTTTCTCTTGAAAATATATTTAGATTGCGTCAAAAGGGTATGGATGCACCGACCGCTGCCTATCGTGGTGCGCGACAGGTGTGGGCACCTATTCTTGGCTCTGCCCTGACTACTGTTTTGGTTTTTGTTCCTATCATTTTGCTAGACTTGCCAGTAGGGCAGCTTTTTCGTGATATTGGTATTGCTATATCAGTATCAGTTTTGATATCAGTCGTGGTGTCGGTTACTGTCATTCCAGCTTTGGCATCTAAGCTTTTGGCTGGTCGTCATGACAGATTTCAGAAAATAAAATCTATTCCAGGACTAGACCGGGTTGCGAGGTTTATAGCCTTGCTGATAGTTCAATTTGCAATACATGCAACAAAAAACCGTAAAATCGCTCTTATTACCGTAAGCAGTTTGATTACTATGAGTATCGCAGTCATTTTTTTGATGATGCCAAAATTAGATTATCTGCCAGATGGTAATGCAAATTTCATGTTAGGCAGGATATTTGTACCACCCGGTTATTCTATTGATGAGACAAAAAAAATAGCAGATAAGATGGAAGAATCTGCAAGACCACTTTGGGAAAAATCAGATAAGATGGGAGATGGTCCTGGCATAGAGCGTTTTTTCTTTGTTGCTTTTGATGGTGGTGGTTTTGCAGGGGCAACAGCGACAGATCCCGAACGTGTTACAGAATTAAGACCTATTTTGATGAGACCGGTTTTCTCGGAGCCTGGAGCACGTGCGTTTGTATTTCAGGCATCTTTATTTGGCCGTTCTGTTGGAGGTTCACGCTCAATAAATGTTGATTTAACAGGGCCTTCCTTGGCAAGTCTAGTGTCAGTTGCAAGGCAACTTACAAGAATTTTAGACGAATCTTTTCCTGTGAGTGACGGTAATCAGGTGAGAATAATTCCTAGTTTAGACTCAGGCGCTCCGCAAATACGTATTTCGCCAGACTCTGAACAACTAGCAAAAATCGGAATTACAGCTCGAGAATTTAGCTCATTAGTTGATATCCTTAACGATGGTTTGGGAATAGCAGATGTACCAATTAATGGTGAATTGGTAGAATTGATATTAACAGGAGGTAATGCAGGTGAAATGGGAATGGACGACTTGTCAGCAATGCCTGTTATAAATAGACAAGGGTTGATGGTAAGACTTGATCAAGTGGCTCAGGTTGAAATGATCAGCGCACCTCAAACAATAAGACGTTTAAATGGAAATCAGGCGTTGACGATACAAGTGAGACCACAGGAAGCGATTGCTCTTGAAACAGCAATCAGCGTTATCAACGAACAAGTATTACCCCAACTGACACAAATCGCTAAAAATAATGATGTTTCGATTGCTGTAAGTGGTGCTGCCAGCGCCCTAGAAGAAACATGGAAAGCAATGCAGGCAAATGTTTTTACTGCACTCTGTGTAATCTTTTTATTGATGGTAATACTACTTAGGTCTTTCATACTTCCTGGAATAATAATACTAGCGGTTCCTATAGCAGCGGCAGGTGGAATATTAGCTCTTTACATTCTTAATATGTTTTTAAGGCAACCTCTTGATATGCTTACAATGCTCGGGTTTGTGATTTTGACAGGTATAGTTGTTAATAATGCTATTTTAATGGTTGAGCAAACATGCCTGCAGATCCGTGAGGAAAATATGGCTGTTAACGAGAGTATAATAGAGGCTACCAAAAATAGGATAAGACCTATTTTCATGTCTACTCTTACTTCTCTTTTTGGTTTGGTACCGCTTGTTATTTTTCCAGGTGCAGGTTCAGAGCTTTACAGAGGAATTGGAACGGTAGTATTTGGAGGGCTTGCCTTATCGACTGTTGCTACTTTGTTTATCGTGCCAGGACTTTTGGCACTAGCTCACAAGCAGGTTGTGGCGTCTAGTCGCAAAACACAAATAAGTGATAATTAAATAACGCTTGAAGTTCATAAAGTTGAGTAAAACCATCGAACTTAGTCATATAATCGACGACTGATAGTACTTATTCTCTGTATTTACATTAGCAAGGATAAATAAGGATTGCTCTGAAGTCATTTACATTTGTTAATGTAGGTCCTGTGACAACTTGGCTACCAATTTTTTTAAAAAAGTTATGAGAGTCATTCTCTTTTAATAATTCTAAGGGAGAAATTCCAGAGTTTTCTGCATCTTTTAATGTATTAGGTGTTATGAAAGCTCCTGCTATTTCCGCTGTTCCGTCCACACCGTCGGTATCTGCCGCGAAACCAAAAATACCTTGTCTCTGTTTTAATTCTATTGCAAGAGCAAGGCAAAACTCTGCATTAGGTCCCCCAACACCGTTTCCACTAGCTGTGACAGTTAATTCGCCACCTGACAGTAAAAGAACAGGTGGCTGTGTTTTCGATAAATTATCTTGGATTTGAATTGCTTGTTTTGCCTGACTAATGGCAATTTCTTTGGCTTCACCCTGAAGGTTATCTCCAAGATTAATGACTTCAATTCCATACTCGCCAGATGCCATTTCTGAAGCTGCTTCCAATGATTGAGAGGGTGCGGCAAAAATTATATTTGTTGTCCTACTGAGACGTATATCTGTTGGTAAAATAACCGACGTCTGGGTATTAAAATTTTCAATTTTATCTGAAGGAAAGTAAATGTTATAATCGGACAAAATTTTTAGTGCCTCTGCAGGAGTCGATTCATCACCAACTGTCGGTCCTGAGCCGATAAATTGAATATCATCTCCAGGAACATCTGATAAAATTAAGCTTAGCATTTTTGCGGGATATGCAGCAGCAGCTAACTTTCCACCTTTTACCTTACTGAGATGTTTTCTAACAAGATTGATTTTTTCAATAGGTGCTCCACTTGTTAGAAGACTATTATTGATACTCTGTTTTTCTGCTAATGTTATTATATCTGAGGGGGCACAAAGAAGAGCAGAAGCTCCACCTGAAATCAAACAAAGAACGAAGTCATTTTCATTCAAGTCATTCATTAAATCCAAAATTTTTTTTGTTGCGATAACGCCATTTTCGTCTGGAACTGGATGAGACGCCTCTATGATTTGAATCCCTTTAGTTGGCCTTCCATATCCATATCTTGTTATAATAATACCCTCACAGGAACCCCAAACAGTTTCCACCGCTTCAGCCATCCTCGCGCTCGCTTTTCCTGCTCCAACCACAATTACTCTACCCATTGGTTTGTCTGGAAGGTAGCTGGGAACTGTAAGCATAGGGTCCGCAACTGAGACCGCATGATCGTAAAGCTTATTAAGAATGCGTATTGGTTTAGGCGTTATCTGTAGATTCATATCCACACTTTTAAATAAGGTTTTTCTTTATTCGAGATATGGGTAACATCACTCGAAATAGATTTAAAATATATCACACGTCATTTTTTTAACTATACAAAAAATACCCGATCCCACTCCTTATGACCTCGTTAGACAGTTTATTTTGAGGCATGACTGGTTGAAAAACCTAACTCTGATTATGAGTATTTAAGTTGAAGATAAAACATCGGATAAATTCACTATCCTTTCAATTATAGACCTCTATCCAGCAAAGCTGTAGGTTGTTTTTGTTGTGGTGTAAAAGTCAATCGCAGCACGTCCTTGCTCTCTTGAGCCATAAGATGAGTTTTTACGACCGCCAAATGGTACATGATAATCAACGCCAGCGGTTGGTAAATTTACCATTGCCATGCCAGCTTCTGATAAACGTTTGAATTCTCTTGCATAATATAATGACCGGGTGCAAATTGCGGATGAAAGTCCAAATTCTGTATCATTTGCGGTTGCGACTGCCTCTTCAAAATCACCAACTTTTATTATAGAAGCAACTGGCCCAAAGATTTCTTCTCGTGAACTGCGCATCTTATTGTTTGCGTTTAAGAACACACCTGGTCTTTGAAAATAACCAGTGTTCCGTTCCGCTAAATGCTGGCCGCTAACTACTTCACATCCTTCATTACGTGCTATTTCAACATAGGATAAATTTGACTTAAGTTGTGTGTCTGAGACAACTGGTCCTATTTGTGTTGTAGGATCAAGAGCAGGCCCAACAGAAAGTTTCTCCATTTCTGAAACAAAGCGCTCAACAAAGGCATCGTAAATTTTTTCATGTACGATTACTCTTGAAGAAGCAGTGCATCTCTGGCCAGTTTGGTAGAAAGCACCGTTAATTGTGACAGGGATCGCGATATCTAAGTCAGCATCTTCCATAATCACCATCGGATTTTTACCGCCCATTTCCATTTGAATCTTCTTCATATGCTTTATAGCACGTTGTGCTATTTTTCGCCCTGTTGGAACAGAACCAGTAAATGAAATCCCAGCCACTGCTGGATGCGACACTAAAGTTTCACCCACAGCCTCACCTTTCGCGACCAGCAAATTAAAGACACCGGCTGGTAAGCCCGCTTCTTCCATAATTTTAGTCAAGTGATAAGCACTCGCCGGTGTAATCTCTGAAGGTTTTAAAACCACTGTATTTCCGTGAGCAAGCGCTGGTGCAATCTTCCATGCTGGAATAGCAATTGGGAAATTCCATGGTGTAATAAGGACTGTAACACCAATGGGCTCTCTTACGATTTCAACATCTATATTTGGGCGTGTAGAAAGATTTTGCTCGCCAGTACGCCTTAAAGCTTCAGCTGCATAAAATTGAAAAAACTGACCAGCACGAAATGCCTCACCTTTGGCTTCAGAAAGTGTTTTTCCTTCTTCCCTGGCTAGAATTTCTCCAAGTTCATCCTGTTTCGTTATAATAATACGTCCAATATTGTCCAAAATATCGAACCTTGTTTGTGGGTTTGTATTCTTCCAACTGGAAAGGGCTGCATGCGCCGCATCAATAGCTTGGATAGCTTGATTAGAATCTGCAAGAGCGTGATTGGCTATCACATCTCCAAGGTCAGAGGGATTGATATTTGAAATTTCTGATGTTCCTTCTACCCATTCACCACCGATATAATTAAGCAATAAACTTTCAGCCATGATTTCGAACTCCTCATTATGAATTTAAAACTATTATTTTGAATACTTTGATAACGTTTGCATAGCAGTTTCAACACCACCTCTTTGATGAGGAATACCAGCTAACGATAACCCCATTTCCACGCCACTCAGAGTACCTAGTAACATTAAGTCGTTGAAATCTCCGAGATGACCAATTCTGAAAACTTTTCCAGCAAGTTTAGATAATCCATTTCCAAGCGACATATTGAAATTTGTTAATACAATTTCTCGAAATTTGTCAGAATCATAGCCATCTGGAAGCATAACTGCTGTTAAAGAGCTAGAATAGTTTTCAGGGTTTTGACATAGTACCTCAAGTCCCCATGCCTGCACTGCATCTCGTGTTGTTTTTGCATGACGGTCATGACGAGCGAAAACGGCATCCAACCCTTCTTCGTGCAGCATCTCAATAGCCACTTCTAGACCATATAATAAATTTGTGGCAGGAGTATATGGAAAAGCACCATTTTTGTTAGCCCGAATTTGTTCGTTCCAATCCCAATAAGAGCGAGCCATACCTCCTTTGCTAGAGATTTCAAGAGCTTTTTGAGATAAGGCATTAAAGGAAAGACCTGGTGGTAACAATAGTCCTTTTTGTGAACCTGCGACTGTTACATCCACTCCCCATTCATCATGCCTATAATCTATAGAGGCTAGAGAAGAAATTGTATCTACCATAAGTAAAGCCGGATGATTAAGTTCATCTATAATTTTGCGGATTTTTGCTATGGGCGAGGTGCATCCTGTAGAGGTCTCATTATGTACGACACATACGGCTTTTATTTTATGAGATGTATCTTTTGAAAGGCGTACTGCAAGTTCTTCAGGGTTTGCTCCGCTTCGCCAATCCGTTTCTAGAAACTCAGTCAACACACCAAGTTTATTTGCCATGTTACGCCACAGACTTGCGAAATGGCCTGTTTCCACCATCAAGACATGATCACCACTTTGAAGTGTGTTCACAAGAGCAGCTTCCCATGCGCCTGTTCCTGAGGCAGGGAATATTACAACGTCAGAACTAGTTTTAAAAATTGACTTTATTCCATTAAGACATTTGCGAGCTAAAGCAGCGAATTCTGGACCTCGATGGTCAATGGTTGGTTTGTCCATCGCTCGAAGCACTCTGTCAGGAACATTAGTGGGGCCAGGTATTTGCAGAAAATGACGACCTGTTTGAAATTGATGGGTTGGCACAAGGGGCTCCTAATCTTCTTATTATCTTATAAGATGAAATAAACTGGGATTGAAAAAAACAATATGAGGAGTATTTTAAAGCTAGAAATTAGATTTGTATATGTTAAACGCAGGTTTTTTTATATGGCAGATGGTAACATCCCGATCCAAATAGATGAATTAGCAAATATTATTGAAGGAGAATTCCTCGATAGTGAATTTGACAGGGGTAGATATGCAACTGATGCCTCCATTTATCAGATGATGCCTCATGCCGTAGTGTTACCAAAAAATTTAGATGATATTGAAAAACTTATTGCGTTTTGCAGAAAAACAAAGACGGCTATACTACCCCGTGGCGGTGGGACATCACAATGTGGTCAAACAGTTAACAAAGCTATTGTTGTTGATAATACTAAATATTTTAACAAATTAATCTCGGTTGATCTTAGTGAGAATAGTTGTGTTGTTGAACCTGGTATCGTTTTAGATGATTTAAACAAGCATCTTCGTGCATATGGATTATGGTTTCCTGTAGATGTTTCTACTTCAAGTAGAGCAACTATTGGAGGTATGACGGCCAATAATAGTTGTGGTGGGCGTTCCATACGGTATGGAATTATGAGAGATAATGTATTATCAATAGATGCCATTCTCGCAGATGGGACAGCTGTTACATTTGGCCCTGAAGATGAGAGTGTCATGCCTGACGAGATGCGTGAATATCTTCTAAATCTTGGAAAGAATAATAGTAATCTTATTGATGAGCGTTTTCCAAAAGTGCTGCGTAGAGTTGGCGGTTATAATCTAGACGCAATAGTACCAGATGCTATGTCAGCAAGGCCGGAAGGAAGGCAGGGAGATGGGATAAATTTTGCTCACTTGCTGCTTGGTTCTGAGGGCACCCTCTCTTATTTTACATCCATTAAGCTCAAATTATCGCCTGTGCCTGCGCAGAAACTAATGGGTATTTGTCACTTTCCAAGCTTCTACAAAGCGATGGATGCAACTCAGCATTTAATCAAATTAAATCCAGTTGCTATTGAGTTAGTTGATGACACCATGCTTTCTTTGGCTCGTTCAATTCCAATGTTCCAGCCTATTATCAGTGAAGTCGTAATTGGGAATCCAAAAGCATTATTGATTGTTGAATTTGCAGAAGATGAAAGAGATGAAAATCTAAATAGGCTAAAAAAGCTTCAAATAGCAATGACAGATTTAGGCTTTGGATGGGAAAATTTGGAGGAATGGCAAGGTGGTGTAGTGCATGTAGAAGATGCACACCAGCAAGCACGAGTATCAGAGATGCGAAAATCTGGTCTTAATATCATGATGTCGATGAAACAAGATGCAAAACCAGTTTCTTTTGTGGAGGATTGCGCTGTTGAACTTGAGCACCTTGCAGAATACACAGATAAGTTAACAAAGATTTTCAAAAAATACGATACGGTTGGAACATGGTATGCGCATGCATCTGTCGGATGTCTGCATGTACGTCCAGTTCTAAGTATGAAGAAAACAGATGATGTTAAAGCTATGCGAGCCATTGCAGAAGAGGCGTTTGAACTAGTAAAGCAGTATGGTGGTTCTCATTCCGGGGAGCATGGAGATGGTATTTTACGCTCTGAATTCAACGAGACGATGTTCGGCCCTGAAATGGTGAGCTTGTTTGTTCAAGTAAAAAAGTTTTTTGATCCTGCAGGAATTTTTAATCCTAACAAAATTGTTGATGCACCAAAAATGGATGACAGGTCATTATTCCGATTTGCACCCGGTTATCAAGCAGATGATTTGCCAGTGACATTTGACTGGTCATTATGGCCTGGTAAATCAGGTGGTCTGCAAGGTGCAATAGAGATGTGCAATAATAATGGCGCTTGTAGAAAGCTAGAAGGAGGGGTTATGTGCCCATCCTATCGCGTTACTAGAGAGGAGAGAGACTCCACAAGAGGCAGAGCAAATAGCCTACGGCTAGCTTTGTCTGGTCAACTAGGTCCGAATGCACTCATTGGCGATGAAATGGAAGAAACTCTTAAATATTGTGTTTCTTGTAAAGCCTGCAAGAGGGAGTGTCCAACATCTGTTGATATGGCTAAAATGAAATTAGAAATAATAGCGATGCGAGCTGCAAGTAAAGGGGTTTCCTTTAGAGATAAGCTTATTGGATACTTGCCAGATTATGCTCCTATTGCATCGAGGTTATCTTTTTTTCTGAATCTTCGAAATAAATGGTTTTTACTTTCCTATATTTTAGAAAAAATAACTGGCTTTACATCAAAACGCGAGTTACCTCACTGGCGTAAAGATTATTTCAGAGATATTGAAGTTTCAAGAGTTTTACCAAAACAATATGAAGCTGATGACAAGATGCCTGTTATTTTGTTTGTTGATACTTTTAACCGATATTTTGAACCTGAAATAATAAGGTCTGCAGCCAAGGTATTGAAGGCCGCTGGATATCACGTTTTTATTCCTACAAATCCAAATAATAAGCCTCTGTGTTGTGGGCGAACTTATTTATCTGGTGGATTGATAAAACAAGCAAAACAAAAAGCACAAACTCTTATCTCCACACTAGCGCCATTCGCGGAGCAACAAATTCCGATTGTTGGGTTAGAGCCCTCTTGCTTGCTTGCGCTCAGAGATGAATTACCCTCTTTATTACCAACAACACAGGCAAAGCAAATAGCGAGGATGGCACTAACTTTTGAGGAGTTATTAGCAAAAGATAAGCCAAACCTGCAGCTTGTAAAACACGCAAAAGCCTATTTACATAGCCATTGTCATCAAAAGGCTTTTGACATAGTAAGGCCAATAGAACAGGTTTTAAAAATGATAGAAGGGCTCGATGTTGAAAAAATCGATAGTAGTTGCTGTGGAATGGCTGGTGCGTTTGGATATGATGCTTCAACTTATGATTTATCAATGCTTATGGCAGAAGAAAATTTGCTACCTAAGGTAAGGGAAAGTAAAGGTAGTGATATTATCATTGCAGATGGCACTTCTTGCAGATGTCAAATTGAACACGGAGCCTCCAAAAAAGCATTACATGTCGCACAATTATTGGACCAATCTCTGTTAGTAAATTAGTTTAAAAAAAAGAATGGATTATTAAACGTTATTTAATTTTTTCCAAATTCTATTGGGAGTTGCTGGCATC
>CABYPW010000012.1 GCA_902520885.1 uncultured SAR116 cluster alpha proteobacterium
GATAAAGTCTATGAATAGTTTGAATAGAACAAAAGCTCTAAACCTAATAATCTATAATGTATTACCAGGAACTACTGAGGCAGCTCAGGAAAAAGCTCTATTCCTTCAGAACATAGTTTTTAAAAAATTTACAATTAAAGAAATCACTGTTGAATTCGCTTTTGAACTGTTGTCTCACATGCGTGGCGGACCCTCCATAACAGTTCTTTTGAACATTGCTCTCGGTGAAGACATCCATCTTGCCAAGAGGGCAACCGAGGTTTTAAAAACTCAAGTATTTTTATATGATTCAGATATAAAAAGGATAGAAGACGCCTTTAACCAAAAAAATCTAATGGCGAAAGAATTACTTGAAAGCTATTCGAAAGCTGAATTCTTTACTAAACTTCCAGAACTTGATGAAGAGATCAAAATAGTAACTTATGTTGCCGCAGAGGGAGATATTTCAACAGATTTATTATCTCCCGGAAATCAAGCACATTCCAGGGCCGATAGAGAGCTTCATGGTAAATGCATGATTTCAGAGGAAGCACAAAAAGAAATAAGAAAATTGCAAAAAGAACATCCAAATAGAAGCGTAATGTTGGTGGCAGAGAAAGGAACCATGGGGGTTGGTTCATCAAGAATGTCTGGCGTCAACAATGTTGCTCTTTGGACTGGTAAACCATTAAGTCCATACATACCCTTCGTAAATATGGCTCCAATAGTGGCAGGAACCAATGGTATCTCACCAATATTTCTAACAACAGTTGGTGTCACGGGTGGCATAGGAATAGATTTGAAAAACTGGGTTAATAAACAGGGTGCTGATGGAAAACCTATATTTAACAATGACGATAGTCCAGTGTTGGAACAAAAATATTCTGTGGAAACAGGGACTCCACTCACGATCAATACAAAAAATATGAAACTATACAACGACGATACTGGCGAACAACTAGTAGATGTTAGCGCATCATTCTCACCTGAAAAGAAGGATTTTATTAAGGCAGGTGGTTCTTATGCTGTAATTTTTGGCAAAAAACTGCAAACCATCGCAAATAATTTGCTAAACACAGATTATGAGACTGTTTATGCAAAACCAAAAGAAGTCTTTCATGAGGGTGTTGGTCTAACTGCCGTTGAAAAAATATTTAATGCCAATTCTCTTGAGAAGAAAAAAACGCCGTTTTTACACGCTGGGTCTGATGTAAGAGTAAAAGTCAATATTGTAGGCTCTCAAGATACAACTGGACTTATGACAGCTCAAGAACTAGAAGCGATGGCAGCTACTACCATATCACCAAGCTTGGATGGAGCATATCAATCTGGATGCCACACTGCCTCTGTTTGGGACGCGAGAGCTCAAGAAAACACTCCTAAACTCATGAAATTTATGAAAGAGTTCGGCTTGGTTACAGGTAGAGACCCCGATAACAAACACTTGCCTTTGACTGATGTTATTCACAAAGTGCTGAATGATATTACTGTTGATGATTGGTCAGTTATTATTGGAGGTGACTCGCATACACGGATGTCTAAGGGTGTAGCATTTGGTGCGGACTCTGGAACAGTAGCTCTAGCCTTAGCAACTGGAGAGGTAACAATGCCTATCCCAGAGACAGTTAAGGTAACATTTAAAGGGAAAATGGCAGAGCACATGGATTTTCGAGATGTAGTGCATGCAACTCAGGCACAAATGTTAAAGAAATATGGAGAAAACATTTTTCAGGGAAGAGTCATTGAAGTTCACATTGGCACTCTTCTCTCTGACCAAGCATTTACCTTTACTGACTGGACTGCAGAAATGAAGGCAAAAGCATCTATTTGTATTTCAACCGATAAAACACTCATAGAGTCCCTTAAAATTTCAATTCTGCGGATCAACGGAATGATAAATAAAGGTCTCGAGAATGAAAGTGGAATGCTTAACAAGCTTATCAAAATTGCGGAAAAACGTATCGAAGAAATTAAAAATGGAAAAAAACCAGCTTTAAAACCAGACTCGGATGCAGCGTATTTTGAGGAGGTCGTGATAGATCTTAATCAAATCGACGAACCGATGATTGCTGACCCTGATGTAAATAACGAGGATTTATCAAAACGTTATACCCACGATACAATAAGACCAATCTCACATTACATGGCACAAAAAAAAGTGGACCTAGGCTTTGTTGGTTCATGTATGGTTCATAAAGGCGATATAAAAATAGTGGCACAAATGTTAAAAAATCTAGAAAAAGAAAATGGTAAAGTTGAATTCAATGCGCCCTTAGTGGTTGCAGCTCCGACTTATAATATAATTGACGAGTTAAAAGAAGAGGGTGACTGGGATATACTACAAAAATATTCTGGTTTTGAATTTAATGATAATAACCCCAAACAAACCGCTCGTATTGATTATGATAATATATTATATTTAGAACGCCCTGGTTGTAATTTATGTATGGGAAACCAGGAAAAAGCTGCGAAAGGTGATACAGTAATGGCTACATCCACTCGTCTATTTAAAGGACGTGTGGTTGAAGACTCAAAAGAGAAAAAAGGGGAATCTCTTTTAGCCTCCACACCAGTTGTTGTCTTATCAGCTATACTCGGCAGAACACCTACCATCGAGGAATATAAAAGTGCCGTAGAAAATATAACACTTACAAAATTTGCTCCACCCGTTGATCAAATGAAAACATCTGATTCAATCCATTTTTAACTTAGCTTAGATATGAGTTCATCCGAATTAGCACATGCAACTTTGTCCATTACAAATGTGACGCTTTTTCGCGCAAATAAATTAATATTTAAGAACTTAAATTTAAATATCTCTTCTGGAGATATTTGTATATTAAATGGGCCAAATGGGGCTGGCAAAACAAGTCTTCTTAGAATTATTGCCGGATATCTTCCTATCAGTAATGGTAAAATGAGTTTGAATGGACATATTTTTGAACCTTTAAAATCTCATTTGCCAATCTGGTACATAGGACACCCATTTGGTTTTCATCCTAATTTATCTGCGGCTAAAAACCTATCTCAGATTGCTTCTATGCGAAAGTTATCTATGTTTGACGAGGATAGGTTTAATGTTATTGATTTTTTTCAACAACCAATTAGGACTTTGTCAACAGGGCAAATACAACGCCTTGCTCTTAGTCAACTACTTCTGAAGTCAAATAGACAAAAAGAAGCACTATGGTTATTGGACGAGCCTAATAGCACACTGGATTCCTTACATTGTTTAGCGCTAGAAACATTGATCGAAGAGCATATTGAATTTGGAGGACGGGTCATAGTGGCTGCACATCAACCTTTATGTGAGCATCTTTCACCACAAATCATACAACTAGGGGCTAAGACGTGATATTGATTTTCTTTCAATATTTTATAAGGGAGTTTGAGATCAGTATATCTCAAGTGACTGATATATTGAGCCAGATAGGATTTTTTATATTAGTCATGATGTTATTTCCACTCTCATTAGGACCAGACCCTAATAAGCTGTCAGAATATGGCATAGCACTTGTCTGGATTGCTGCATTTGTGTCAGTTGTTCCGGCATATGACCGATTATTTACAGACGATTATTTACACGGTTTTATTGAAAAAGCAGCTCACAATGATCAACCACTTGGATGTTATGCGGCTGCGAAGTGTTTATGTTTTTTCTTAGTTACAACAATACCACTGCTTATTATATTACCCGTGATTTGCACTATGATAGGGCTTAACTTATCTATATTTTTTGAACTTGCCATTTCAATTGTACTCGGTTTGTTTGGAGTGACCTTATTAGGGGGCATTGCCTCTGGATTAGTTTTAGGCGCAAGAAGAGCTGCAATTTTAGCCGCTGTTTTGGTTCTACCACTTAGTCTTCCTATTATAATATTTGGGTGCATGACAGGAATAGCTCTTATTGAAACTACGCCTATAAAACCTTATATTTTTATTATGATTGCTATGGATTTAAGCTTGATTGTGTTAGCAATACCAATTATGCAATTAAGTCTAAAAAATGCTATAGAAAACAATTAAAGGCATAATAACAAAAATTAATAACACTTCTATTTTTATATATGTATAGAATTTTAAAGATTTTGCTCTTTTAAGGACAGCCATGTTTAATTATTTAGCAAATCCAACTAGGTTTAGAAAAATTGCAAGCTTCATTTTACCTTTCCTTGAAGTTATTTGTCTTTTGTCTCTTGGATATGGCTTGTACCTCGCTCTTTTAGTTTCTCCAGCTGACTATCAACAAGGAGATGCTGTGCGCATTATGTATGTTCACGTTCCTTCTGCTTGGCTAGCACTATCTAGTTATCTACTCTTGGGCATATGTTCATTTTTCTTTCTTATATGGCGACATCCATTGGCAGAGATTGCAGCCCGCTCAATCGCGCCGATCGGCACGGGCTTTGCCGCATTAACCCTAATAACAGGCAGTTTTTGGGGTAAGCCAATTTGGGGTGTTTGGTGGGTTTGGGATGGACGACTAACTTCTATGCTGGTGTTATTTTTTTTCTTTATTGGTTATATTTCACTTTCAAATGCATTCGACAGGTCAGAGAGAGGCGCTCGCCCAGCAGCTATTCTTGCGCTAGTAGGATGTATAAATTTGCCAATAGTAAAATTTTCAGTTGACTGGTGGCATACGCTGCACCAGCCTGCAAGTATAATGAGATCTGGGGGCATTTCAATTGACCCGGCGATGCTCTGGCCATTATTAACCTTATTTTTTTCTTTTCAAATTTTTTTTATTATTATAGTTCTAACTCGCATGTTAACCCTTCTAAATGAGCTAAAGTATTTCAAACAAATTTCGAGTAGTTGACAATGAAAATAATTTTTACTGATTACTCTTCATACATTTGGGCGTGCTACGCAATATCTTTTGGTATGATATTACTATTTTATATTCACGCAAAACTACGATTATTTCAGTCAAATAAAAAGCTAACAAACATTGACTTATCCTAGACTGTGTGAAAATAGGTCAGCTTGTTTTTTTGAGTTCTTTATGGTCTAGCGCGCCTGCCTGTTCTTTTACGTTTGGAATTGGTGGATGCACTGACAATATTATCTATCAACTCACGATGAGGTAGTTTGATTGCTTTACTTAAGAGTGAATAAGGGTCAGTTTTATGTGGGAATGCCATTGCACGCACAAAGTGGTCTTGAAAAGCTGGTTCTATCGCTGTTTCTATTTTATCAATTTGTCTAACTATTTTCTCAATTTCCGTTCTTGCCATCAAGCTTAACAACGCCATTCTTGCCCCTGCACCTGCAGAATTTCCAGCACCAATTACATTTTTTAATTCGCAATCAGGTACCATACCTAATATCATTGCATATTTTGGCTCAATATGGGTGCCAAATGCACCTGCCAATATGACTTTATCTACTTTTTCAACTCCCATTTTATCCATTAATAATCGAAATCCAGCATATAAAGCAGCCTTTGCTAACTGGATGGCTCTGACATCTGCTTGCGTAATAGCTATCTGCTCAGTGACTTTGTAGCAAAATGTTCGACCAGACTTTTCAATTCTTTTTGTTTTGGACGATAACGCCCCATTTATTACTCCATCTTCTGAAATAATCCCAGCTAGATACATTTCTGCAATTATTTCAATAATTCCCGAGCCACAAATACCTGTTAAACCAGTTTTTTTAACCTCTTTAAGAAAATCAGCAGAATCTGACCATTGGTCTGAGCCAATGACCTTATAAATTGGCTCATAATTGTTGGGGTTTATTCGTACCCGTTCTATTGCTCCTACCGCAGCACGTTGTCCTGAAGAAATCTGTGCACCTTCAAAAGCTGGACCAGTTGGCGAAGATGCTGCCATCAGATGATGGCAATTTCCTAAAATTATTTCAGCATTGGTTCCAATATCAATTAGCAATGTAATTTCTTCTGAATCTTGTGGAGCCTCTGCTAAAACTGCCCCAGCGGCATCCGCTCCGACATGACCAGCAATACAAGGGAGCAGATAAACCCGCGTTGCCGCATTAAAACGTAATCCCACTTCCTGAGCTAGACAATTAACTGCAGTATCCAGCGTTAATGCAAATGGAGCGCCACCGAGTTCAACAGGGTCAATTCCAAGCACAAGATGATGCATAACTGGGTTACCAACCAAAACAATTTCGAAGATGTCTTGTACATTTAGACCTTCTTGTTTTGAAGCTTTTTCGATGAGTTCCTGTAGTCCGTTCTGAACCGCTTTGGTGAGTTCTTCCGCACCTCCTTCATTCATAAAACCATAACTTACTCGGCTCATTAGGTCCTCACCAAAACGAATTTGTGGATTCATCATTCCACTCACTGCTAACACTTCTCCAGAATTCATATCACAAATCTGCGCTGACATCGTGGTAGAACCAATATCGATAGCAACACCTAATATCTGCGTCTTTAATCCTGGCATAACTGCCACAATATGATTGCCATTGCGCAAAACAACTGTGACCTGCCAATTTGATTTTCTCAAGTTAGATTGCAATTCAACTAGCACTTTCAAATCTGCTGAAATTTCAGAGCTGTAAGAAACACTAACTCGAGACGGCCATTGTTCAATTAAGGCTTCAGCCACCCTACGAAGGTCTCCAGAGGGCTCATGCATATTAGGCTTTCTCACTTCGACAAAACATAAACGAGTCGGAGGATTAATATCAACTAATCCATTGTCTGCTTCCTTTCGAATTAATTGCTGATGCATCTGACTTGCTGCTGGAACGTCAATAACCAAATCACCAAGTACATCACATTGGCAAGCGAGCCTTCGGCCTTTTTTAAGATTACGCTTTTCTAAATATTTAGTCTCAGTTGCGTTTGGTCCGGTAAGATTGGTTGCAAATGAGAGAACTCCGTGTTTTGCGAATTTGCCTTCTCCCACTTCAATTTGACATCTTCCACACATTGCTCTGCCACCACATACAGAGTCGATGTCAACCCCTATCTGCCTTGCCGCTTGAAGCAGGTTTACGTTTTCATCTACCAGACCCTGTCTCCCAGATGGCGTAAAAATAATTTTACATTTTTTTCCTTGCTTCAATTCAATCTCTTTTTAGTCTCGTGCACGCCGGCGAGTAGCGCGGCGCTCACGTGTGTTCGTTCCAGAAGCGTTGGGCTCTCTGAATTTCTTGATCCATTTTCTACATTCGGGGTCTACACCGTTCATTACATCAGCACCTAATATCGCTGTCATCTCCTCCGAGTGGAGAGGATTCATAATAGCGGAGGTCATGCCCGCACCAGCTGCCATTGATAAAAAAGCTGCATTCATCCCATGCCTATTCGGCAGTCCAAAGGAAATATTAGATGCACCGCATGTTGTATTAACCTCTAATTCAGAGCGCAGCCTTATAATAAGATCAAGCGCTGACCTTCCTGCAAGATTAATAGCTCCTACAGGCATGATAAGCGGATCTACAACGACGTCCTGTCTATCAATACCGTAGTCAGCTGCTCTTTCAACAATTTTTTTAGCAACTTTAAATCGCTCATTTGGGTCCTCTGATATACCGGTCTCATCATTTGAAATAGCCACAACAGCTGCCCCATATTTTTTAACAAGCGGGAGAACCACTTCAAGACGCTCCTCCTCTCCGGTTACTGAATTCACAAGTGCTTTACCCTGATAGACAGCCAGACCAGCCTCCAAGGCCTCAACAATAGAGCTATCTATCGAAAGGGGTATATCTGTAAATGATTGTATAAGCTGTATAGACTCAGCAAGAATTTTAGGCTCATTAGCAAGTGGTATTCCAGCATTAACATCAAGCATGGTAGCTCCGGCCTCAATTTGTGCGATTGCATCTGATTGAACTCTGTCATAATTTCCATTTGCCATTTCTTCTGCAAGCAACTTGCGACCCGTTGGATTAATTCTCTCCCCAATTACACAAAATGGAGCATCAAACCCAATTACAATTTCTTTAGTTGCAGATGATAAAACTGTTCGTGTCATAAAATTTCTTCTTTCTTAACTACACCATATTCTCTTTATTTATCCTTTAAAAAATTAGGGGTTCAAAGTTTAATTCTCTATTACTTCAAACCCACCATTTGTTTTCAGACTTACATTTCCATCGCTAATAGCTCTGGCATATTTCGCCGTTCTAGCAAAACCACCGAATGGATAATAATGGAAATGCTTTATAAGACAGGCCTTATCTGCTGCCATTCCTTCTGCAAGCCCAGCTAGCAACAGATTTGGTGACTGAACAGTCATTAATTTAGCCACATTTCCTGCTTGTTTTGCTATGAACCTCATAGATGGGCCGATTCCGGATATTTGGGCAAATCGAAACAATGTCTTAATCGTAGCAGGACCTGGAATGCCAATCCGAATAGGTAATTGATTTCCATCCTCTCTAGCTTTTTTCTCCCAAGCTAAAACCATTTCAGCTTCAAAACAGAATTGGGTTTCAATATACATGTTTAAATTTTCTTTTATTGCAAATTCGTTTTTTTCTTGAAGAGCTCTTTTTATTTCATTATCTGCAATATCTGGCGATCCTTCTGGATGGCCCGCAACACCAATTTTTGTGATACCATTCGCCTGCAATATTCCTGTTTTTAAAATTTGCATACTACAATTAAATTCACCGATAGGTTTATCAACGCCACCGCCTATTACCAAAACTTCTTTCACGGATGCTTGTTTCGCAAAAGTAGAAACGATTTTTTCTAAATGTTTCCTGTCCTTTATTGAGCGAGCTGCAATATGGGGAATAGGTATCATCCCTTCATCATGGAGTCTTTTTGCAACTAAATAAGTGTCTGCTGGGTCTGAGCCGGGCAAAAACGTAACATTCACGTGTGTTTCAGGCTCTAATGCATCTGCAAAACTCTCAACCTTACTTGCGCCGTTGGGGGTTACTTCTATAGACCAGTTGGCCGCAGCTGATGATAATACATCAATAGTTAATGACATCTAAAAAGCCCCTACGTTTCTATACAATTTGTGTAAGATATTCTAATTTATGATGTGGCCAACTCACGCCAATCTTCTGCTTATTTTCGACATTTTTTAGATTGTATTGCCATTTTCTAAAATAATACATGAGATGCCTATTGTGCCTTTATGAATCCACCATTTGCTATCAAACTGCGAAGCTCTGTTACACTAATTTGCTTTTCTATTAGATTAGCTAAATTATCAACTTCCTTTTCTAACATATCAGTACAAGAAATGGGGTCTCCACGTCGCCAATCCTCGAGATAATCATCACTCTTATCCGCTCCAGACCTCATAGCTGCTTCATCAATTGCAAGAGCAAAACGTTTATGTAATTCGCGTTTTACTTGCCTGCGATTTCTCCCTCTCCCGGACTCGGCGATTACCTGAGCAGGAATATCCCGCCAATATATTACTTTAATTTGTGCCATAGATAATAAGTGTGTAGAAAATCAGTCCGTTGTAATATGACAAAAAATACGCTAACTAACCTTTGCTACATTCATTTTTTTACTCATGAATATTTTAGCTGTATCAACGGCAACAGCGGCATCGCGGCAGTAGGCATCTGCACCTATGGACTGAGAAAATGCCTCGTTTAATGGCGCACCTCCAACAAGCACAATATAATCATCTCGAATGCCTTTTTCTACCATTGTGTCAATTACAACTTTCATGTAGGGCATCGTTGTAGTAAGTAGGGCAGACATACCCAAAATATCAGGCTTATGTTCTTCTAGTGCCTCCAGGTAATTTTCAACTGGATTATTGATTCCTATATCAATAACCTCAAAGCCAGCACCCTCCCACATCATTGACACTAAATTTTTTCCAATATCATGAATGTCGCCTTTTACAGTTCCAATGACCGCTTTACCTACTCTAGGCGCACCTGTTTCTGCCAAAAGCGGCCTCAAAACAACCATTCCAGCTTTCATAGCGTTTGCGGCCATAAGAACTTCAGGAACAAATAATATACCATCTCTGAAATCTATTCCAACAATGGTCATTCCCTCAACAAGAGCTTTTGTTAAAACATCATATGGCGTCCAATCTCTACTTAATAAAATCTTTACACCCTCAACGACCTCTTCTTGCATTCCATCATATAAATCATCATGCATCTGCTCTACGAGCTCTTCATCGTTCAAATCAGCGAGAATAATTTCATCATTATCTGTCATTTAAAACCTCCGATAATTCGACCAATTTTTGTTCTAAAGCATGTCATTTAAAAGTTACGCATTAAACAACAACATGGTTGTTAACAGATAAAATCTCTCCAAGTAGCCTCAAAGGACAGATTTGAAGAAAGAAACCTAGTTTATTAATATGACAATGCGAAAATCCATGAATTAATTTCAATCAAATACGTCTTTTTTTATGATTTACACGACAATTTGAAAAATGAAACTCGAAGGACAGGAATCTAAGGATACAAATAGGTGTTCAAACTTAAATATTCTAATCAGTTTTCTCAGAAAATTTTGTCATTACAGGGACCGAAATTATAGCAAAGAAAAGCGAAATCCCTGTGAGACCGAAAGCTTTAAAACTTACCCAAGCATCTGTTGATAATGTTCGCCATGCAATTTCATTAGCTATTGCCGTAACAATAAACATAGAAACCCAAACTAATGCTAAATACTTCCAGCCTTTTGTTGTTAGTGAGACTTGCTTACCAAGCAAAACCTTCATTGGTTGTTTTCCAAGCATCTCAGCGGCAAGAATAACCAGCGCGAACAATCCACTAATTACGGTGGGTTTAATTTTTATAAAGAATTCGTCTTCAAAAATTAACGTTAATCCTCCGAAAAAAGCAACTGCAACACATCCGAATGCTGCTATGATGGGGATACGCCTATCTAAATGCCAGATTACTCCAAGCGATATAATAGTTGCTGCAATCAACACAGACGTCCCCCAAAAAATTCCGGCGAAGTAATTCGTTAAGAAAAATAAAAATAAAGGAGCAAATTCAATTAAAGGCCTGCTTGATTTAGAGTGTTGATTGGAGATATTTTTTTCTGAAATTTCTACCATCAGGCAACCTTTCTTTGAGTCTTTGCGCAACAAAACTTTGCTGTTTTACGAATTAAATCAGAATTATGAGGCTGCAACCTCGCCAGTTCTCCCAGTTGTTGGCGCCAATATTTTGCCCCTCTCTCTCCACTAAACAAACCTAGCATATGGCGAGTAACTTGATGTAAATTACCTCCATTTTCAATAACCATATCAGCATAATCAGCCATTTTCATAGCCAAAGAGTGCTTCTCAAGAAGTGGTTCACCTGTTAAATGAGAGTGAATCTCTGATAGTATGTAGGGGGTTTTGTAAGCTGCTCTTCCAAGCATTACTCCATGGAAATCGTGCTGTTTGGAAATTATGTCATCTTTATTTTCCAAACCTCCATTAAGGATTATTGCCTTTTCAGGATTTTGTAACGCAAGCCTATGCACCCGCTCATAATTTAAAGGAGGAACCTTGCGATTTTCCTTTGGACTTAATCCTGTAAGCAAGGCCTTTCTTGCATGAATATAAAAAACTGAAATTCCAGAACTACTGATTTTTTGAATAAATTTATCTAACCCCAAGTTAATGTCCATGTCATCAACGCCAATCCGGCACTTTACTGATATAGGCTTATCGGTTGCTTCTTTCATAGCCATTAAACATTCTCGAACAATGTCTGGTTCTTCCATCAAACAAGCTCCAAACCCTCCGGATTGCACCCTATTTGAGGGGCAACCAACATTTAAATTAAACTCACAAAATCCAAACTTATTTGCCAATTTAATTGCCCTGAATAATTTTTTGGGATCGGAACCTCCAACCTGAAGAACAAGAGGATGCTCAGCTTCGCTATGTGAAAGAAACCTGCTTGGATTTTCTGCATGACAAATTGCGTCTGCAGTAACCATTTCAGTAAACAAAAGTGCAGACGGCGCAAGCAACCTATGAAAAAAACGACAATGGCGGTCTGTCCAGTCCATCATTGGAGCTACGCATAATTTTCTATTTATACCATCATTGAATGTAGCAGTAAAATCCATTATAAATCATTGAAACAAGTTGTAAAAAACCGAAAAACAACTCTAATTAGTTGTATAATATCATCTTATACACTCAAATTATTTCATAACAAAGCTAAGATTGAACAAATAAATAAAATTAAGCTAAACGGAAAGATAAAAAAATTATTGTTTGAGTTAAATAGTTTATGGACTAAGGAATGAGTGTTCTCAATAAAACTATGTTTTGGGGGCTTTTTTTTGGGAGCATGGCGTCTGCATTAGGCGGAATTGGTTTCACTGTCACAAGATTGGCCTTACCCGAGACAGATCCTTTTACCTTAAGCTTTTTGCGCTGGTTTATAATGTTGCTGGGGCTTTATCTTTTTTCAATTAAAATCCTCAAAAAGGTGCGTTTTGCACAAAAAGACCTCTTAAAAGTATGTATTTTAGGAATTGCCTATTTTTCAGGCTTCCCAATCTGTCTCACTTTTGGTTTAGAGTTTACCACATCAGGGAGAGCAGGAATTTTATTTGCATCAATGCCTATATGGACAATTATTATCGCCACCTCATTTAAAATCGAGAATTTTTCAATAACAAAATTCATTGCGATCTTTCTTGCGTTTAGTGGAGTGGTTTTATCTTTATCTTCAAATCTAACTGACAACACTACCCAGAAACTGTTGGGGGACATGATAATTACAATAGGTGTAATTTCAGCTTCTGTTTTTACTGTTTTTGCTAAAGGTCTAATCAAAAATTATGGCAATCAACCTATTATGATTTACTCTCTTACATTTGGTGTTTTATTTATGTTTGTTATTGCTATTCTATTTGGCACTCCCTTTTCGGGTTCAATAAATTTCAGCCTATCCGGATGGTTTTATGTATTTATTCTGGGGATTCCCTCAGGGGCATTAATGATTTATTTATGGGGGTTAGCTCTCAAAATGATATCTCCAACGCAAGCCGCTGTTTGCAGTGGATTTAATCCTCTAACAGCAATTTTAGCAGGAGCGCTTTTTCTTGGCGAAAGTATAACCCCATTATTTGTATTTGGATTTTTACTTGTTATCTCTGCAGTAATTTTACTTCAGATAACGAACAAAAAAGAATAAAAAAGATATAAATTATAGACTATCTAAAGGTATAAAATAAATGAATATCTCGCAGAAATAAGAAAATTCTCACTATAATATCGAAATAACTTTATACAAAAACTGGACAAAGAATATGGAAATTGAACATTTAACTTTTTCAAACGCCCCGGAAAGAGTGGGCCCTTTCAGTCATGCTGTCAAAGCGGGTGATTTTCTGTTTGTAACAGGGCAAATGCCAACACAAAAGGATGATAAAACAAAATTAGTTTTTGGAGGTATAGAGATACAAACCAAACAGGTAATGGAAAATTTAAAAAATGTGCTTAATGAAGCAAACTCAAATTTTGATAAAGTTATTTTTGCCAGAGTTTATTTGGTAAATTTTCAAGATTTTGACAAAATGAATGCTGTTTATGAAAGCTATTTCTCGAAAAATAAGTTGCCAGCAAGAACATGTATCGGGGTAACTGGATTAGCTGTTGGAGCTTCTGTTGAAATCGATCTAATTGCATCTACATAACGATCAGAGAAATCACCTACTCGAAATCTGCAATATTTACTTATGTAAACGTAGTTATTTTTCCCATTTGATTTTATATATAACCTCATTTCTTCTCATAAAAGGGGGAGTAAAGGGTCCATTGTAGGTTGCGCGAATAGCTGGTTCAAAAAAAATTATTTTATCTGATAATAATCTTTGAGATAATATACTTACATGTTTAAGGAAGTTATTTTCTGAGGCACTGCCTGAATATGTAATTGCAGCAAAATAACCACCATCTATGGACTTTATTTTTACATTTGGATTTACTGGGACAGGTACTGTTTCAGCTGTAAACCGTTTGGGTAAAAAAAATTGCATTACGTTTTTATTATTTTGTTTAAGGCGTGTAACGGGAGCCGTCATTTCAATTTTAATTGAACTAGATGAATTTTTTTTTGAAGAATATATATTTGCACCTGAAATATAGTTAAATAAGGCTCCAAATCCTCCATTATCACCAGTATATTCCACTTCTGCAACAAGCATTGGCTCATAATAACGAATTTCATAAATTTGGTTTTTTTCTACCAAGTTGAATGCTACTTCTTCACTTGCCACAGTAGTTCCCCCAACTAACAAAAACAAAAATACATATATAACATTCACTATTTTTTTCATTGGCCTTTTCTTCCTACTAAACTCTATTAAAACGATATAGTTAGGGATATCTGATTAATGGCAATAAGAGGGTGTAACACCCGTATAGGGTCCTGATTTCTTTTCTGACTCGGCATAAAACCCTTTTTTGTCATATCTATTGCACCTCCCGCAATAACCATTTTCGATAAGATATCGAGCTATGTCACCCTTTTCAGAAACAGCACATCTTCCGACCAATCGTTCATAAGACATTTCGCCACTGAGCTCGCACACAACACGTTTCCCCATTAAAATTTCATTAAGTAAGTCATGGGCCTCGCGACCTTTTTTAGTATTCAATTCATCGCAGGTTAGTCCCTGAAAACGTATGGCTATTTGGCCAACCTCAATCGTGTCTCCATCTCTTATTTTGGTTACGTTGCCTTCTAATATTGTTTCAGCAAACAAACACTTGGATAACGTAAAAAAAACAACAATAAAAAATAAATGTTTCACTATAATAAATCTGACTGGAAGTTTTTTCACCTTATTACTTCAATATTATTTAATTAAAAAAATATTTTTTTATAAATATTCCATAAATTTAAGACTATTTGATTGGAAATTAATTAAGCCCTGTATTATTTCCCCTCTAATACTTCAACTCTCAAGGCGGAGACCGCATTTGCGTGAGCGTCAAAACCTTCATATTTTGCAAATATTTCTGTCTTCGGGGCAACTTCTTCAAATCCTAATGGCGTAACTTTACCAATAGAAATGGTTTTCATAAAATCCATTACACCTAATGGTGAATGAGTTTTAGCTGCACCAGAGGTTGGCAAAACACAATTTGGACCAAGCAAATAATTAGCTAATGAGCCCGCACTATACGTCCCAAGCATAATTTCAGAGGCATTTAAAATAAATGGTAAATAACCCTCAGCTTCCTCTGACAGGATTTGCAAATGTTCGGGCGCAAAGTCATTAACAAAATTTATTGCTTGTGATTTGCTTTGAGCAATAACTATTCCTCCTTGACTTCCCGATAAAACAGTTGAGGCATAGTTTGCTCTTTCCTCTGAAAGTTTAGAAAGATAATATGGTATTTTTTCAATGATTTTTTCTGCTATTTGTTCTGACCACGTCACAATAAAACCTGATGAATCACTTCCGTGTTCGCATTCTATTAGAATGTCAAGGGCTGCAAGTGCTGGGTCAATAGTATCGTCTACTAAAATCATCACCTCACTTGGTCCAGCAGGTAATCGCGAGCTTATTTGAGATGATAAGATTTGTTTAGCAGCAACGAACCATGGACTTCCGGGGCCTTCAATTTTCAGGCATTTAGGAATTGTCTCGGTCCCATACGCTGCTGCTGCTACAGCCTGAGCGCCGCCAGCTTTGGCAACCAATTCAACGCCTGCTAGCTTTGCCGCAACCAAAGTAGCTGGATCGATTAAACCATCTCTTCCAGGTGGCGTTAAAATAATCGGTTCAGGCACCCCAGCAACCATTGCAGGTATAGAGGTCATCAGTGTTACAGATGGAAAAGAACCTTTTCCACGCGGAGAGTATAAAGCAACAGGGCTTATTGGAACTGTTTTTTCACCAACATAAACTCCAGGTCTAAGCTCGACCTGCCATTCTTTTTTTGGTTTTTGATATTCATGAAAACTGCGAATATTATCAGCAGCATATTCAAGTGTTTCAATAATTTCTGGAGCCAGCTGATCAAAAGCGTTGTTAAAATCTCTTTTGGTTGCCAGAATTGTTTTCTCAGTTAGAGCCTCTGCTTTGTCAAATTGAATACCAAATCTAGCTAAAGCTTTATCTCCTTCCAATCGAACTGAGTCAATTATTTCAGGGACATGCTGCAGAAAATAATCCAGTTTATCTTCTGTTCTTTTAAGAAGAGAAGAATACCCCTCATCTGAAATATCAGAGAGACGAAAAACACTAAATGAGTTGGAATATTGCATATTAATGGTCCCGTTTATAAAATGCTTCTAAAAGGCTTGTCAAAATAATTATGTAAACAACGCTTCCTTTATGAAAAAACACATTATAATGTTTTTAAATAACACTGAAGAATAAAACTACCTTAATTCACGTTCATTCTGAAATAATGTTAAAAATATTTCTCGCCCGTCTATCCTGAACAGTTACAACCCAACAGTCTGGATCTCTATCAATTTCTCTCTGAATTTGTTTTGCTATAATATCCGCTTGTTGCGGGTCTCCTTGATTAAGACACTCCCATATTTCATTTTCATTAAAATCGAACCTTCTATGAAAAAGGTGAACACAATCCAAACCCGTTTCCAATTCCAAAAATATTGCTCCAGCATCTGGATCACCTTTCTTAGATATATAAGCTGGAATAGCTAGGTTATTAGCTTGTCTCAACGCTGCATCTATAACGATATTAGTTTTTAGCCTCATACCCTCCCCTTTTTTAATTTTTTAAACCCAATAATAAAATTCCATTTTGAAGGATATATCTTTTGTTATTCCGGAAAAATCTTGATTAAAAGTCGGTACACCTGCCGTTTTGCTCCCAATCACCATATCTTGTTGGCTCTGGACCTTTTGGACCTCCAGTTTCACTGACATGGTTATTTGCAAACTTTTTACCCTTATTTTTTATAGATTTCTTATTTTTTAAACTACCGGCAGACTTGGTTCTTGAATTCTCGATGTTTCTTTTATGAATGTTCATTTTTCTGTTATCTCTAATTTTCAAAAGACTTTTGGTTACTTTTAAGGAAAATGTAACTATTGTCTTTTTATCACAATAGACTTTTTAATCTAAAAATGGTTAGCATAAGCCTTAATTACAAGGGAAATAAATCATTCAAACATCTATCAGATTTTATATCCCTACCTAATTTATCTTATTAGTTATTCCAAAAATTATAATCTGATGGCCATCAAAACAAACATTTACTCTAGAAAAATATGTTATGACATTCTGCATTCAGTCTTAAACGAAGGCAGCCTTGCACATGATTTCTTCACCAGTGAGAGTTTGTGGGGTAAACTAGAGAACAGAGACCGTGCTTTTGCAAAACTTCTAGTAATGAGTTGTATTCGCCAACACGGACAATTAAATATTTGTATTAATCACTTCTTAAAAAAATCACCCAAACCTCAAATAAGAACTATAATAATGCTAGGGGTAGCACAACTTCTTATTCTTAGAACAGAGCCTCACGCAGCCATTCATACAAGTGTCTCTTTGGCAAGACACTTAACTGGTGAGTCTTACACTGGACTCACAAATGGTGTTTTAAGAACAATTGCGCGTTCTGGTGAAAAAATCTTCGCGGCAACCAGTCCAACTGATAATTTACCCGTTTTTTTTAGGAAAAATTGGTCAGCTAATTGGGGTGAATCTTCTGTTCAAGAAATTATGCAGTTGGCTCAAAATCAGCCCCCT
The DNA here is from genome assembly GCA_902520885.1 of uncultured SAR116 cluster alpha proteobacterium. Taxonomy (GTDB): domain Bacteria; phylum Pseudomonadota; class Alphaproteobacteria; order Puniceispirillales; family Puniceispirillaceae; genus UBA5951. The sequence goes on from CABYPW010000012.1 coordinate 17,613, forward strand.
CTTGATATTACATTAAAAAATAGGTCTGAGAGTTCAAAGATTAAATGGAGCAAAAAATTATCTGCAAAATTAATTTCATCAAATAGCATTCGACTCAAGCCCGTTGCTGATGTAACCAAATTGGCGGGCTACAAAGAGGGAGAATGGTGGGTACAAGATTGTGCAGCAGCACTTCCAGCAAAATTGATGAGAGATGTTAGAGGGAAGCATATAATTGACTTATGCGCTGCTCCAGGCGGCAAAACTGCACAGCTCATTTCATCTGGCGCACTTGTAATTGCAATTGACAAAAATAGAAAAAGAATAAAACGTCTAACAGATAATCTAGATAGGCTTAGACTAAATGCTAAGGTTATTTGCTCCGATGGTCGTAATTATAAACCAGAATTCCTTGTAGATGGGGTGCTTCTAGATGCGCCTTGTTCTGCTTCAGGAACAATTCGCCGTAGACCAGACGTACTTATTGGCAAAACTCCTCAACAAATATTAGAACTTCAATCACTTCAGATTGAACTTTGCTTGGTGGCCTCAAAATGGATAAAATCAGGGGGAACGCTCGTCTATGCAACCTGTTCTTTACAAAGAGAAGAAGGGGAAGAAGTGATTAAAGCTATAATTTCGAATCCAAAAGCTGGACTAAGCCTTGACCCAATAACTAAAGATGAGGCTGGTATATTTTATCCTTTTAATAAGAAGCAAACTACATCTGAGTATTTAAGAATATTGCCTAATCAGCTGGTAAATACAAATACAGAATTGCTTGGGAATGATGGATTTTTCATCGCTCGATTTAAGGTGAAATAACAACTAGAAAAGAATTGAAATTTAGCATAATTTTCAAGTAGAGAATGTGACTGTATTGAGCCATTAATTTAGAAAAAACATATGCAGAACAAAAAAATTGAACAATCATTTGTGAACCAGAGTTCAAAAAATGCTAAACAATCTGCAAATTATCTAAAGCAACTTTATAGACGCTCTAGTCTATTTCGTTGGCGATTAAAACCCACATTTCAGACCGATATAAATAGTTTCATACCTCCCTCCGATCCTTGGCGTGGCTCTGCAACAATCGGGAGAGAAATGCTCCATTCAGCCGTGCCTGTAAAAAGAGACCAACCTGAATATTTTACATTTGAATGGCTTCGCCATGTTCGAGATTATGGCGGCGATGAAGCAAGAATTTATGTGCGAAATGAAATATCCTTATGGCTCTCAAAAAATACTAACTGGGACGCAAAAATATGGCACCCAAAATTTTTAAGTGAACGAATAAGTAATTTAATTTTTTCATATAAATGGTATGCTAGTTCAGCATCTGCATCTTTTCAAAATAGGCTTCTTATTCAACTAGCCATAGAATTTCAATGCCTTGCACTTGACTGGCAAAATCAGCCAAATATTGATGACCAGATTTCAGCTTTGAAAGGACTTTTGGTTACACTATCTGCGTTTAATACAAAAATCTCAGAAATGATTTCTTTGATTGATATTTTCGAAAAAAAACTCACTGAAATCTTGAATGAGGACGGTGGTCATATCTCACGGAGACCGGAAACTCACTTCAAAATTTTAACCCAATTGTTCGAATGTCGCACAGCAATTGCACAAGCTGGTATAGGTCAAATAAAATCACTAGACCAAACGATCACCAGGATGGGAGCGATTGCCAAAATGTGGCGAACTGGTAACGGTAATTTTGCTCATTTTCACGGGGGTGGTATTACTGATTCTGAACGCATAGATGATGTCGTCAAAAGATGTGGCCCAACAGGAAAAGTAACTCGTCACGCAAAACAGACTGGCTTTATAAGACTTTCTTCAGGAAGAACCACTCTTATCATGGATTGCTCAGCTCCTATCAGACCTATACCTGATAATTCTGCCAGTCTTGGTAGTTTTGAAGTACATCTTGCTGGGACACCCTTTATTGTTAATGTAGGCCAATTATCAGACGATAGACTAGTAAATGAGGCATTTTGTCAGACTGCTGCACATACAGCTCTTACATTGGATAATCTAAATAATTTTCGTTGGAAAAATAAAAAATATAATCCAGTAAAAGTCCTGCAGATAGGCCCTGCTACTGGCGGAATGCTAGTAAAATTATCTCATGATGGCTATGGAGACTCGCATGGTATCATTCATGATAGACAGATTTATTTAACAACTGGGGGGGGCAATTTACGCGGATCTGACATACTTAGATATACAGGAGCCCCTGGAGAAATACCAAAAACATGTATTGTCCGCTTTCATCTTCATCCAAGAATAAGAGCTGCAACGGTAAGTAATGGAACAGTAGTTTTAAAAATTAGCTCGCAAAAAGCAGGATGGATTTTTAAATGCAACGGAGCCAATCCTGTCCTAGAACCGTCTGTCTATTTTGAGGGCAAACAAAGATTAAGCAGCCAACAGGTTGTCCTACGAATACACGCTCACGATATTCGGCATGTTTCTGAAAAAACTTTGAAATGGTCTTTTAAAAGACAGTAGATTTTTTTTATTTGTTTTAAACAATTCTCTCTCAATTAGAAGGTCTTAAAAAATTAAAAATTTTTTATGATAAACCAATTGCCAATAATTAACGGCTTTGTCATAAGAAGATTATTTTTGAAAATTTTAGAGTGTAAAAAATATGTCTTCTTCTATTCTCCAAATAAAACGTGCGTTAATTTCCGTATCAGATAAGTCAGGGCTTATTACTTTAGCTGACGAATTATCCAATGCTGGGATTGAAATTTTATCTACAGGGGGCACATCAAGAGAGCTAAGAAAAGCTGGTTTTGATGTTCTGGATGTATCTGATGAAACTGGTTTCCCAGAAATTATGGATGGGCGCGTTAAAACACTTCATCCTAATATACACGGAGGTATATTGGCAAAACGTGATTCAAAAACTCATATGAATGCCCTAGAAGAGCATGATATTAGGCCTATCGATTTACTAGTGGTAAACTTATATCCGTTTGAACAAGTTACCACTGGTAGTCCCAAAATTGAAACAGCCATTGAAAACATTGATATTGGCGGTCCTGCTATGATAAGAGCAGCAGCAAAAAACCATGATTTTGTAACTGTAATTACTGCACCAGAGCAATATCCCCTGCTTATGGAGGAACTATCAACTTTTTCCGGAACTTCTCTTGCTTTTCGACGTAAATTAGCCGCACAAGCATTTGCCAGAACTTCTTCCTATGATTACGCAATAACTAAGTGGATGACATCTAACCTCGACATGGGTGAATATGAAAAACCGGAACCAGATTTGAATATTCGCGCTCCTGCTATCCAATCTCTTCGTTATGGAGAAAATCCCCATCAATCAGCAGCAATATACGCATCTGATCAGTCAACCGCATCCGTTTTGACAGCCAAACAAATTCAAGGCAAACCATTATCCTACAATAATGTAAATGATACAGATGCTGCGCTAAAACTTGTGAGTGAATTCTCTGAACCAACAGTTGCAATTATAAAACATGCAAATCCTTGTGGCGTTGCCAGCGCTGACTCGTTGAGTAAAGCATGGGAGCTAGCATACAAATGTGACACAGTAAGTGCTTTTGGGGGTATCATAGCAACTAATAGAATTATTGATGAAGATACAGCAAATCTAATTACCTCTATTTTTAGTGAAGTCATTATTGGTCCAGATGCAACAAAAGATGCGTGCAAGATATTATCTAACAAGCCAAATATACGATTATTATTATCAGGGGGTATGCCAAACCCCGCACTTTCGTCACAGCAGGTCAAAACTATCCTCGGCGGTTTCTTGGTACAATCTAGAGATACCGCGATGATTAAAAAGAATGACCTAGATATTGTTACGAAGCGACAACCAACTGAGAGAGAGATACAAGATATGCTATTTGCCTGGAAAGTGGCTAAGCACGTGAAATCTAATGCTATAATTTATGCTAAAGACAAAAGCACAGCAGCGATTGGCGCAGGTCAAATGAGCAGGCTTGACTCCAGCAGAATTGCAATACAAAAGGCAAAAGATATGGCTCAAGTTCATGGTTTGAAGAATCCCAGAACAATTGGTTCAGTTATCGCCTCAGACGCATTTTTTCCATTCCCAGATGGTCTCTTATCCACTATTGAAGCCGGGGCAACAGCTGTTATTCAGCCTGGTGGTTCAATAAGAGATAAGGATGTCATAAAAGCAGCTGATGATGCTGACATTTCAATGGCATTTACTGGTATAAGACATTTTAACCACTAAACGTATTTTAGCTACGCATGAAATGTTTTCACTGATATGAAAACAAGCGGTTAGCTATAATTTTTGGCTAATTTAAAAGCTTTTTGCATTAATTTTGGTAGGTACAACTCGTCTTCAGTCACCCACCTATGATTTTCAAACATTTCTTTTTCTTGCCCCTGAAAATTCTGAAATTTATATTTTATAAATATTTTATCAGTTTCCTCTGTGTCCGCCAAAAACACTTGAACTTCTGTTTTGAAATGTGAAAAAACATGTTTAATCTTTGGCTTTAGTGCGGTCCAATTTAGATTACAAGGTCGCCAATTCTCATCGTAATTTTGTTCCTTATCGTCCCATCCTTGACTAGGAAATGCCAACAAGCCACCAAGAAGACCATGGGTATTCCGGCGATAAACTAAAAATTTATAATTGTTTTTTTCCTTTTTCCTAATTACGAATATCTGTCCCTTCCTTATAATTTTGTTATTTTTTACAGGTTTGATTGGAAGAAGCGCTGGATTAGCTTTTTTCGCAGATTTGCATCCTGTAGAAAGAGGGCAGCGGCCGCAAGTTGGAGAGGAAGGAGTACAGATCTCATTCCCCAAATCCATAAGTGCCTGGGGAAAATCTGATCGACACTTCTCTGGAATCATCTTTTCGTAAAAAGACGGTAATTCTGACTTTAATGCAGGCAAACTTGTTTTAATGTAAAAATATCGGGCAACAATTCTTTCAATATTTCCATCTATAACCAGAGAAGGTGCGTCAAATGCGAAAGCTGTTATTGCACCTGCTGTATAAGGACCAATACCAGGAAGTTTTGTTAATTCTGCAACAGACTGAGGAAACACTCCCCCTGCGTTACTTATTATCTGAGCAGATTTGTGCATATTTCTTGCTCTAGCATAGTAACCAAGACCTGCCCAAGCAGAGGTTACATCATCAACGGGAGCATCTGCAAGTAACTGAATTGTGGGCCAGCGCTCAAGAAAATACTCAAAATATGGTATCACGGTTTTAACTCCCGTCTGTTGAAGCATAAATTCAGATAAAAAAACATGATAGGCAGGAGTTAGAAGGGGCCAGTAAGACCGCCAGGGCAAAGTTCTCCCCGTTTTATGATACCAGGAAAGTAGGTTACATACATCGCTTTTAGTTTGTTTTATATTTTCCAAAAAATCTTCCTAATGGCCATGATGTTTTTTATAAATAAATTGCATTGTGAAAATGCATTAATTTTACTATTAATACTAGTCAAAGTAAGCTTATAAATAGACTGAATTTACAAGAAACAGGGTAGGTATCGTGTCTAAAATTAAAGTAGCTCCAAATAAGCGTAGAGGAATGAAGAGGTTATCCTCCCTTATTGAACCAATTATTTCACATGCAACAGAGAATCACGGAGCACTGTACACAAAAATTTGTTTCTTTTGGCCAGATATAGCCTTTGATATGTCAACTTGGAGTTATCCAAAGTCCTTAACTTTTGCCAAATCAACCCGTCATAACGGCACTTTAACTGTCTGGGTCTCCTCTGGTCGTGGGCCAGAAACACAAACAAGAAGCCAAGAACTAATTAGTTCCATAAATATGGTTTGTGGTTTTAAGGCGGTTGCGAAAATCATTCCTCAGCAAACTTTTGAACTATTAAAAAAAACAGCTAAACCTCACAGAAATCTTCCCAAGACTTCGTCAAGGTTATTACTCACAGATATAAATAAAACACTACTAAATAAACTAGAAAAACAAACAAATGACTTTACTAGCCCTGAATTGAGAGCAACACTTATACGATTGGGTGCGGCGATCAATTCAAAAAATAATACAGTAGAACGTGATTATTAAGTTTTGATTTTTTTATCTAACCAAATCTTTAAGATTTCTTTACTTGCAAGCAATAATTTTAATTTTATATAAATCTCCAGGGTAATATATATTGGACGAAAAAGCATGAACTATCAAAAGAAAATTACGAATACTAACCTTACTCGTTTTAAGTCAACTTATAATCTAAATAGACGTGGTGTAATTAGTTACTTAAGCGCTGCAGCAACTATTACTGGATTATCCTCATTTTTTTCTTTTCCAACTTTGGCTGAAATTAATAATTCGCTAGATCATATTTCTAAACCCCGAATTATAGGGAAAACAAACGCATCCATTCACATCACTGAATATTATTCAATGACATGCAGCCATTGTAGAGATTTTCACAACAAAACATTTCCAGATGTGAAGACAAAATTAATTGACACGGGTAAAATCAAATTCGAATTATCGCCGTTTCCTCTTGATGGACTTGCACTGAGAGCTCACGCGCTTGCAAGAGCACTCCCAGAAAATAAGTATTTTGGAATGGTTACTTTATTGATGTCTAAGCAAGATGAATGGAAGAGTGCAAAAGACCCACTTCAATCATTATATCGTTATGCGCAACTTGCAGGTATCTCTGCTAACGAATTTAACGGATTGATGCAGAATAGGCCCTTGTTAGAGAAAATTGTTGAAATAAGGCAAAAAAGCTCTGTTAAATGGCAGATTAGTGCAACACCGTCTTTTGTCATTAACAATAAAAAAGTCATAAGTGGTAATCTAAGTTTTAATGAATTTATAGCTGAACTTGCTGAATATGGTATTTGACTTTGAAATTATTTCTATTTTTCTAAACCAAAAGGTAAAAATAGGATTATTGTGTCAAAAAATAATTTTTCAAATTATAATGATGAAGTTTTAAGCCAATGATGTTTCGCCACTTAAGACTTGCAGGATTTAAATCCTTTGCAGATACTGCTGAACTTGATATCGAGCCAGGTCTAACCGGTATTGTTGGTCCAAATGGATGCGGTAAATCAAACATAGTGGAAGCACTGCGATGGGTAATGGGTGAAACGTCAGCAAAACAGATGCGAAGCAATGAAATGGATGATGTTATATTTTCAGGCACTTCGAGTAAAGCTGCTCGAAATCTAGCCGAAATATCATTGATTTTAGATAATGAACAGAAAAAGGCACCTTCTGAGTACAATGACAAAGATGAAATTGAAATCGTAAGAAAAATCATTAGAGGCAAAGGCACAAATTACCGAATAAATAATACTCCTGCACGTGCCCGTGACGTTCAACTTTTATTTGCAGACTCCGCTACAGGAGCACGTTCGGCTGGCATTGTGAGCCAAGGAAGAATTGGTGCAATTATCGGTGCTAAACCAGATGAAAGACGAACCTTACTAGAAGAAGCAGCTAGTATAAAAGGATTGCATCAACGTAAACATGAAGCAGAGCTTCGCCTTAATAATGCAGAACTAAACATAACGAGAATCGTTGAATTAATGGCTCAGCTGGAAGAACAGAGGGTATCATTACAAAAACAGGCAAGACAGGCAGCAAGATATAGGTCTGTTGCTGAAAGAATTAGGAAAGCTGAAGCAAGTTTACTTCATGTGTTATGGATATCTGCAAATAGCGAATTGTACCGTGCAGAAATTGCGTTGAAGCAAGCTCAAGATTCCGTCTCTAAAGCGCAACTAAACGTAAATTCAAGTAGCAAAAAAAGACTTGAGATAGCCGAAAAACTCCCAGAGTTGCGTAGTTCAGAAGCCTCACTTGCTGCTAAAACACAACTATTGAGTGCTAATTTATCGCAGATAGAGAGAGACGAAACCAGAATAGAAGATGAAATATTTCGTCTTCAAGCACAATGCGCACAGATTGAAAAAGACTCTCAGCGTGAAGAGGCCTTGCAAAAGGATGCGCTTGAGGCAAAAAATAAATTAATTGAAGAAATCAAAAAACTTGAAAAAACTGAAAAAGAAAATACTCCGATGCTTATTAAGGCAAAGGAAAAACTTGAAAAGGCAAGATTAAAAAACCAGCTTGCGGACGAAAAATCAGCTGAAGCCAATGCTATCTTGCAAAACCTAGAGCAACACCAATCAGAGCTAAAAAATCAAATTTTTCAAAAACAAACTATTATTACTCAATCTTCAGAGAAATTAAACGAAATCAATTTGAATGAGCTTGAAACGCTGGCATCAGAGCAAAAGAAAAAATTTAATAAATTAGACACAGAGATCACAAAAACGAATCAACAGATCGAACAACAATCAAAAAACCTCGAAAACCTAAAAACACAAAGAGATAATGCTTTTGAGTTTTCTCAAGCAGCTTTAAATCAAGTGAGAAGATTAGAAACGGAAAGAGATGCACTTGGTGATCTTATAAAATCAGATATATCATCTGGACAGTCCCCTATCTCAGATAGTATTTCGGTAATAGGTGATATGGAATCTGCTTTGGCTGCATACCTAACAGAGGACTTATATTTACCTTTAGGAAGCGGTAAAGATGGATATTGGCAGGCTAAAATGCTTCCCCTTCAGTCTCTTAATCCTCCCAGCATTGGAACTCCTCTAAAGGATTTTATTAAGGGGCCCGATACCATAATGAGAGCCATTCAAGGCGTTAGCATTATATCAGATGACGCTATGAAAAGCGATATTTATACCAAGTTGGAATTAGGCCAAGCTGTTGTAACAAAATCAGGTAAACTAGCACGCTGGGATGGTTTAGTTCGTCTCATAAAGGATACAGGCGCAACAAGAATACGCCAAATCCAGAGGATAAAAGAGCTTGATATACTTATTTTAGATGCACAAAGTGATGAGAATAAAAAGAATATAAAGCTAGAACAATTAGAAAGTTTGGTTTCTTCAGAGAACTTAAAATTTGAGCAATTACAAGAAGTGAGACAACATCTTAGTCAAGAAATTATCAAAACTCAAAGAGATGTTGATACCTCTGAAATATCTCTTAAGACTGCAAGTGACCGTTACTTATCCTTGAAGCAATTAATTAGAGAGGCAGAGAATGAGTTAAATGATTTTAACTCAAAAATGTCCAAAATAGATGACATTAGCAAACTTAAAAAAACAGCAGATAGCGCCACTGAGAATGCCTCTGAATCACGAGCATATTATGATCAATGTGTTCAACAAGAAGCTGAACTCAGACAAATGCTTCAGTCCATTTTATCCAGAAAAGAGTTTGTTTTAACACAGGAGGATGAATGGAAGGGCAGGCTCGATGGAACTAAAACAAGAATGCAAGAGATGAAGGTAAGAGCTCAAAAATCCTTAGAAGAATTATCTATACTTAAGGCTAAACCTAACCAACTAAAAGAAGAACGTGGAAAGCTGGCAACTCTATTGGCCACTAATAAGCAAAAACATGACCAATCAGTTATATTAGTAAAAGAAACAGATATAATTTTACAGCAAGCTGACAATCAACAACGCTCAGATGAAAAACACCTAGCAGAGATGCGGGAGGCACAAATTAGACAGGAATCGGTTGAAACACAGGCAAAAAAAATGATCGATTCTCTTAAAAATCAAATCTTAGAAAAACTATCTATCTCGCCCAACAAATTATTTGACATCACATCTATTTCAGAAAAAGAAAACTTACCTGAAGTTCAACAACTTGAAGCTAGGATAAATAAACTGTTAAGAGAGCGGGATCACTTAGGCCCTGTGAATCTGCGTGCTGAGATAGAAATGGAGGAAATCCAAGAAAAGTTAGCTAAATTTGAAGTTGATAAGAATGACCTTGAGCAAGCTATCGCAAAGCTTCGCAGAGCTATATCAGAATTGAATAAAGAAGCACGCCATAGACTGTTGGATAGTTTAACTAAAGTAAATGCAGAATTTAGTGAGTTATTTAAAACATTGTTTGGTGGAGGAAAAGCAGAATTAAAACTGATTAATTCAGATGACCCTTTGACAGCTGGTCTTGAAATTTTTGCTAGCCCGCCTGGCAAAAAACTGCAATCTTTATCTCTTTTATCAGGTGGAGAGCAGGCTCTAACAGGGCTTGCCATAATTTTCTCTGTCTTTCTGACGAATCCTTCTCCTATTTGCATTTTGGATGAAGTTGACGCACCTCTAGATGACTCAAATGTTTCTCGCTTTTGTAAGCTGCTTCGACACATAGTAACTCGAACTCAGACAAAGTTTTTAATTGTAACTCACCATCGTATGACTATGTCACAAATGGACCGCTTATATGGTGTGACCATGGCGGAGCCTGGCGTCAGTAAACTCGTTTCGGTAGATTTGCAGACCGCAGAAATGCTCCGCGAAAATGAATGATTGATGATATCAATAAGTGAAATTAAAAACATATAATCAATATGAAAAAAAAGCTTACTGTTTTGATTTCAGAAATAGGTTTGTCTTGACAATTTTGAGGGTGGAACATAGTTTTCCGACAGGTTATCTGCACCCAAAAAAGCTTGTTGCAATAAACTCATAAAGTTACAAAATATGGTTTATAGATGAAAAATTTAGGGAATGAGAAAAAATCAAAAAATTTTGATTCTCTGTCCGAGCGCATAGCAAATTTTGAAGCTATAATGACCGCAGAAAAGAAAAAACAAAGCCCAGCCCAAATGCCGGTCGCTGGCATAGCTTTAGCTGGACGTGTAGCTACCGAATTAGTGGCCGGTATTGCTGTAGGTACTTTTTTGGGTTGGTTGATTGATAGATGGCTTGAAACAACACCCATTTTTATGCTAATTTTGTTTTTTTTGGGTGCTGCTGGAGGTTTAATGAATATTTGGCGCCTTCTTACAGGGAGAGGAATGAGTACCGGATATTTTAATGAAAATAAAAAAAATAAAGATAATAATTCAAAACAAAGCAGTACAAAAAAAAATAATTTTTAGAAATTTACAAAGTTAATTTAGAGGTAAATTAGGAGCTAATAGTGCACTCACCTGTCGAACAATTCACCATTAAAGTTCTATATTCACTTACTTTTTTGGGGTACGATATTTCTTTTACTAACTCAAGTCTATTTATGGTACTCGCCGTTTTAGTAAGCTCCGCATTTTTATATTTTGCAATGCGACCAGCCTCTATAATTCCCGGCAAGGTCCAATGCCTCGCAGAGATGATGTATGAATTTGTTGCCAACATTCTTGATTCAAATGTGGGCAAAGAGGGAAAACCTTATTTTCCATTCATATTTACTCTATTTTTATTTATATTATTTTCAAATCTCCTTGGTTTAATCCCCTACAGTTATACAGTTACTAGCCAAATTGTTGTAACGTTTGCTATGGCATTCACAATTTTTATCGGGGTAACTTTAATAGGTCTATTTAAGCATGGCTTGCACTTCTTTTCGTTTTTTGTGCCTGAGGGTGCGCCAAAGGTGCTACTTCCACTTATTATTTTAATTGAGGTGATTTCTTACCTCATTAGACCAGTTAGTTTATCTGTAAGATTGTTTGCAAATATGCTTGCTGGACATACTATGTTGAAAGTTTTTGCTGGTTTAGCAGTTATGATGACAGGAGCTGGCGGATTTCTTTTAGTAAGCTCTCCTTTGCCATTATTAGTTATTGTAGCCCTTACCGGATTAGAGCTTCTCGTGGCAATGTTACAAGCATATGTATTTACGATTTTGACTTGTATGTATTTAAATGACGCGTTACACCTACACTAGGTTTTATTATTAATAGTGATTAACTGAATATTAACTCAATAAAGAAAAGGAAAAAAAAATGGAAGCAGAAGCAGCTAAACTAATCGGAGCTGGAATAGCGGTTATTGCGCTTGCTGGTGTAGGTGTAGGAATTGGAAATATATTTGCGTCTTTGATAAGTTCTATTGCTAGAAATCCCGCTGCACGAGATGAAGTTTTCGGCATTGGTATTCTTGGATTTGCATTAACAGAGGCTATCGCACTTTTCGCGCTTGTGATTGCGTTACTGCTGTTATTTGTTTTCTAAGTTTAACCTTAGCCCAATTCGGGCATATATTTGAGCATTATAGAAAAGACTGCGATATTAGAAGCAAAAGCAGAAATAGGTATGAGTCAGATAATGAATAAAAATTATCAAGTTTATTTTGGGTTTATATTTTTCAACCTTTATGCTCAAAAGGCTCTTGCCGCTGGCGATAAGTCTGATAGCTCAGGCGGTCTGCCACAACTAGATATTTCAACTTGGCCTACCCAACTATTTTGGTTGTTAATAACTTTTTCTATTGGTTACATAATTATATCAACCCTAGTTGTTCCTTCGATATCGACAGTTCTAGAAAATCGATCAGATAAAATATCTAGTGATGTTCAAAAAGCAAAAAATGCCAACGAAAATGCTAAAAAAGCTTTTAGCTCCTATGAAGCCTCTTTGACTGAAGCGAGAACACAGGCCGCTAATACTCTAGCAAACGCAGTAAACGAAGCCAAATCCGATACAGCAAAACGTGAGGCAGCATTAGACAAAAAACTTGCTACAAATGCAAAAAAAGCAGAAGAAAGTCTTGCAGAAGTTAGAAAAGAAACTCTTTCTTCTCTTGAAGAATTATCAACAGAAATTTCACAGAAAATCATATCTGATTTGACGCCAGTAAAAGTTACAAAATCTGTTGTTAAAAAACACGTGAGCTTACATGCGAAATTGCAAAACTGATGGAGCAATATAATGTATTTTGATGAATCAGCTTGGGTTGCGTTAGGATTTATTATTTTTATTGCTATTGTATGGCGTAAAGTGGGATCTGCTTTATCCGACTTGCTTGATAATAGAGTTAATAAAATTAAAAATGAGTTAGCGGAAGCAGAAACACTCCGCATTGAAGCAGAAAAAGAGTTAAAAAAATTTCAGGTTATGCAAAATGAAGCAGTGGAAGATGCAAAAAGAATAATAGCTGATGCTCACGAGGCTGCAGAACGAATTCGCAACGCAGCTGCTGAAAAAGCGAAAGAATCGATTAAGCGTAGAGAGAATCAAGCGAAAGCTAAGATAGCTGCTTCCGAAGCAGCTGTTCTTGCCGAACTCAAAATGAGAGCAACTAGCATTGCTATTTCAGCTAGTAAAGAAATATTGGTTTCCGAACTAAATGATGAGTTAAATTCATCAATTATAGATGAGTCTATTTCACAAATTAAAGCTGCGCAATAATTAGTGAAATCTATTTTAAAGGAATACGTCTACTGCAAAAAGTTATACTAGCGACTAGGGTTTTATTACTTCAGGTGATAACGACAGTATGACCCGTCCTGACTTCGGTTTTTTGATTTTAGGATTAATCACTGGGTAAATAATTTCTTGACCCTCAGGGAAAGCCATCCTGTAGCTTACACTTTCAAAACTTTTAACCGAATCTTGAGGGTCCAATATAGCTATAAGAAGTGGCAATTCTAATGTAACCGCTTCTTTATTTTGGTGCATATCTCTGACTAATTTCAGTCCTATCTTTATTCGCATGTTTACGACGTCATCTCTCTCATTACACAGAGCAGAAACGCCATTAAATCGTGCCTGTGCTATAGCACCATTATCAAGAGTTCGTAATGTAATTCTACTGCCTTCTTCAATAGCAGTAATACGGTTATCACATTCCAGATAAGACGGTCTTATCGTTTCACACCCTACTAAAAATAATGATATCATAATTATGAAGATAGACTTTTTTTGCATTATATAACCTTTATTTTACATTTTTAGACTGTCTTCAATTGACCTTTATGAAGTTATCGCGCAAATAAGTCATTATGAGAAGTGAAAAAAAAACAATTTTACTTGCAACGCCCCGTGGTTTTTGTGCTGGAGTAGAGCGAGCCATTGAAATAGTTGAGAAAGCATTGCAAAAATTTGGTGCTCCTGTGTATGTCCGGCACGAAATTGTGCATAATAAATATGTAGTAAATAGTCTTGCAAAAAAAGGGGCCGTTTTTGTCGAAGAACTAGATGAGGTGCCAGAAGGTGCCCCTGTAATTTTTTCAGCGCATGGTGTCGCAAAATCTGTAAGGCAGCAGGCTGACGTTGAGAATATGATTGCAATTGATGCTACCTGTCCTTTAGTTACTAAAGTTCATAATGAAACAATAAGGCACTATCAAAAAGGAAAACATACTATCCTAATTGGACACTATGGACATCCTGAAGTAGCAGGAACGATGGGTCAAGTGCCCGACGGTGAAATAACACTTATTGAAACCGCAGAAGACGCACTAAATTTTGAGCCAGAAAATCCTGATAATCTTGCATTTGCAACTCAAACTACACTTTCTGTTGATGATACATCAGAAATCATCTCAATTCTGCAACATAGATTCCCAAAAATAACCGGACCAAGTGGCGAAGATATCTGTTATGCCACAACAAACAGACAGAATGCCGTAAAGAAACTAGCTGAAAAATCTGAATATTTTATAATTATTGGTGCGAATAACTCTTCCAACTCTAAAAGACTCGTAGAAGTAGCATTAAAATTTGGCGCCAAAAAAGCAGTTTTAATACCTGATGCAAACTCACTCGATTTAAATGAACTCCGCGATGTTTCTGTAATTTCTATTTCCTCTGGCGCATCAGTACCTGAAATATTAGTCAATGAGTTAATTCAGAAATTGGATGATGAATTTGAAATATCTATACAAACAGAAAATTCAATTAAAGAAAATGTGACCTTCAATCTACCTTCCATATTGAAGGGAAGATAGTTTTTTATGGCTGTTTATACCCCCGTTTCTGATTTAGAGGTCACAGAATTTCTTCAAAATTATGAGATTGGAGATTTAATTAGCCTTACTGAAATTACAGAGGGTGTGGAAAACTCGAACTTTCTGCTTAGAACAAGTATCGATAGCTATATTCTTACTCTTTATGAGAAGAGGGTAAATGCTGATGACTTGCCCTTTTTCATGAAATTATTAAGTGAGTTATCTCAGAATCAAATAAGCTGTCCAAGACCAATTCCAGATAAAAATGGAAACACAATTAATATTTGTTCTAGTAAATATGCTACTATCGTATCTTTTCTTAATGGTAAAACTGCCCAGTTCACAAATCTAAATAGATGTTCTCAAATTGGTACTATGCTAGCAAAACTACATGTAGCAACGTGTAAATTAAGCTTATATAGGAAAAATCCTCTAGGACCTGAAAACTGGCTATCAATACTTCTTGAAACCGATGATGACGACTCAATTTTACCTAAAGGCCTTAATAAAGAGGCTAGCCTTTATATTGAGAATATAATTACGAAATGGCCTAAATCTCTTCCAACAGGAATAATTCATGGTGATTTGTTTCCAAATAACGCTATGTTCGTAAATAATAATCTATCGGGAATAATTGATTTTTATTTTGCATGTACTGATTTTTATACATACGATATCGCGATTTGCTTAAATAGTTGGTGCTTTGAAAATGATGGCAGTTTTAATTCGGAGAAAGCAAAAACACTAATAGCTAGCTACCAGAAAATACGCCAATTAAATAATAAGGAAAAAGATGCGTTATCCACTTTAACGCAGGGTGCTGCAATACGTTTTTTCGTAACTCGCTATTATGACTGGCATCACACACCTGAAGGAGCTCTTGTTAAAAAACACGACCCACTCGAATATTGGAATAAGATTATCTATTTGCAGTCTAATAGTAATCTAGATTTATATGGACTCTAATAATGGAAACAAAAACAAAATTGTATACCGACGGAGCATGTTTAGGCAATCCTGGCGCCGGTGGATGGGCCAGCATTTTATATTTTAAAAGTCATAAGAAGATTTTATCTGGAAACGAAGCAGAAACAACTAACAACCGGATGGAACTAACTGCGGTCATTAAGGGATTATCGGCTCTCACGAGACCCGTTAATGTTATTATTTTTACGGATAGCAAATACGTGATGAATGGAATTGATAAGTGGATTGCTAACTGGAAAAAAAATAATTGGAAAACATCCAATAAAAAAGCAGTAAAAAATAAGGATCTTTGGCTACAACTTGACTCACTTTGCGAAATCCATCACATAGATTGGCAATGGATAAAAGGCCATTCTGGTCATGCTGAAAATGAAGAATGCGATCACCTTGCTCAAGAGGAAGCTAGAAGAATACGAACTGCGGCTTCAACCTAACCGGAAACAGCAGAAAGCAGAGATTCTGCATCAGAGACTTCGTATGCTTTTGGTTCCTCTTTGAAAAAATGTGTTATCAGACCATTATCAACAACGAAAGCACTTCTTGATGCTCTTATACCCAAAACAGGCCCCATATCAGTTTTTAGACCAAGTAACTCTGTGAAGATTGTCCTACTATCCGCAAATAAATCGATCAGACCGTCAGCCCCATTTTGTTTTGCCCAAGCAAACATCACATGTGCATCATTTACTGCTAAACATGCTATAGCGTGAATCCCAGCTGATAAAAACTTTTCGTGGTGTTTAATATAACCTGGAAGATGTTTTTCAGAACAAGTCGGTGTAAATGCTCCAGGAACCGAAAAAACAATTATTTTCCGACCACTAAAATAGTTTTCAGTATTTATTATCTCTAATCCCTCTGACGTCTTAGTTGTGATTTCAAGTTTGGGTATTTTACTTCCAATTGTTAATGTCATTTACCAGCGTTCCTTTAATTATCCTTATTATTTAGTTTGTGATAAACTCGCCTTTTTTATCGAAGATAGTAATTTCTCAGTTGTTAATATTTCTGGCAATATTATTGGTGTTTCTAGCTGAGGTGAAAATATAATGTCAAATGGAATCCCGAACCGTCCATTACTCGCAAGAAATTTTGCAATTTCATCGTTAGGACTAGTCCAGTCTGCTTGTAATAAAATAAATTTTTCCTTGCTGAAGGCATCTGAAATTTCTCTACTTTCTAATACAGAAATTTTATTAACTTTACAGGTAATGCACCAATCTGCAGTTACATCAACAAAAACTGGCCTACCTGTTGTAATTGCATCTTCCATTACTTCAACAGACCATGTTTTATATCTACTTAATTCAGCATTTTGTACTTCAGCACGCATGCCTAGTAAATTACTTAAAACCCATAAAATCCAGACTAATGTTCCTATTAAAAGAATAGCAGATAGTTGTTTTATTCGCACCATCCAATAGCCTGGTTTGGGTAAAAATGATGAAAGTGGTGGTGCTACAGCAAAGATAAGCCACGGTAACGAAAGCCCTAATCCCATAATTAAAAGAACACTAAATAACACAAAGTTGCTACCAGATAATGCGAAAGCTACTGCAGTTCCAACAAATGGAGCAGAACAAGGAGTGGCAAGGATGGTTGCTAGCATTCCTGAAAAAAAATCATACCGATAGCCTGCATTATTTGATGTAAGAGAAGATAATTTCACTGCAATTCTGGGAATTGGCAAATAAAACCAATCAAGTAAAGTTGCAATGAATATTAGCAAAATAACCGAAATTATTACTAAAAAAATAGGATTTTGAAACTGAATTCCCCAGCCTATCTGATAACCAATATTTCTTAAAATAATCAAACCCGAAGAGAGTAAAGTAAAACTGAATAAAATGCCAAATGCTGTTGCTAAAAAATGCTTTCTTACCTCTGAATAAGGCTTACCAGTTGTTCCAAGGAAATTAGCTACCTTCAAAGATAAAATAGGTAAAACACATGGCATGAAGTTAAGAATTATTCCACCCAAAAAACTAATTAACAATATCGCTATAAATCCGTTCAAATGTGAAAATAGCAACGAATTTTTTTTGTCATTGGTATCGCGTATTAATAATTTTACTTCCTTAAACTGTATACCTGCAAGAACAGTTAAAGTAACTTCCTGTCCGATTAATTTTTTTGGGTCTTGAGATCCTTTTATATTAATCTGAGCTAAAAATCTGTCATTTAACTTTTTAAGTATTATTGGTTTGGAAAAGCTATATCCGGCGAAGTTAGTTTCGATAAAAATGTCTTCTAAATTTTTACCTGATATGGAAATATCAACAAGTAATGACCTATCTTGGGGAATTAAACTAGTTGAGATTATTTCTATATTGGGGCCTGTGGTTTTTGATGGAACCTTTGCTTTAGCATATGCTATTTCTTGAGCATATATGCTATGTGATGAAATCCCTTTAGGAAGAAATAACCTTATATCTCCAGATAATGGCAAACATATATCTGAACAAATTAGTGCGTCAAGAAAGCCCTTAAACAGGAAATCATCCAATTTATCAATATGTTTTATTGTTAACGGTAGAATTACACTGTCAGAATAACCAAAGGTTTCAATATCAAATAATGAAAAGCGTTCTGGAACTGGCCAGTAACGTTTTATTTCATGTTTGCTTTCGTAAGCTTCTAAAATGGGTGGTAGACCCGCATCACCCGGACTACGCCAGTACACTTTCCAATTAGGTTTGAGTTGAAATTCTAACGCTGCAGGGATTTGCTCTAAATTGCCAGTGGCTTGGGTACTACTTATTAATCGTACTTTAGCATATTCATTTTCCAACCAAGGACCGCTAGCCGCCTGCAAAGAAGCCATACTTCCAAAAAAAGTGCAAAACAGAATTATGATATATTGTTTCATTACACCTTTACATAAGCCTAAAATTTTTTTTGTCAGCCTTTTTTAGGTTTATTTTAAAAATTTTTTATTTAACTAAACTATTTTAGAAAAAGGATTGCTGGATCATACAAGTAAGTTAATATATCAGGCATGAAAAGAGAAAAAAAAGCCCTTTTATTTACAGAACTTGTTGGGCATTTTCTTGTGGCAACACCACAAATGAATGACCCTCGGTTTCACCAAGCTGTAATATTCATGTGCAAACATGACAAACAAACAGCAATGGGATTGATCTTAAATAAACCTAAACTTAATTTTACTTTTTCTAAGCTCACGGAACAATTAAGTTTCATCAAACCACGTTTTGAACAAAATAGAATAATTTATTATGGTGGACCAGTCGAAGATAGGCGTGGTTACATTCTTCACTCTGAAGAACATTTAATGCCAGACTCTATTAGAATCACCAACGAGATTGCGTTATCCATGCAAATAGACATGCTATCAGAAATTGCCGATGGAATTGGTCCAACAAATTTTAAAATTATGCTAGGATATACTGGATGGGCTGCAGGTCAATTAGAAGAGGAGTTACGTCAAAATATGTGGATACATGTACCCGCATCTCCAGAAATGGTTTTCACCGATAACGCTAGTTCTATTTGGGAAGAAGCACTAGGTTATTGTGGATTTAATGCCAGCAATCTCTCACCTCAAACTGGTTGGGTGTAAAAAAAAATATCTTCTTCATACGTTTAAAAAGTATTTGCAAATGAACACGTTGATTATTTAATTTCTTTTATTTATGAGGATTAATTCTTTAATGGCCTCTACTTTCCCGTCAATATCAATTTTTGTTTCCTGTCTATCCATGAGGTCAAAAAGATGTTGGGGTAATTCTGGTCTAACTCCAATTGCATTTTCCACAGCATCCGGAAACTTTGCTGGATGTGCACAAGCTAATGAAATTATAGGAATATTTTTTGACACTATTTCATCATCTCTCGCTGCTTTAGCAGCTTCAAGACCAACTGCACTGTGAGGGTCGAAAATCATCCCAAAATGATCATATAAATGTTTTATTCGGCGCGTTGTTTGAGCATCATTCACACGATAGGCTACAAATATTTCTTTAGCCACCTTAAGTTGTCCTAATGAGACATCAAAAAGACCTATTGACGCAAACTCCTTCATCTTTAAGGCACATAATTCAGGATCCCGTTCAAGCAATTCAAACAGTAACCTTTCAAAATTTGAAGATACTTGAATATCCATAGACGGGCTCAAACTTTGATGTACTTTTTCTCTAACCATTTTTCCATTCTCAAAGAAACGGGGTAATATATCGTTTCTGTTGGAAGCTACTATCAACCTATCAATTGGTAGTCCCATCTTTTTTGCCGCCCAACCTGCAAAAATATTCCCAAAATTGCCGGTTGGAACACTAAAAGCTACTTTTTGGTCTGGAGCACCGAGCTTCACTGCAGACGTAAAATAATAAACAATTTGAGGAATAAGTCTTGCCCAATTGATTGAGTTTATTGCAGATAAATTCACTTCATCTCTAAAGTAGTGATCGTTAAAACATCCTTTTACAATATCCTGACATGTATCAAAATCACCACTAACACATATAGCATGGGCTCCCAAACCAGCAAGGGAAGTCATTTGCTTCTGCTGGATAGGAGATACCCTACCATTAGGAAATAGAATAAATATATCGATTGAATCAAGATTTTGGAAAGCTTGTAACGCTGCAGAACCGGTGTCACCACTTGTTGCACCAAGAATTACTGAACGTTTTCCTGATTTTGTAAGAGTCTTTTGAAAGGTCCGTGCAAGAAATTGCATCGCATAGTCTTTAAATGCAATGGTAGGGCCATGAAATAACTCTAATGCATATAAACCGTCCTCAATAAATTTCAGAGGTGCAACCTCCGGATGCGTGAATTGCTCATAGGTAGCTTTAGTAAGGTCTGCAACCTCTCTATAAATAATATCGTCACCTGTGAATTTTGATATAATCAGTGCTGCTATTTGATGATATGGAAGCCCTCGCATGTTTGCGATTTCAAAAGAATTAAATGTTGGCCAACTTTTTGGCAAATATAAACCACCATCTCTCGCGAGACCATTTAGAAGCACACCTTCAAAATTAGTGTTGTTATCTTCTCCACGAGTACTTAAATATTCCATCTAATAAGTTCCGTTCTCTAATCAGAAAGAGATTTTGAAGGAAACTCCAGTCTGTTATTTTGATAATGAAAGGCAAAATAAACTACAATTAGAACGAGTGCTAGTCCAAACCAGGTTAATGCATAATTAAAATGAGAATTTCTTAGGTTAATATTTACTTCCGCTGCTATTGGCAGTGTTATGACCTCGCCAGTTCTAAAAATATCAATATAAAAATCTTTGCTAATTTCTTCTAGCTTAAGGAATTTGCCAATTTCATCTGGCTTTAGTGTAAACCAGAAACCTTTTTCAGGCTCGTTTTCTGGTACAAAATAACCTTTTTTACCTGGAAGCCTCAGTATACCTTCAAGATAAATTTCATCTTCAATAAGAGAAAATGGACGCGTGCTTGGCAGTCTATAGGCCTCAGAGACCCATCCACGATTAATTAAAATAGTTTTTTCTTGGGTTTGAAATGGCGTTATAACATGAAAACCGGCATTACCCTCATAGGTTCTGCCAGTCAAATAAATCTCTGACTGATGTAAATACTTACCAGTAACTCCAACTCGTTGATATTCAAAGTTATCGATTGGTTCAAAAATCTGACTAATTGCTATTGCTGGTCCTTTGCTTCGTTGCTCAAATTTAGATATGAGCTCCGTTTTTTCAGCTAACCGTGATAATTGCCAACTACCAAGAGCAATTAGCAGAGCAACTAATGGAACCGAAAAAAGTGTAGGCCAAAAAAGTGGTCTGAATATCATCATTTCCTCTTTAACAAAAAAACAGAAGGGTCTTTTTAGACAAGACCCTTCATATTTTTTAATTTATATATAAGAATAATTATCCACCCCACCAATAGATAGCTACAAATAAGAACAACCAAACAACATCAACAAAATGCCAATACCATGCAGCAGCTTCAAAGCCAAAGTGGGTTTCTGCGGTAAATTGACCTCGCATACCACGTATCAAACAAACGAATAGAAATATTGTACCAACAATTACATGAAATCCGTGAAATCCCGTTGCCATAAAGAATACAGAGGGGTAGATGCCATCACTAAAACTAAAATGTGCATGCTGATATTCGAAAGCTTGTAATGCAGTAAATAGCACTCCTAACATTACAGTAATAGATAGACCCGTGATGAAGTCCTTTCGGTCATTATGCTGCAGAGCGTGATGCGCCCAAGTAACAGTGCACCCTGAAAGTAAAAGAATGAGTGTATTCATTAATGGTAAATCGAAAGGGTCAAACGTATGAATACCCTCTGGTGGCCAAATACCTCCAACAGGAAATAAAGCGCGATCAAAAAAAGCCCAAAAGAATGCCACAAAAAACATAATTTCAGAGACAATAAACAATAACATTCCATATCGCATGCTAATCTGAACTATAGGTGTGTGATGGCCTTGATACTCAGCTTCTCTAACTATATCTCTCCACCATAAAAACATTGTAAGTATAACTAGTCCAAATCCAACCGCTAGCACCTCTAATCCAAATGGCTTTTCATGCATGAACATTGCTGCGCCAATAGTCACTACGAAACCAGCTGCAGCTCCAACAGCCGGCCAAGGGCTAGGTTCTACCAAGTGGTATGGATGCTGTTTTGTCCCACTCATTTCACTCTCCACGATAAATACATAATTTCCCCAAAAAAATGCGATTGAACAATTAACTTTGTAACGACCTGAAAAATGTATAAGACAACACAACTTCTTCTACATCTGTGGTATTTTTATCTGAAGCTATTTCTGGATCAAGATAAAACACAACTGGCATATCTACTGATTCTCCTGGTGCTAATGGTTGTTCAGTAAAACAAAAGCATTCCATTTTCATAAAATAAGGCCCTACCTTTTGTGGCGTAACATTAAAGGTTGAGGTCCCGATCGTCAAATCATCTGACAAATTTGTAGCCCTAAAAATGGCTTTTACATGCTCACCAGGTAACAGGTTTACAGTTTCGGTAATTGGATTGAAAGACCAGTTGAGTTCTGGATTAACATGAGCGTTGAAAATTATTTTGACGTCATGTCCCTTAATAATTCTTTCTGACTCTTGTTTTGCAATTTGAGTAGTGCCGCCATATCCAGTTACTCGACAAAATAATTCATATAGCGGGACAGATGCATAAGATAAGCCCAACATACTGATAACGATCACAGACAGAAACCATAAACTTTTTATATTTCGCCTTCGCAAATTAATTTGGTTATGATTTTTTAGGTTTTCCCCTACTAACATTAGTTTAATCCTATTCGCACAACTGTAATAAGATAAAAAAGTAGCACCAAACCAAAAATTAGGCCAAGAACAGCATAATTCTGGCGTTTTCTTGCTTGCTTTAATTCTGCAGATGTCTTTGGCTCATTTCTAACCATTAATAATTATCCTAAAATTGCACGATCACAAATTAATGCCAAAAATAAAGTGAACAAATAAATAATTGAATATTTAAATAATAGAATTGCACACTTATCATTCGGTTTTCTTAGAAGCTGAAACGCAATGACCAAAAATATTATGCCAGCAATCCCCGCTGTAGCTCCATACAATAACTTTACCATACCAATTATAGATGGCAAAAAACTCACAAAAACCATTATTAAGCTATATATTAGGATTTGCCGTCTAGTTTCTTCGTTACCATATACTACTGGGAACATAGGGACCTTTGCACTTTTATAATCATCGTTTTTCACAATTGCCAAAGCCCAAAAATGTGGTGGGGTCCAAAAAAAGATTAAACAAAACAATATGATTGGTTCAATTCCAACAGTTGACGTCACCGCTGCCCAACCGATAATGGGAGGAAGCGCGCCGGCTGCACCACCGATTACAATATTTTGCGCAGTGAAGCGCTTAAGACAGACCGTATAGATTAATCCATAAAAAATAATCGTGAACGCAAGCAACCCGCCAGCAAGAAAATTTGCAGATAAACTCAAAATCAAAACAGATATAATGGAAATCGTAACACCAAAAGCCAACGCCTCTTCTGGCTGAATCTCACCAGATGGTATTGGTCTACTGCTAGTTCTTTTCATTATGGCATCAATATCACTATCATACCATTGGTTGATTGCACCGGAAGCACCAGCTCCTGCGGCAATTGCTAGCAATGAGATGAAAGTAAGAATTGGGTGCAAATCTCCAGGAGCAAGGTAAATGCCCGTAAAACCAGTGAAAATAACGAGGCTCATGACCCGTGGTTTCATAAGTTTAAAAAAACTAGAGACTTTTGCGGGAACAAAACTTACAGTTTCTATATCAAGATTAGGTACTTTATCCATAGTAAATTAAATCTTATTTTATCTTTGGTAACGTTTCATAAGTATGGTAAGGCGGAGGTGACGGCACCTGCCATTCCAAAGTTGTTGCACCTTCTCCCCAGGGATTACTCTCCGCTTTACGACGAGCCATAAAAGCTTCAATTATAACAAATAGGAAAATAATAGCTCCGGCAGCAGATACAAATGAACCTATGGACGCTACCATATTCCATCCCGCAAAAGCATCTGGATAATCTACATATCTTCGAGGCATACCCGCTAAGCCAAGAAAGTGCATTGGAAAGAAGGTTAAATTTACACCAAAAAAAGTTACCCAAAAGTGAAGTTTTGCTAATCCACTATGATAGGTGTATCCTGTCATTTTTGAAAACCAATAATAGAAGCCCGCAAATAAGCCAAATACTGCACCCAAAGAAAGAACATAGTGAAAATGAGCAATGACGTAATAGGTATTATGGAGCACAATATCCAATCCAGCATTTGATAAAACGACACCAGTCACACCCCCTACCGTAAATAAAAAGATAAAACCAACAGCCCAAAGCATTGGAACATCAAATCTTATAGAACCTCCCCACATGGTCGCAATCCAACTAAAAATCTTTACCCCTGTAGGCACTGCTATAACCATAGTAGCCGCCGTAAAGTATGCTTTAGTATCAACATTAAGGCCGACAGTGTACATATGGTGTGCCCATACAATGAATCCAACAAACCCAATAGCCACCATAGCATAAGCCATTCCTAAATACCCGAATACAGGCTTATTTGAAAATGTGGAAATGATGTGACTCACAATTCCAAATGCCGGAAGGATCATGATATATACCTCTGGATGGCCAAAAAACCAAAATAAGTGAAGAAACAAAATTGGATCACCTCCTCCCTCTGGTATAAAAAAGGTTGTCCCAAAGTTTCTATCTGTGAGAAGCATAGTTATAGCTCCTGCTAATACCGGAACTGCAAGCAATAATAAGAAGGCTGTTATGAGCATTGCCCAAGCAAATAGAGGCATTTTATGTAATGTCATTCCCGGTGTTCTCATGTTAAAAATAGTTGTTATGAAATTAGCAGCTCCCAAAATTGATGATACACCGGCTAAATGAAGTGAAAAAATGGCTAGATCCATAGACATTCCAGGTGTGCCTGCGGATGATGAAAGAGGAGGATAAATTGTCCAGCCAACCCCTGCTCCACCATCAACTACTGCGGACAATAACAATAAAATAAAGGCTGGCGGCAATAACCAAAATGAAATATTATTCATTCTTGGAAATGCCATATCTGGTGCGCCTATCATTATCGGTACAAACCAGTTACCAAAGCCTCCAATGAGCCCAGGCATAACCACGAAGAAGACCATTATAAGGCCATGAGCAGTCGTAAAAACATTCCACATATGTCCATCTGACATATATTGGATGCCTGGTTGCATAAGCTCCATCCTCATAAAAACGGAGAATCCACCCCCAATAAACGCCGCTATAATCGCAAAAATTATATACATCGTTCCGATATCCTTGTGGTTTGTCGAGTAAAGCCAACGCCTCACAAATCCAGTCGGTGCGCCATGTTCATTTTCAGCAATAGTTGATTGAGCACTCATTATAAAAGTCTCCTTAAATTCTCATTTTTTTACAGAAGCAAGTTGAATGTAATCTGGTCCATCAGATAAAGCGAAGTCTTTCTTTGCTTCCAACAACCATTTTTCATACTTATTATGCGCCAATGCTTTGACGACAATTGGCATAAACGAATGGTTTACGCCACATATTTGATTGCATTGCCCATAATATGTTTTTTCTCCAGGGGGCACATCTATCCATACTTCATTAGAACGTCCAACAAAGGCATATGTTTGTACAGCCAAAGAAGGTACAAAAAATGAATGCATTACGTCATTTCCTGTTACAAGAAATTTAATTTTTGTATTATCTGGCACAACAAGTGGATTATCTACAGATAACAATCGTGGTTGGCCAGGCTGCAATTCATCATCCTTAAGCATATAGCTATCAAAGGAAATCTGCTCATCCATGTACTCATAGTTCCAGTACCATTGGTTTGCTGTAACTTTAATGACCATTTCAGCATTTTTTGTCTCATCCATGTAATATAGCAGCCGAAATGAAGGAACTGCAATTACAACTAATATCAACACTGGGACCACAGTCCATAGGATTTCTATAACAGTGTTGTGTGTTGTTTTTGAAGGTTTTGGGTTAGATTCTCTCCTAAATCTCCACCCAACAAACACTAACAGTCCAAGCACAAAAACTGATATCAGCGTAATGATTACTAAAAGTAAGTTATGCAAATCTGTTGCCTTTTGCGCTATCGAACCAGCTGGCTCTTGAAGTCCAATTTGCCATGGCTCAGGTTGAGCGGCGCCAGCAACTGACAAACCAAAGACAACAAATGTAAAAAAGCTTAGCAAAAGGTAGCGCATAAATCTTGCACTCATTATTAAATCCCCCAGGATAGTCCGCAAACAAAACTAAGATATAAAATTAGTTTCATTTCAATACTCAAAATATTGTATTAGTTCTATATGTTTTTTTACTCTTTGGGAAGAGTACTGCGACTGCCTGTCGCGCAACTTTCTGCATAATGATAATGAATTAGGTATTGCTCGATATTATCTGTGAAATTTGAAGACACAGGCACTTGAAGTTAGCAGAAATACAACCCATTATATCTATAATAATCTTTATTTTTAGTTTATATACACCATTTTGATAAAATAAGTTAGAAGGATATTTTAATGGACCCACTCGCGCAGACAGATCTTTTGTTTTTTAAAGATGGTAATTTCGATAGGGGATTCGCTGAATCAATTTTAAAAGATGCATTATATGGTGCGGACGACGGTGACTTGTTTTTAGAAACTGATTATCTTGAATTTCTCTCGTTTGATGATGGGAGACTGAAATCAGCAAGCTATAACCAATCCTGTGGCTTTGGATTGAGGGCTATAATTGGCGAAGCCGACGCATTTGCCCATTCAGGAGATATGTCAACAGCAGCTTTAGAAAGAGCCGGCCAAACAGTTAAGGCCGTCACAAGTGGGTATTCTGGGGAATTAGCATTATCACCGTCTAATGCAGCTAATTTACCACTTTATTCAGATGCAAATCCACTTGATGTGACACCCTTCGATGCAAAGGTAAAACTATTGCAGTCTATTGATAAATATGCGCGAGACAAAGATAGTAGAGTAAAACAAGTTTCAGCATCGATTGCTGGTTCGTGGCAAGCTGTACAAATATTGAGACCAGATGGATACCGAGCAGCAGATATTAGACCATTGGTCAGGTTGAATGTGTCAGTTATGGTTGAGGCAAATGGCAGAATGGAAACTGGCTCTAGTGGTTCTGGTGGCCGTTTTATGTTTGATAAATATCTAAACGCAAGCAATTGGCAACAAGAAGTTGATGAAGCATTGCGCCTCGCTCTACTTGGCCTTGAATCCATCCCTGCACCTGCTGGTGAAATGGAAATCGTTCTTGGTCCAGGGTGGCCTGGAGTTATGTTACATGAAGCTGTTGGACACGGTCTGGAAGGTGACTTTAATCGCAAGGGCACCTCTATTTTTTCTGGCAAAGTTGGGGAACAAGTTGCTGCTAAGGGTGTAACTGTTGTAGACGACGGCACAATATCGGACAGGCGTGGTTCAATAACGATTGACGATGAAGGCACAAAATCTGCACGTAACATTTTAATCGAAGACGGTATCCTAAAGGGGTATTTACAGGATAGACAAAATGCAAGACTAATGAATGTTGCTCCTACTGGTAATGGAAGACGTGAGTCATATGCATCCCTTCCAATGCCCAGAATGACAAATACTTTTATGCAATCTGGTGATTTAGAACCAGAAGAGATACGTTCTACCGTGGATAAAGGGCTATATGCCGTAAATTTTGGGGGTGGTCAGGTTGATATTACATCTGGAAAGTTCGTATTTTCTGCGTCTGAGGCTTATTTGATAGAAAACGGGAAAATTACAGCGCCTGTCAAAGGCGCCACCTTAATAGGAAATGGCCCAGATGCGATGTCAAAGATATCTATGATCGGCAATGATATGGAATTGGATGCAGGTGTTGGAACTTGTGGGAAAAACGGCCAATCTGTCCCGGTGGGAGTTGGACAACCTACTTTGAAAATCGGGGGCATCACTGTTGGGGGGACACAAGCAGCCTAATAAATATATTACCATTAAATATTCTAAAAATTTTTATGGTTATACAAATTAAGCTGATTAAACTTTCAGTTGGTTTTCATATACAAGATTTTTTGCTCTTAAAACCCTTTAATTTTCTTTAATACTTGTAATATTCAAAAACCTTTTGAATATCTTGAGCCCATTTTTCATGAAATAATTTACGCACCATATCTGCTTGCGTTAGACCAGTATCTACTATGGTTCTTAATGGTTTAAGAAATATTGTTTCATCTTTATCCTCCTTATTAAATCTTGCACGGTTTCTTAAACCTATTTCTGCAATTTCAATAATTTGTGATGCTAATTCATGAAGTGATTGTGAGCCTAGTTGTCCTTTCAATCCGTCTTTCGCAGCTGATATTCGAGCATTAACAACATCTTGATGTGTAAACTTATTTGCTATCGCTTCTGCTTTTTCTAGAGCCTCTTCATCATATAATAATCCAACCCAAAGAGCTGGTAATGCACAAATAATGGACCAAGGCCCCCCGTCTGCTCCACGCATTTCGAGATACCCCTTTAGTCGAACGTCTGGGAAGACAGTTGTAATATGATCTTCAAAATCTGACATGGAAGCAGTATGGCCAAAAAAATCATCTCTATGTTTTGAACTCATAAAGCGTCTAAAGGATTTACCTGCAACATTTAAATATTCCCCGTTTCTATAAATAAAATACATTGGTACATCTAAAACATAGTCAATCCACTGTTCATAACCAAAATTTGGTTCAAAAACGCATGTTGGTACTCCACATCTATCTGGATCCGTATCTGTCCATACCAATGCTCTGTTAGACTGAAGACTTGTTAAGGCACCATCTTTAAAAGGTGAATTTGCAAATAAAGCAGTAGCAACTGGCTGTAATGCTAGTGAGGTTTTAAATTTACGTCTCATATCTAGTTCGTCACAATAATCCAGATTTGTCTGGATGGTGCAGGTGCGAAGCATCATATCCAAACCTAAATTACCTACCTTTGGCATATAATCCCTCATTATCCTATACCTGCCTTTAGGCATCCAATTTACCTCTGCCCTAGATGCGGTTGGATGAAATCCCAATCCTAGCATCCCCAAACCTAGTTTGGCCGTAACATCAAGCATTTGTTTCAGATGTCTATTTGTTTCAATACAACTGTGGTGTATTGTTTTAACTACATTCCCAGATAACTCAAACTGTCCGCCTGGCTCTAAAGAAATTGATGCACCATCTTTTGTTTTTAGAGCTATATATTTTTCGTTTTCTTTAATAGGCTTCATATCATAGGTTTTGCTCAAATAACGCAAAATAGCCTCAATACCTGCATCTCCCTCATAAGCAACTGGTTTTTGCTCATCTAATGAAAAAATGAATTTTTCATGCTCAGTTCCTATTCGCCAATCCTTTGGATTTTTCTCCTTGCTTGAAAACCATTCAACAAGGGATGTGTATGATGGGGATATATTATTTTCAGTCATATTTGATGACCATTTCTTTTAATTCTTCTTTTCATTATACCAATCACCAAAATTAGACTGATAGATACTTAGTGCAGCTATTGCTGCGGTATCACTTCTTAAAATTCTTGGTCCTAGTGAAATATGTTCTGTGCATGAATGAAGATTTAACTGCTCTCTCTCTTTACTACTAAATCCCCCCTCAGGCCCTATTAATATGGCTGCTTTACCAACTTTTGCGCTATTTAACTCAGCCATCGCTCTTGCTTGCTTTGGCTCGGATTTAGACTCATCGCATACAATTAGCATTCTATCCTCTGGCCAGTTATCAAGAACAGTTTGAAGATCCATAAATTCTTCAATTTCAGGCAAATCAAGGCGTTCTGTCTGCTCTACTGCCTCGATCATATTGGATCGAAGTTTTTCATATTTTAACTGTTTTACTTGACCGAATTCAGATTGCACTGGCCAAATTTTTGAAACACCTAATTCCGTTATTTTTTGAACCATAAAATCCATTCTTATTCGCTTTATTGGTACAAAAAGTAACCATAAATCTGTTGAGGAAGTCTGAGTAATTATTTTTTTCTTACAATAAACTGAAAACTTTCGTTTGCCTGAAGCTTCGATAACACTCAAAAAACCGCCATCTCTGCCATTAAATAAAAGTAACTCAGAACCATCTTTTTTTCTCAAGACAGAGTAAAGATAGTGTTCCTGAGCCGCGTTCAGCTCAATGAATTTATGTTCCATTAAGTCACACTCTACAAAAAGTCGTGTTAGATTTATTCTAGAATTAAGATACATTTTAGCGCAATTAACCAAAAAATAATTTAAATTTCATTGTAGTATATACCATTAAAAAAGGCTTCGAAAAAAGTACACAAGCGTATAAACCTTTTATTTTATTATTAAAAGCATTGCGCGTCATATTTAATAATACTTAAAGATATCATTTTCATTTTAAGTCGTATATTTGTAATTGAATTTAGTTTAACATTTTGAAAATATCTCGTTGAAATGGCTTCACCAAACCACACAAACACAGATATCGCTACTGATGGATGGTTGTCAAGCGTACCAAAGTCGCTCCAACCTTATTTCATTATAGCTCGCTTAGATAGGCCCATCGGCTGGTGGTTATTATTATTACCAAGTTGGTGGGCAATTTTGATCCATCATAATACTCTTTTTGAAACATCGAGATTGATGGGGTTATTCATGATCGGTGCAATATTAATGCGTGCAGCGGGATGCATTATTAATGACCTATGGGATCGTGATATCGATAGAAAAGTTTCACGAACATCTTTGCGGCCGCTTGCAGCTGGAACAATGTCTACAAGGTCCGCTTTTATATACCTTACGTTAATATTGTCATTCTCATTAATTATCTTGCTTCAATTACCATTTAAAGCCTGGATTATGGGAATTTTGTCATTTCCATTGATAATATGTTACCCCCTTGCAAAACGATTCACTAGATGGCCGCAAATTGTTCTAGGTTTTGTATTTTCGTGGGGCATTCTTCTTGGTTCAGTAAGCGCTACTAATAATTGGCCAGGTGAAGCTATATTTTGGATTTATGCGGGCACAGTTTGCTGGATAATTGGTTATGATACAATCTACGCAATACAGGACAAAAATGATGATAAAAAACTAAATATTGGCTCTGCTGCACTTTCCTTTGGTTCCAATCTAATTTTAGGTATTACGACGCTATATGGAACTGCAATTTTCCTATGGTCAATCGGCCTCTGGCTAAAATTTGAGATAAACCTCTGGATTTTAGGTATCATTGGCGCAATAATGCATTTGGTCTGGCAAATAAAAAAATTAAAAATTATAGAAAAAAATACTGCTCTAAAAATATTCAAATCCAATAGGGATTGCGGCCTTATAATTACATTTGGTTTGCTTATACAGATACTTTTCAACGAAATTTTTCTTAAATCACTATTGCCAATTTAACCCCAAAAATTGATCGTACCCAAGCATAATGTTCAAATTCTGAACGCATGCGCCTGCTGCACCTTTTCCAAGATTATCCAGTCTCGATATTAATAAAAATTGTTCTGTTTTTGGATTATTAAAACAATAAATTTCAAGACCGTCTTGACCGGCTAATCCATCTGCTGACAACGTTAACAAATTTTTTGACATAAGTTCAAATTCTTGCTCACAAACCCTTATCAATGGATGTTCAGAATATGTCTTCTGATATAATTCAAAAATATCTTTAATCGAAACATCTTTTGAAAAGTGGGATTTTGGAATTGCTAATCGAACCAACATCCCTTGCTCAAAAAGACCAACAGATGGCATAAATAATGGAGGACTCTGCAGGCCAGTTTGCATGATCATTTCTGGAATATGTTTATGGTCAAGTTCTAAGCCATAGTCAAAATGTGTCGGCAGATCACCATTTCTGATAGATTTAATCATGTTTTTGCCACCCCCTGAATAGCCTGAGACCGCAGGGGCAATCAGGCACAAGTTTGGTGAAATAAATCCACTATCAACCAAAGGTCGCGACAGTGCAATAAACCCTGAGGCATAGCAACCAGGATTGCTGACAAATCTTGCTTTAGCTATTTTGTTAATTTGTTGTTGGCATAATTCTGGAAAACCATACACCCAGCCTGGTGCAGTTCGATGAGCTGACGAAGCATCAATTATTCGAACATCAGTCTCTTTCACGAGCTCCACCGCTTCAATGGCTGCCAAATCTGGTAAACAAAGTATTGTTAAATCTGCTTCTTGCATAGACTGTAGTCGTTTTTCCTTCAATTTTTTCTCTTTGTCTGGAAGAGAAATTAAACTAATATCCGCCCTTTGAGACAAACGAGATACTACTTGAAGGCCTGTGGTTCCAGAACTTCCATCTATAAAAACTGATTTTTTTTTCATAACTTATAGTATAAACATAAACTTTCTTGCCAGCAAGCAGTTGCACAAGACCTATTTGCGCGCTATCTGATATATATGGATGATACAACAAAAAATATTATTATTGATTTATTACAAACAGCGCGCTCTGAGGGGGCTGATGCTGCTGAAGCAACATTAGTAAGAAACAAAGGTGTTGGTGTTGAAGTTCGTCTTGGAAAATTTGAATCTGTAGAACATGCTGAGGATTTTCAGCTTGGGCTTCGAGTGTTTACTGGCCAACAGTCTGCAAGCATTTCAACAGGAAAAGTTGATGCAAATGGGATAAGGGACCTGTGTCAGAGAGCTATTGCAATGGCACGAGTTGCCCCAGCTGACCCATATGCACGCCTTGCGTCTAAAGAGGAACAGGTAACGGAACTACCCAATTTAGAGGTTTATGATGACACCGAATTCGATACTAACACGTTAACTGAAATGGCTTTAAAATGTGAAGCAGCGGCTCTCGAAGTTAGCGGAGTTACAAATTCTGAAGGGGCTTCTGCCGGACAAGCCACAGCAGAAATAGCAATTGCAACTAGTACAGGATTTACAGGTGAATATGAACGCTCTTCCTTTAGTATTTCAGCTTCGGTGATAGCTGAAAAGGACGGAAGAATGGAAACAGATTATGATTTTAGCTCCACCGTTTATGCTGAGGATTTAACTGATCCAAAGGAAATTGGCATATCCGCAGGAAATCGCACAATTAGCAGACTTGGAGCGAGAAATGCTTCAACAGGCCAATTTCCAGTAATATTTGACAGCCGAGTTTCCAAAAGTCTTACAAGTCATTTTGCGAGCGCAGTAAATGGGGCTAGTGTTGCAAGAGGCACTAGTTTTCTTAAAGATAAAATGAATCAAAAAATTGCCAATCCATCTATTTCTGTAACAGATGACCCATTGCGAAATCGCGGGCTCGGTTCTCGAATGTTTGATGGTGAAACGCTACCAGTAAAACAGCTACAACTCATAAAAGATGGAGTCTTACAAAATTGGCTATTAGATCTAGCTAGTGCCTCACAATTAGAAATGTTACCAACTGGAAATGCTGTTAGGTCACTATCAACGCCACCGTCACCAGGAACTTCTAATTGCCTAATTGAAAATGGGATTGTTTCTCCTGAGACACTCATTGCAGATATTAAAAAGGGCTTCTTAGTTACAGAACTTATTGGAAGTTCTGTGAGCCTTACAACTGGAGATTACAGTAGAGGCGCATCGGGTTACTGGATTGAAAATGGAGAAATTGCTTATCCTGTCACTGAAGCAACAATTGCAGGTAACCTTAAAGATATGTTCTTAGAAATGACCCCTGCAAATGATATCGACCTGCGTTTTTCGACTACCGCCCCCAGTATTAGAATTGACGGCATGATGGTAGCTGGTGGTTAAATGAGTCAAAAAAAAGTCTCCTTAGACTACCCTTACGAAGCATCAAATTTTAAAAGGTCGGGCCTTGCTGATTGGTTAGAATTATACCTACACGACCATGGGTTTTTAAGACTAGCTTTTCAAAATCTTTATCAGATAGATAACTATATGTGGCGAAGTAATCAGCCCTCTCCTAAGCAAATTGAGCATGCTCATAATAACTTTGGTATAAAAACAATACTGAATTTAAGAGGTCCCCGCGAATCTGGCGGGTGGCAATTAGAGGCAGAGGTCTGTGATAAATTAAATATTAATCTTATCAATTTCAGAGTGCGCTCCAGAGCAGCTCCTGAAAAAGAAATGCTTTTAAAGGTTCCTTCTTTATTTTCTTCAATTCAGAAACCATCATTGCTTCATTGTAAGTCAGGTGCAGATAGAGCTGGTTTGATGTCAGCTTTATATGTTATAGTCGTAATGAAAAAACCCGCAATTGAAGCGCTCAAACAACTTTCATTTAAATATTTGCACATAAAACACGCTAAAACTGGAATTCTTGATGCTTTTATTTCATCCTATATACCATTTGAAAAACAGGGAATCGAATTCATTAAGTGGGTAGAAGAGATTTATGACCCAGAAAAACTATCAAGAGAATTTCAAGAACAACCTATAGCAAGCCGTTTTGTTGATTCTATCTTAAAAAGAGAATAATGGTCATGAAAATTGCTGAAGTGAAATCATTTTTGAATACGTGCCTGCTTGAGCTAACAAACTCTCGTGCGTACCTGTCTCTATAATCTTCCCTGCTTTCAATACATAAATTCTATCTGCGGATCTAATCGTTGAAAGACGGTGAGCAATTATAAGACTTGTTCGGCCTTTAATTGATTGCTCTAGTCCAACTTGCACTTTTTGTTCAGATTGAGCATCAAGTGATGAGGTGGCCTCATCCATAAGTAAAATAGGAGCATCTTTCAAAATGGCTCTTGCAATTGCTATCCGTTGCCTTTGTCCACCTGAAAGTAAGTTTCCATGAGGCCCAACTAAGGCGCTATAACCGCCCGTGAGCTCACAAATAAAATCATCCGCTGCAGCTTTTTTTGCAGCATCTATAATTTCTGTCTCCGTGGCATTTTGACTGCCAAAGCGAATGTTTTCCATTACTGTATTATCAAACAAGATTGAATCTTGGCTTATTAGCGCAATATGCGCTCGTAAACTTTTTATGTTGAACTCTCTGATATCCTGATTATTAATGAGAATTCTGCCTATATTAATATCAAAAAATCTTGGTATGAGATTGATTAAAGTTGATTTTCCAGCACCACTTTCACCAACCAAAGCAACTGTTTCTCCTTCATTTATTTTAAAACTTATATCCTTTAAAATAGGTTTGTCCTTAAATGAAAATGATACATTTGAAAACTCAATTTCAGCTTTGTTAGTTTTTAATATAACTGCATTTTCAGATGACCTAATGTTAGGTTTCGTAGATATTAACTCTAACACTCTTTTTCCAGCCGATAACCCTTCTTGAGTCACAGCATTTAATGTTCCAATGGCTCTTACAGGCTGAACTAGCATTAAAAAGGCCGTGATAAAACCAACTACATCACCAACGAGCATTTCTCCATTACTAATACGCCAACTTGCAACACCGATCACTCCTGCAACCGCGATACCTCCTAATGCCTCTAATAAGGGGTCTATGCGGGCCCTTCCAGACAATAAAGATAAATAGGCAATTTTTAGTTTATCAAATATTTTAGAGGCACGCACTGTCTGTTTATCTTCAAGATCAAAAGCCTTTATCATTCTGCTACCACCGATGATTTCTGATATGATTGAAGTTACATGTTCCATGGTGACCTGCAATTGATATGCATGATTACGCTGCTTGCGGCCAATCAAAAAAATCGGTTGAAAAGCAATTGGATAAATTGCCAATACCAGTATAGAAAGCCAGAAATCAAACCAAAACATCATTCCAATCATTACTAGAATAGTTAATGAGTCTCTTATAAGATTATTTGATAACCTTATAACAGCCTCTTTTACCAAATTCACATCATTCATTATACGAGAAATAAAAACACCTGACGGATGCTGTGTGATTACCCCTAAATCTGCATGTAATAAATGGCTCATCATCTTATCTTGCATTAAAGTTGCAATAGATTGTGCAAATCGATTAACTGTGATTATTTGAAGATACATCGCTGATGCCTTGATCAGTGCTATTAAAATAATAATTATTGGAACGATAGTAATAAAATTATGCTTAATAAAAGTTTCCTCTCCAGCAAGATGATTGAAAACCTGTTGCATTATCGCAGGATAAATGGAACTCGATACAGCAACTATTATCATTAAAAAGATCGCAATTATGAATAGTCTGGTGAAAGGTTTTGCAAATCTGGACCAGATTTCTCTATAAACCACAGATGTTTTGCTTTCTGATTTTGCCATTTCTACCCTTTAATGAAACTAAATTTAAACTAAATTTGTTTTTGACATACCATCGTATTATTTTTATCTACAACTATAATCTTATTAACACATTCTAAGCAGATAATTCACTTTTTATGAAAACTCTATAAAATGACAACAAATTGCGAATTTTCTGAATACGTGATAGAAAAAATGTGGGAAATTGGAACAACGAATGGTTTTGACCACCATAACACAATTAGCCTTATTGCCTAAAATATGCTCAAAAAACTAAGCCATTTTTTCTTAGGAAGAACGTTATTCTCATTGCTTCTAGCGGGCATTATTTTTTTTATCGGCGTAACGGTTAGATGGAAACACGAAAATAAACAGATATATAAGTTAGTTAAAAGGCGCAAAAAACCATATATAATTATTTCATGGCACGAACACATTATTGGTATGACTTGGAACCTGCCAAGGCCTATCACAACTTTAAATTCACCTCACTCTGATGGAAAACTTCTTGGAACAGCAATCAAGTTAGTCGGATTGAATGTTGTTTGGGGGTCATCTAACAAACAAGCATTAAGTGGTTTTCGTGAGCTCGCTAAAGAACTCAAAAAGGGACACAATGTAGGAATAACACCTGATGGACCAAGAGGTCCAGCAAGAACTCTTGCTATGGGGCCAATTGCTTTAGCTCATCAAACTGGCATTGAAATTATTCCTGTCGTATTTGCTGCAGATAGACAATGGCTTCTTAATAGCTGGGATAAGACAAGAATTCCAAAACCATTTAGCAGCTCTTTGATTTTATGGGGAGAGCCAATCAGACTTCCTACACTTGAACGAAAAAAAAATGAGATACTAGATAATAAAAGACAAATTTCTAGGGAAATATTTGAGATCTGGCGTCGTCAAATTGAAAATGAGCTGAATACTCTGACTGAAAAATGTGACGCTCTAATTGCTAAATCTGAAAGCATAAAAAAGAAAAAAAATAAGAGGTCATAAATGTATATTAACCCTTTCTTATATCAATTATGCTGGGTTTTCCTTTTTCCTTTTGTTCGATTTTTTTTATATTTTCGCTTAGGTCAGAGGAAAGAAGATAAGTTACGTTTAAATGAAAGATTTGGTCGAGGGTATAAATTACCTCGTCCTAAAGGAAAATTAATTTGGTTGCATGCTGTTTCTCTTGGCGAGTCTAACGCAGCCCTTAATTTAGTTGAGCATTTAAAAAATTTACGCCCAAATTGGCATTTTTTAATAACTACAAATACAATAACTTCAGCTGAAAATATTGAAAAAAACCACTGCAAAATGGCGGTAATTCATGCATTTCAGCCATTAGATCACTCAGCCTGGGTATCTAATTTTTTGAATTACTGGGAACCTGATTGTGCCTTATTTTTGGAGTCAGATTTTTGGTTTAATCTAATTACTCAGACGAAGAAAAGACAAATCCCAATAATATTTGCTTCAAGCCAAATCTCAAAATCTGCAAAGTCGAAATGGGAAAAAAATCCATTGCTTGCAAAACAGCTTTTTTCGAGCCCTTTATTAATATTAGCTATTGATAATGAACAAAAAAAACGCTTCGAACAGCTGGCGAACATAGAGAAGTGTAACGGTGGGCCAGAGTTTTTGAATATTGGTTCACTTAAAAATAGCCCCCTCATAAACTTGCCAAAATCTCCTTATGAGTTGGCCATAAGAGACTATGCAAAGAAAACTAAACGTAAAATAATACTTGCTGCATCAACTCATGAAAATGAAGAAGTACTCATTGCAAATGCAGTTTCGAAAATAGCTGGTTCTGAAAAATTTCTTCTAATATTTGCTCCAAGACATCTCAAAAGAGCTGAAGAAATTATAAATCGATTAGGTTCAATGCCAAGACGTTCTAAAGGGGAACTACCGATTTCTAAACATCGTTATTTTCTGAGTGATAGCATGGGAGAAATGAGGTGCTTGTACAATGTTGCAGATATTATTGTTCTTGGTGGTAGCTTTTTTAAGTCTGGAGGGCATAACCCTATTGAGCCTGCACTTGCAGGAAAAGCGATAATATGTGGTAAATCTATTTTTAAAAATAAGTCTGACTATTCATTGTTAATTAAAACAGGGATGATACATCAAGTTAAATCAAATCAAACTCTCAGTAGGACATTAGAAGATATCCTTAAGCCTAATAACAGAATGGAAAAAGCTTTGGTTAAGGGCCAAAAAATTGCTCAAGAAGCTTGCATGCGTCCTGCAAAAGCGGCACATTATATTATATCAACTATAGAGCAAAAACCCTAAATGCCAATCAAAACACCCCAATTTTGGACTGAAATAAGCTGGCAGTCTGTTATCTTATTTCCAGTTAGCTATATCTGGCGTTTTGGCCACTATACACAACAAAAAATATTGAACACTAAGGAAACAGAAATTCCAGTTATTTGTGTTGGTAATCTTACTGTTGGTGGAAGTGGTAAAACACCTGTCGTAATTACTTTATGTAGATTTCTATCGGGCATTGGAAAATCAACTTCAATTTTAACGCGTGGATTTGGTGGCAAGGAAAAAGGGCCAATTTTTGTTAGTACAAATCTTCATCAATCATTAGATGTTGGTGATGAACCTTTAATGATGGCTCACTCACTGGATGTGTGTGTAAGCAGAAACAGACCTTTAGGAGCCAACCATATATTAGACGAAAAAAAATATGACTGCATAGTAATGGATGATGGCCTTCAGAATCCAACATTAAAAAAAGATTTAAATATTGCTGTGTTCGATGGAAAGTATGGAATTGGAAATGGTTTTTTATTACCAGCAGGACCAATGCGGCAGAAATTGGAAGTTGGTATACAAAATATAGATTTGGTAATTTTTAATGGGAAAGATGAAACAGGTTTGAAACAAAAAATTCCACCCCATATTCCTACTTTTACAGGAGAACTCCACCCCGACGAAGAAATAGTTGAGAAAATGAAAAATAGACGTGTCTACGGTTTTGCAGGAATTGGTAACCCACCACGGTTTTTCAAAACATTAAATGACATTGGAACCGACCTTGTTGGGGAAGCACACTTTGCAGACCACCATCCGTACACCGATGCAGATTTAACTCAATTATACGAGGAGGCGATGCAATCTGGAGCCGAACTTGTTACAACACAAAAAGATTGGATGAGATTACCTACTGATTGGCGTGACAGAGTTCTAACTGTGCCAGTGAGAATTCATTTCTCTGCAGATGATACCATAAAAATAGTGTCATTTCTTGAGAGTATATTTGAAAATGTCATATCATCGTAATTCCAAGGTAAAACAATTTCTAATTCGCTATATATTTTGGCCTATTGAAGCTATATTGTTATTTTTCGTACTTCTTATTTTACGAATTATACCTATTGATATTGCAAGCTCATCTACAGGCTGGTTAGGTTCAAAAATAGGCCCTTTAACAAGCTGGCACAAAAGAGCAAGAGCAAATCTGTCACTTGCAATACCAGAACTTTCAGAAAACGAACATAATCAAATTTTATCAGCTATGTGGTGGAATCTAGGACGTAATATAGGTGAATTTTCTCATACTCTTAGTTTAATGAATTCGTCAAAACGAGTCCAAATAGAAGGACTAGAAAAAATTGCTGAATGTGAAGAAGGAAGCATAATCATTGGTGCCCATCAGGCGAATTGGGAAGTAATTCCAACTATATTAAAGAGACTGAATCGGAAATCAGGAATAGTCTATCGACCTCTGAACAATCCCCTCGCTAATTTTTTAATCCAAAAACGTCAGAAATATTTAAATGCAAACTTCTTTCAGAAGGGTCGAAAAGCAGCATCAGGAATGTTATCTACTATCCAAGAAAATGGCGTTATAGCGATACTAATCGACCAGCAACTTCGTGAAGGTCGCATGGTTCCATTTTTTGGCATGCATGCTAAAACACCTATTGCGCATATAAAAATTGCCTCCAAACTACAGATTAAACTCTTTCCTGTCGAGACTATCAGGACTAAGGGTGCCTATTATAAAATTATTGTTCACGAACCAGTTTCGGTGAAAAAAGCTGCCACAGATGAAGAAATTCTCGCTGTAGCAAAACACATAAATGAGCTAGTTGA
The DNA here is from genome assembly GCA_902520885.1 of uncultured SAR116 cluster alpha proteobacterium. Classification (GTDB taxonomy): domain Bacteria; phylum Pseudomonadota; class Alphaproteobacteria; order Puniceispirillales; family Puniceispirillaceae; genus UBA5951. Next base: position 58,174 of record CABYPW010000012.1, read on the forward strand.
AGACTGGATAAAAAAACATCCTGATCAATGGTTATGGCCTCACAGACGCTGGGGAAGTATTAATGTATAAGATATCTCAGTCTGACACCCTTGCATTGCTATAATAATTTAGGCTGTAATTCTATTTTATTTTTTTTATTATTTTCTTTTTGTTTAGAAGTTTCACGTTTTTCCGAACTATTATCACCTTTATTATCAACTGTATTTAATGTGTCTGGGTCAAGTTGTGCTTGTCTTTTAGCATCGTAAAACTGAAGATTTATATATGCACCTGGTTCGGCATCCTGCGATTGTTTAACGGGGTTTCCTTTTCTATCAGTTACTAATACAAACCCTTTTTCAAGTACCCTCTTAAAAGAAAAAGCGTCCAATAATTGCCCATATCTTAGAACCGTCTGCTCCGAATTTAAAAGAATTTTTTCAATTTGTGCTTTCATCCGTTCATTTGCTTCTATTATGCTTGACTGAATATTAGTGAGATTTTGCTCAGGTGTTGGCATTTTCTCAAACAAACGTGTTAAATAATTCAGTTTTGAACTAATAATATTTTGCAATGTTTTTTCAATTCGCTCATTCATAATATCAATTCTTTGACTATAATTATTTATTTGATCTGAAGGATGTATAAGCCCTCGAATTGCGGCAGTGAGTTGATTTTCTTTGAAGAGAAACTTTCTATCCATGGCTTGGCTTGTTCTAAAATTAAGCTCATTTATACGTGTTATTAGCTCTGATAAAACGGGGGTTGCAATTTCTGCTGCTGCTGTTGGGGTTGGAGCCCTTATATCAGCCGCATAATCAATCAGTGTTGTATCTGTCTCATGCCCAACAGCAGAAATAATAGGTATTTTGCTTTGCGAGACGGCTCTTACAACAACTTCTTCATTGAAACACCAAAGATCTTCAAGTGAGCCACCACCACGAGCTACAATGATAACTTGAGGTTTTGGGATATTCTCAGATTGGGACAATTGATTAAACGCAGTGATCGCATTTGCAATATGCTTCTCTGCTCCCAAGCCTTGAACAGGAACTGGCGCAATTAAAACACGAACACCAAATCTTTCTGATAATCTATGCAGAATATCTCTTATTACAGCCCCAGTTGGCGAAGTTACTACCCCTATCACAGATGGCAAATATGGTGTTTTTTGCTTTCGATCTTCAGAGAATAAACCCTCAGCCTGAAGTTGCCTTTTTAATACCCCTAATTGTTTAAGTAATGCCCCTTCACCAGAATATTCAATTTGGATTACATTTAATTGATAACGTGACTGTCCCGAAAATGTTGTTAATTTCCCTGAACAAATTACGTCCATACCCTCCTCTGGTTGAATATTAATATGACTAAGCTGTCCTTTCCAAATAACACAGGCTAAAGTAACATTTTGATCTTTTAAGCTAAAATAAATATGTCCAGAATCCGGAGAAGCTGGCTTTGAAATTTCACCGCGAACTCTAACAAAATCGAAATTAGACTCAATCGCCCGTTTTACCGCGTTTGATAAATCAGCAACTGTGTATATTGGTTGGTTCGAAAGTGTTTCTTTTTCAGACAAAATATAGTTTCTCATTTAAATATCATTGTTCTAATGCTCTATTTATGGCACAGATACCTCAATTTAGACAACGGCCGACATCCGCTGAATATTTAAGCATTCTAAAGACTAATAGATTTAATTAATATGATTTATGGATAAGCGAAGATGAACGTATTAATTGTTGGAGGAGGAGGAAGGGAACATGCACTTGCAAAAGCCATTTCAACTTCAATAAAGTGTACACGACTATATGCCGCTCCTGGAAACCCAGGTATATCTAAATTCGCCACTTGTATTGAATTGTCATCTGACAATAACGAAGCAATCATTAAGGAATGTAAAAAATTTAATATTGAACTTGTAGTTATCGGCCCTGAAATGCCTCTAGTTGCAGGACTCGCAGATGCGTTACGGGCAAGTAATATCTTGGCATTTGGGCCAAGTGCTGCAGCGGCGAAACTAGAGGGGTCTAAATATTTTGCACGTGATTTCTGCAAGCGCTATGATATACCACAACCTAAGTTTAGTCGTTTTACGGATAACCAAAAAGCCAAAAAATATGTAGATGAAATTGGCCCAGAATGTGTAGTTAAAGCAGATGGCCTTGCTGCAGGAAAAGGTGTTGTTGTTTGTAAAACAAAAGAAGAAGCCTTCCATTCGATTGATATGATGCTTTCAGGTGGTTTTGGAGCAGCTAGTGATACTATCGTAGTAGAAGAATGCATTTCTGGCGCTGAACTATCTGCCTTTGCGCTCATTGACTCTGAAGAAGTGATTTGGCTCGCAAGTGCTAGGGACCATAAAAGAGCATTCAATGGAGATGAAGGCCCCAACACAGGTGGAATGGGCGCAGTGAGCCCATCTCCAGATGAAACAAACAAATTACGCGAATATATAATTGAGAAAATCTTAAAGCCAGTTGCAAAAGGAATGGTATTAGACGGTAAGCCCTATACCGGGATATTATATGCAGGCCTTATGCTGACAGATTCAGGTCCAAAAGTCATAGAATTTAATTGCAGATTTGGTGATCCTGAAGCTCAGGTAATCTTGCCTAGATTAGAGAGTGATTTGCTAGACCTAATTCTTCTGCATTGTAAAAAAAGGCAAAAAGATGCAGTGATTAAGTTTACCAATGACGTAGCAATTACCGTTGTTATGGCCAATAAGGGATACCCTGGTAGCTATGAGCCTAATTCAATAATTAAAGATATAGACCTTGTCTCATTGAACACAGATTGTTTTATCTACCACTCAGGGACTGGAATGGATCAGAAAGGCGAAATAATCGCGATAGGTGGACGCGTGTTAAGCATAACTGCTAAAGCGAAGAGTTATCAAAAAGCACGCTTGGAAGCTTATGAAACTGTGTCAAAAATTAATTGGGAAAATGGTTTTTACAGAACGGATATTGCTGATTTCTAGCGCTTTCCTAAAAAAAACCTCTTAAGTAAGCTTGCTGATTGTGTTTTCATTATACCACCATAAATTTCTGGTTTATGATGACAAGTGGCATGGCTAAACACACGGCTGCCATTATCTACAGCACCCCCTTTTTTATCCTCTACTGCATAATATAGCCTCCGAATTCTTGCATTTGAAATAGCCCCTGCACACATTGCACACGGCTCAAGCGTTACCCATAGATCGCATTCTTCTAGATATTTTTGACCTAGGTTTCTCATAGCTTTCCTTAAAACAAGGCATTCAGCATGTGCGGTGGCATCAAACTCCGACTCAACTAAATTATGTGCAGTAGCAATAACTTTGCCATCCGAGTTCACAATCACTGCTCCTACAGGGACTTCACCAATTCGGAATGCTCTTTCTGCGTTTTGCAAAGCTAATTTCATATGATCTTCGTAACTCATATATAGCCAATGACAAAACTAAATGAAAAAAGCAATATCTTGTTTTCTTCAGACTATTTTTTCCTTCTTTTTTATGCTCTACTTCTATTATTATGCCTCCATTCAAAACTTCATTTGAACTAGATAAAATTACACAATCTGAGCGGATTGCGAAGAGGATTGCACGAGCCGGACTTTGTTCACGAAGAGATGCAGAAAGCTGGATTCGTGATGGTAGAGTTATGATAAATAATTTAACTCTCGAGTCTCCTGCTTATATAGTTGGGCCTAATGATAAGATTCTTGTGGATAATAAACCACTCCCAAAACAAGAAGAAACACGTTTGTGGCGATATTACAAACCACGTGGACTTATTGTCTCTAATCGTGACGATAAAAATAGGGAGACAATTTTTGATAGATTAAAAAACAAAATCCCGCGTGTAATGAGTATTGGTAGGCTTGACCTCGACTCAGAAGGCATAATTTTATTGACGAATGATGGGGAACTTGCACGTTATCTAGAATTACCTAGCACAGGATGGACTCGAAAATACCGAGTGCGTGTTTATGGCAGAGTCGACCAAAATCAACTGGAAAAATTAAAGGAAGGAATCACAATAGAAGGCATTCGTTATGGTAGTCTTCTTGCAAAGCTTGATAAACAAATGACAAGTAATGCTTGGCTTACAATTGCCATCAAAGAGGGGAAAAATCGTGAAATTCGAAGTGTAATGGAATTTCTTGGATATTCTGTTAGTAGATTAATTAGAACTTCTTATGGTCCTTTTCAGCTTGGTGCCATGAAAGAAGGTGACTTCCAAGAAGTAAAACAAACCATTTTACGTGAGCAACTTGGACAATCTAATACAAATTTCCCAAAACAAGCTTCATTTGAAATCACAGGGGAAAAACTAAACAAAAAAAAACAGACACATACACTCTTTACAAAGAAATCAGGAAACAATAATGCGAATAATAGGCGGAATAAGGCGAGGCGCAAAGCTCGTTGAATGCAAAAGCCTTTCAGTTCGTCCAACTGGTCAACGTGTAAGGGAGGCTATTTTTAATTTATTAGATGGTGGCCGCTTCACTCCGATTGTAAGAAACGCAACTATTTTAGATTTATTTGCTGGAACCGGTGCACTTGGGTTAGAAGCTATTTCCAGAGGGGCAAATGAGGCCTACTTTATTGAACGCGACCAGCAGGCAATTAAGACATTACGAGCTAATATTCAAAAGCTAGGTTTTATAGATACTACTACTATTCTAGCGGGGTCTTTAGAGAATATTACAAGATGGGCATATCCACCTGCTGACGTGGTATTTTGTGATGCGCCTTATACAAATAATATTACATCACAGACCATTCAAAATATAGCGAGAATAGGTGCCATACGACAGGGTGCACTTGTAATAATAGAAATGCCTAAAAAAGATGAATTGACTTTACCTTATGAATTTAAATTTGCCGATAAACGTATATATGGCATTTCTTCTATTTATTTATTCAATTGGAAACCTTTTTAACGTCTACCAAAAAGACTTTCGATTTCTGACAATGATATCTTGATATAGGTTGGCCTGCCATGATTACATTGGCCTGAATTAGGGGTAATTTCCATATCTCTTAACAGCTGGTTCATCTCAGCTACATTTAATATTCTTCCTGAACGAACTGACCCATGGCAAGCAATTGTGCCTAGCACAAATGATATTTTATCCTCAAGACTAGTGGAACTTGACAAATTAATCAGCTCTTCAGCAATGTCTTTTACCAGCTCTTGTGCATTTACCTCTCCTAAAAGAGCTGGTGTTTCTCTCACGATAACAGAGTCTTTGCCAAAAGACTCTATGATTAAACCAAGCTGATTTAAAGGTTCCAAATGGTTGTTTATAGCCTCTAATTGTTCGGGAACGAGGGATATAATTTCAGGTAATAATAACAATTGCGTCTTTATTCTATTAGATGTTAAATCTAATTTCATTCTTTCCATTACGAGACGTTCATGAGCTGCATGTTGGTCGATAATAACAATACCTTCCTGTGTTTCAGATATGATATAATTTTTATGATATTGTGCTCTTGCAGCACCTAATAGAGCTCCTCTTAATTCTATTTGGTTTTGAATTTTGGCTTCTTTATCATCCTCAACCTCTTTCGCAAGTGGTGGAGCGTTAAAAAACATGTCATCGGGAACTACTCGATCAAAATCCGAATTCCGCTGCTTTGATAGGCTTTGCCTTTCTGAAAAGTTAATGCCCTCAAAAGATGTCAAATTTGGTTTTTCTGATTTCCCTCTATGTTTACTGCCTGATAACCGGTTAAATACATTTTGACTTAATTCTGCTGTAGCCTGTATTCCCTTATTACGCAAAGCTGATTGAATAGACCCGACAATTAGACTCCGAATGGAACTAGGGTCTGAGAAACGAACTTCACTTTTAGCTGGATGCACATTTACATCCACATCCTCATAAGCAACGGTGATGAACAAAGCAAGAAACGGGTATCTGCCTCTAGGGAGGGTATCTGCATATGCAGCACGAATGGCTCCAACCAACTGTTTGTCTTTTACTGGACGTTGATTTACAAAAATATTCATATATTGAGTTGTTGGTCTATTCATTGTTGGCAGACCCATCAAACCTGAAAGACCGAATGTGTCACTCTGTGCATCAAGCATAACTGCCTCTTTGGCAAAAATATAACCCATCACATCTGATAATCTCTCTCGAATTCCTATATTATCATCAGTTCTAACAGGAAAATTTAATATGGTTTTATCATTTTCATAAACTTTAAAAGCTACCCCTGGTTTCGTCATAGCAAGTTGCTTTATCACTTCAAAGCACTTGCCTGCCTCAGAACGTTGGGTTTTTAAAAATTTACGTCTTGCTGGAATTTTATTAAATATATCTCGGAAAGTAACTGTCGTACCAACTGCATGTGCAACTGGATTAGTTGGATAAATAGTCCCATGCTCAATATGGATTTTCCAACCGTGATCCATTTTCTCAGTTCTTGAAGAGATTTCAAAATCTGAAACAGCTGCTATCGAGGGAAGTGCTTCGCCTCTAAACCCAAAACTTTTTATCTGGAATAAGTTTGCATTTGGTAATTTTGAAGTCGCATGCCTCTTAACCGCCAGACATAGCTCATCTTCAATCATCCCATAGCCATTATCTGACACAGAAATACTTTTTAATCCACCTTGACTAAGATTAATGGAAATCTCTGTCGCCTGCGCATCCAGCGAGTTTTCAATTAATTCTTTCAAAGCACTCGCTGGTCGTTCAATAACTTCCCCTGCAGCAATCTGGTCCACAAGATGGCTCGGTAGTAGTCTTATTCTACTCATCTTAGTTTTTTCTATACTTATTAAAAAATTAATTTATTGAACTTGAATTTCATCTCCGAGTACACCGTCATAAGCAGGGGTAGCACCTGAATTAATTGCTCTTTGTTGCATGATATTGGTCCTTATTCGTCTGTCTTCTGTAATTTGGTCCAATATTGGCCCTACATCTGGAATGCCGCCAAAAATAACATTAATAGGCAATCTACGTTCAAAAATAATACCCGTTGTTTCTTGATCAATGATAGTTCTAATATTAGGTTCAATTGAACTTAATTCAAAAAATTCATCATAACCTATTGCTACCTTGCTTCGTCTTTCAAAAAGCTTATTCATAATATTCAAAGAAGATTTTTCATCCACTCCAAAATTAATTGATTCTGCGTCTGGACGAGATGTAAAATCAGGAGGAAGCGACAGTGGTGGTCTCACAACAACTTGAAATTCATCTGGTGTTGACTTTTCAGTTCCTATAGCACGGCGATAATCGGAACATGCAGTGGTTCCACAAACTATGATGAGAAAAAATACCATCAATAATGAACTAAACTTCTGCATTATCCCCTCCGTGCGTTGACGATGTATTTATAATTGCATAAACCCATATTGCAATTCCAGTACATATAGCAATATCTGCTATATTAAATGCTGGCCAGTGATAACCCCCAATATGAAAATCTAAAAAATCAACTACTTTACCATATAAAATTCTATCGATCACATTTCCAACTGCACCTCCAGAAATAATCGCCGAGGCTAACTGCTGTAAATACCCTTGAAACCTTAATTGGCTTATCAAATATGTAATGACAAGCAAGGCAAGTATCGGAATAATAAATCGAACCATTTCCGGTTGAGACGACATTAATCCAAAACTAATACCGTTATTCCAAACAGGTGTTAAATTAAAAAAGGTCGTTACGACAATTTGTTTTGGCTGCTCAAACAGTAATAATAACATCCATTTCTTAAGGACAAAATCCATAAGAACAATAAAAAAGGCTATAAAAAAAAAGCGTATATAATCGGATTTTCTTAAATCATCCATTTATTTTCTAAACCCTATTTAAATGCATCAAATTAACAGACTCAACATTTCAACTAACCTAAGCTTTTTCAGAAACTACCTCTTCACATCTAATACACAATCCATGATCAACTTTAACTTCTGGAAGAACTTTCCAACATCTTGCACATTTTTCACCCGCAGCAAGATGTATCTCTACCTTAGTTTGCGCGGCCCTATCACTGATAATTTTAGCTTCTGACGTAATAAATAATGCCGGCAAGTCGATGCCTGAGAGAAGTTTTTTTTCTTCCTCTTTCAAGCTTAAATTTACTGATGCTTGCAGACTTCCACCTATTTTCGAATCAGACCTTGCGTTTTCTATAGCTGTTGTTACCACGGACCTAATAGAGCGGATATTTATCCATTTTCTAATTAATTCAGAGTTCTTCCATTCTGATGGTATTTTTTGATATTCCCTAAGATGAATAGAGTCATCTGTATTTTTTGTATAAGCTAACCAAGCTTCATCCGCCGTAAAACATAAAATAGGAGCTATCCAAGCAACCAAACTTTTAAAACACATGTCCATCATTGTGAGGGCGGCTCTTCTGGACACACTATTTAGATTATCACAATATAACATGTCTTTGCGAATATCAAAATAAAATGCTGATAGATCACTATTACAGAAATCATGAATTTCAGTAAAAATAGAATGAAAATCATATATATTTACTTTTTCAGTGATCTTTTTATTTAACTCAAATAAACGTGCAGCGACCCATTTTTCGAGCTCCGGCATTTCATCAAAAGTAACCGGTTCCAGAGCATCAAAACCATCCAAAGCACCCAGCAAATAACGAAGTGTGTTGCGGATTCTTCTGTAATGATCTGATTGGCGTTTGAGTATTTCTGTCCCTATTCTGAGGTCGTCATAATAATCAGAGCTTACCACCCACAAACGTAGAATATCTGCACCACTTTGCTGAATAATTTTTTGTGGTTGAATAACGTTGCCAAGTGATTTGGACATCTTTCTACCCTGCTCATCTAAAACAAACCCGTGGGTTAAAACACCTTTATAAGGTGCTTTAGAGCGTGTCCCACTTGACTCAAGTAAGGATGAATGAAACCAGCCTCGATGCTGGTCAGAACCTTCAAGATATAAATCTGCAGGGGAGTGCAAATCCTCACGCTGCTCCAATACAAAGGCATGCGTTGAACCAGAGTCAAACCAGACGTCTGCAATATCATTCACTTTTTCATAAGAATCTGGATCGTATTCTTCTCCTAAGAACCGAGAAAGAGGAGATGTGAACCAAGCATCACATCCCTCTTCTTTAAAAATTTTAATGATCCTATCTACCACTGACTGGTCTTGAAGAGGTTTTCCAGATTTTTTCTCAACAAAAACAGGAATTGGGACCCCCCAAGCACGCTGCCTACTAAGACACCAATCAGGCCTATTTTCGATCATGGAGGTCAATCGCTTCTGGCCTGAGGGTGGGTAAAATGATGTTTTCTGTAATGCTGAAAGCGCGTAGTTGCGAAGACCGTCACTTTCCATTGAGATAAACCACTGCGCTGTATTTCGATATATAACAGGGGCATGTGATCTCCAACTATGGGGATAAGAATGTGTTAAGTTACCAATTCCAATTAAACCCTTATGCTCGGATATAATTTCAGCAATTTTCAAATTATCTCTTAATACATGAAACCCAGCAAAAATAGGCAGATGCTCCATTAATGTGCCGTCTTCATTTACAGTATCTGGAACCTCTATTCCGTGCTTAAGATGTGCTAACTCATAATCCTCCGGCCCATGACCTGGAGCAATATGAACAAATCCTGTTCCCTGTTCGGTTGTGACATAATCAGCATCAAGTAATGGAACAGCGTAATCATAACCTGAATCGGCCATAGGGTGTTTTGCGATAGAGCCTTTTAGTTCATAGCCCTTCAGTTTAGCTTTAACATCATATTTTGTTATACCACAATGAGAGCAGATATCTTCGAGCAATATTTCACTGACAATAATTATTTGATTTTCTTGCGCGATTGAGTTTTCTGAAACTTGATCAATGTTTATCGCAACATAGTCAATTTCATTATTATAGGCTAGGGCTCTATTACCAGGGATTGTCCAGGGTGTTGTTGTCCAAATAACAATGAAGGCACCAACAAGTTCTCTCAACGGACATTCAACAAGCTTAAATTTCGCAAAAATAGTAGTGGAGGTATGGTCACTATATTCAAGCTCGGCTTCAGCCAATGCAGTTTTTTCAACTGGAGACCACATCACAGGTTTTGAACCCCTATATAGTGAGCCTTGCATTAGAAATTTCCCTATTTCTGCTGCAATAATTGCCTCCGATTCAAACTTCATTGTATAATAAGGATTCTGCCAGTCACCTAAAACCCCTAATCTCTGAAATTCCTTTGACTGCACATCCATCCAGTGTGCAGCAAATACACGACATTCCTCACGGAACTCTTCGATCGGGACCTCATCTTTATCCTTTCCCTTTTTTCGATATTGCTCTTCAATTTTCCATTCTATCGGCAGACCATGGCAATCCCATCCCGGCACATAATTGGCATCCTTACCCATCATCGATTGAGAGCGATTGATGACATCTTTAAGAATTTTATTCAATGCATGACCAATGTGCAGATTTCCATTTGCATACGGAGGACCATCATGGAGTATAAACTTTTCTCTACCTTTTCTTGCTTGCCTAAGTCGGTTGTAAAGATCTAATTGCTTCCAGCGATCAATAATTTCGGGTTCTTTTTGCGGAAGCCCGCCTCTCATTGGAAAAGCAGTCGTTGGCAAAAATACCGTATCTTTATAATTTATAGAGGCCTGTTGGTTATCCGACATCAGAATGTTCCATGGATTATATCCTATTTTTATTTTAAATAATCTTTGCAAGTATTTCTTTTGCAGTATCTACATCTTTTGATATTTGCAATTTTAAAGAGGTCAATGAGTCAAATTTTTTCTCGCCACGTATATAATGATGCAAATTGACACACAATCTTGTTCCATATATGTCTTTATCAAATTCGAATAAATGTACCTCAGCCATTACTGTCCTATCTCCAATAGTGGGTCTTATACCAATATTTGCTACCCCTTTTAAAATTGGTAAATTGATATACCTCAAATTTTCGTTCTTATCATTAAATGGTATATCTTTTTCTTCAATAACAGCCGTAATTGCGTATACGCCGTAAGCAGGCACCTGACAATCTTCTAGACTAAAGTTAGCTGTAGGAAAATTAAGTTGTCTTCCACGTTTATCCCCATGTTTTACTGTGCCGCAAATTGTAGGAGGCCTGCCTAGCATTTCTCTTGCATCATCTATGCGGCCTCCTTGCAAAGCTGCTCGCACTCGGCTAGATGATACAATTGCAGATTTATTGTCAACTTTCAGTGACACATCAGTTATTTTAATATTATAAATTTCCCCTAAAGAAGCGAGTAGTGCCATATCTCCCGCTCTACCACGACCAAATGCAAAATCAGTACCAGCAACAAGATGAGAAACTCCTAATGGATGCAATACATTTGATACAAATTGCTCTGGCGAGAGTTGGCGAAGTTCATCATTAAAGTTAACATAGACGATAATCTCAATTCCATGTAAGGATAAGATTCGATTTTTCTCTATAATATCAGAAAGTAAGAAACCAGGCTCTTTCCAACGGAAATATCTCCTTGGATGTGGGTCAAAAGTAATAACACCTAATTTAGTCCCATTATTTTTTGCAAATTCTTTTGCAGTTGATATTAACTTCTGATGCCCAAGATGAACACCATCAAAATTTCCAATTACAGCCGTCAAAGGGGGAAGGTTCAGAGGTAAATCCCCGACTGACCAATAAACAATTTTAGTTTTCATAATATTTCCAAAAAGATTTGGCGAGAATATAACGCATTTTTAGATCTAAATTCAATTGAAAGGATTGACAAATTTATATTATTATAAATGACGTGATTGATTTATGTTTAATCAAGAAAAATTTGAAAAATGAACTTCATTCCTCTTTAACTGAAGCCATCATAATATGACTGGAATCAACGTATTTTATAGGGACAATAAAAATGGATTTTTCTATGGATAGCAACTCATTATCACAGATATTATCACAACCAGAATTTTCAATTTTTATAAGCTATTTTTCTGGGTTTTTAGCTGGAATCGGTACTTTAATTATAGGGTTTTGGCTTTCTTCAAAAGCTGAGCGAACTATAAAACATATGCTTAGCCGTATACCTCGTTTAAGCCCTATGCTTATACCAATAAGTGGAAGCGTTGCCAGATATGCTGGAATGACTATTACACTTGTTGTTTCACTTGGACAATTTGGTATTCAGACAACTTCAATAATTGCCGTTTTAGGTGCTGCAGGTCTTGCGATCGGTCTTGCCTTACAAGGCACATTATCAAATGTTGCGGCTGGTGTAATGCTGCTGATTTTGCGACCATTTGAAACAGGTGATTGGGTAGAAGTAGCAGGCTCTTCTGGAACGGTGAAAGAGGTAGGATTATTCACAACAAAAATAGATACATTTGATAATATTTTTATATCAATTCCAAATTCAACTATATGGTCATCAACCATCACAAATCACTCAAAGCATAAAAAAAGACGTTTGGATATAGAAATTGGTGTTAGTTATAGCAGTGATTTGGATACTGTCGAAAATGTAATGCTTAAACTTGCAGAGGACCCGCGCGTGCATGCAGACCCGACTCCTCAATTCCATGTTCTATCTTATGGAGATAATGCCATTCAGGTTCGCTTAAGAATTTATGCAGACTATGCAGATATGTTTTCACTCAATTGGGATTTAAATAAGAGAATTAAAAAACTTTTTGAAGACAATAACATTGAAATTCCATTCGCACAGCTTGTCTTGCATAAAGCTCCTTGATTGTTAACCTCAAACTTTTATTTTTAAAAAATGGCTATTAAATCAGTTGAAATAAGCAGACAAACTTTATCTGAAGGCATACTTCAAAAGCTAGCCTCAGAGAGGTCAGGTCAGCCTGTAGAACTTCTTACCGAAGAGGAATTGCTTGAATCACGCCGGCGTTTTATCAAAGACTCACATTCAAATAAAAATATATGGGTTTTTGGGTACGGAAGCTTAATTTGGAATCCATCTTTTAACTTCGATTTGAGAAAACAAGCACATTTATTTGGATATCACCGCAGATTTTGTTTACGCACCACTATAACTCGTGGGACCCCAGAGAAACCTGGACTTGTTCTAGGTCTTGACCGTGGTGGGTCCGCCAAAGGTATTCTGTTTCGGATACCAGCGTCAATTGCTGCGAGAGAGTGTGATGTAATTTGGAAACGTGAGATGCTAAGTGGAGCTTATTTACCGAGTTGGGTAAAAGTAAAAGCGCATAATGGCAAGGCTATTAAAGCACTTACATTTGTTATAAAACGCAATCACCCCAGCTACGCAGCGCCGATGCCAGATGAAGATAGCGTTAAAATAATCGCTGAGGCGAGAGGTATTATTGGTTCTAATTCTGAATATCTTTTCAACACGGAAAAAGCTTTAAAAGCTGAGGATATTAAAGATAATAAATTAAAAAAACTTTCCGCAATGGTGAAGCATTATCAAAATTCTTCGAATTACTAACTTGGAGAAGTTATAATACGAAACTATGTCAGCTCGGCCAAATTCCTCCTAATGCACGGGTTAACTCTTTTGCTGTTCGCAATGTTACCCTTCCAAAATTTGGAAGCTTTTGTTCCTCAATTCTAATTGAGGGGCCACTGACAGAAAGTGCCCCAATAACCTTAGAATTGGAATCAAAAAGGGGTGATGCAATACACCTTAGCCCATCTGAGTTTTCTTCATCATCAATAGAGAATCCAAGTTGCTTAGCCTTTGCTATCTCGCGTAAGAGTACCCCCTCTTCCGTAATACTTTTTCTCGTAAATTGGGTGAACCCTGTTTGTTTTATAATTTGGCTAGCGCTATCTTGCTTCATATAAGCTAGAACTATTTTTCCAACCGCTGAACAAGTCCAAGGTGCTTTTGCACCTGGTTTTGATAATGCCCTCATCAAATGTGGACACTCCACCTGCGAAACATACATAAGGTTATTACCGTTATTATCTATGAGAGCTAAATTAGACGTCTCCCCTGTTTCCTGCATCATCATCCTCAAGTATGGTCGAGCCATATGACTAATATCACGAGAACGCATATATGTGGAGCCTACATTAAAAGCCTGCACTCCAATAAGCCATCTGCCATCCTCAAACCGAACGTATCTATCAAGTTGTAAAGTTGTAAGCAACCTATGCGCTGTGGATGGAGCTAATTTAACCCGTCTAGCCAACTCTGAAAGATTTAAACCTTCACGCTCTTCTGCTAATTTTGTTAATAAACTCAACGCACGCGAAACTGATTGAGTATGACCACTTCTTTTTTCTAATAATCCATCTGGCACTTTAGGTATCCTAACATCAATGTACCAGCCCCAAATATAAGATGGGGGGTTTCCACATAAAAGGCAAGGATAAAGATCTAAAAATTTAACTTAACCAAGAAACAAGGGCTGATTTAGCCTTTTTTTTACAAAAAATAAGCTAAAATATTAAAAATAAATCTTTGGGTTGCTATAATTATCTTTGACCTTGCCGAACATGCTCGTTATTTTTGTATAAATTGAGATATGACGTATCAAACAGATTTAATTTTTTGGGGATATGGTGAAATTGGTAAACACGCTGGATTCAAAATCCAGTGCCGAAAGGCTTCTCGGTTCAAGTCCGAGTATCCCTACCATACAATAGATTAAAAAATTTTCTTCAGATATTTTTTTTAAAACTAGCTTCACTGCTGGAATGAAATTATTTCTATTTTCTTTACTCATAATATGCGAAGAAATTATCATAAGTATCTGGCCAAAAACATTTCTATTTAAAAAATAAACTTCGTTTATAAATCATGCTAAATACTATCGTTTTTGATATAACCTTTTGGGAGAATTTTCAAATGCTTAAATGGATACCTTTTTCAAATAAGCTAGAGCGCCTTGCATTCTTCATTCAACAAAAGGCTAATAGTCGGGAAGCGCGAATAGGACTTTATTTTTTTTCTGCTTTAGAATCTATCATAATACCTATTCCAACAGACCCACTAATGGCCACTTGTGTATATGCTGCGCCAAAACGATGGTGGCAAATTGCGTTTTTGACTGCAGGCTTCTCCGTACTAGGGGGACTAATTGGTTGGGGCATTGGATGGTTTTTTGGAGATTTTATTAGTTTTCTATTAAAAAATAACGTGATCCCATTTTTATCATCAGAAAAATTTAATGATGTTACAGACGCTTTTTCAAAACACGGCTTGCTTATTGTTCTGCTTGGTGCATTTACACCTTTACCTTTTAAAATTGTGACTGTTACTGCTGGTTTATTTAAATTTGGTTTTTTTCAATTTTTAGTTGCAGCAATAATTGGAAGAACCGTTCGCTTTTTGCTGGTAGCTGGTTTGATTAAATACCATAAAAGCCCTAAATTTTTAATTTTTTTTAGTTGTTCGCTTGGATTGTTAATTTCACTGAGTTATATTGTTATTGGCTATTGATAATATGAATCAAATTAAATGAGGTTATGTATTTGGATATCTCTTTTAGACAGGCATTGTTATTCTCTGGACTAATTTCCTTTTTTCTTCTTGCAAGTGCAATCTCATTTGAGTTTTTTTATGACCTTGTACCTTGTAAGTTATGTATTTGGCAACGCTGGCCACATGTGATTATAGTTGTAGTAATGCTGTTAGGTTTAAGCGGGCCTAAAAAAACCTGGATACTTTTATTAATTTCTTTATCAGCAATAGTTACAGGCATTATTGGGTTTTACCATACAGGCGTAGAACAGGGATGGTGGTCAGGTCCTTTAGGATGTAGCAACCAGTTTGGGTCTGAAACTGATATATCAAACCTTACTACATTATTATTGGAAACTCCGATAGTTAAATGTGATGAAATTGTTTGGTCACTTTTCAATATTTCAATGGCTGGTTGGAATAGCTTAGTGAGTTTTTTTATTGCAATTTTCTCATTTTTTAGCTGGGTTCATATAATAAAAAAAAATGTATAACATTAATTGAGGAACAATAGCCTCTAAAGAATGTGATATTGAGTTTACAGATAATTAATTAGAATAAGTTATTTTATTGATTTTTTTCATCTAGTTCCAGTTCAACATCCCAATAAAGATAATCTGTCCATGTATGGTGCAAATGGTTTGGCGGAAACTTTCTTCCATTTTCCTGCAACTGAAAAGCATTAGGCCTCTGAGGTGATTTACGAGGTTTAATCCCCATTTTATCCGGCATTTTATTAGCTTTATAAAAGTTGCATTTAGTGCATGCAGCAACGACATTTTCCCAATTTGTTTTTCCACCCTTCGAACGAGGAACTACATGGTCAAACGTAAGTTCACTTGCTGAAAATGGTTTGTTACAATATTGACAAGTGAATTTATCTCTCAAGAAAACGTTAAAACGTGTAAAAGCCGGATTGCGAGACTGATGAACATATTCTTTCAAAGCGATAACAGAGGGAAGTTCAATTTTAAAACTAGGTGAAGAAATAATACGTTCATATTTCTGGACAATATCAACACGCTCAAGGAAAATAGCCTTTACAACATCTTGCCATCCCCACAAGGAAAGAGGAAAATAACTTAAGGGACGATAATCCGCATTCAAGACCAATGCTGGAGGGAAGTCACCTGCACTAGAAAACTGTTTCGAAGCAATCGAATTCATTTCTCAATATTTCTCTTAATTTGTTTACAAGACAGCATTTTATTATTTTTTGACATAATTGAATCATATCAGCATATAAGTGTCTACCCTAAAATATGTGATAAGTAGGTGACAGATAACTAAGTATCTAAAAAAGCTAAATAGAACAAAAAAATATATACATAGACGGAGAATGAATTAATTCTTACATGAATGTATCTCACTCTATTGGAAGATGCTTATCAATAAAGTTTATGGCAGCATCTAAACCCATTTGGTCGATAGAATGACCAACTCCTTTTTCTAAAACCACCTCTACATCATACCCTTTTTCTTCAAAATGTGATTGAGCTTCAATTAAGGCCGTTGATGGGACAACATCGTCTAAATCACCATGTATCAGCAATATAGGAGGACTCGAGTGAGATGCTTGTTTTAAGTTTTGTTCTGTTAAAAGAGCGCCAGAAAAACTAATTAATCCTGCCAAGTCAAATGAGGGTCCAGTTGTCAACGTCATCATACCACCTTGAGAAAATCCTCCCAAAATTACTCTTGAGCTAGGTAGAGAGTATTCATCAAGTGCCCCCTGTATAAGTTCTTTTACATCATCCAAGGCCATCATTGCCCCTTTCTCACCCTCTTGAATATCAAACCACTCGCGCCCGAGAGGTGATGCTGAACAAGTTGATGGAGCATTTGGCGCATAGAAACCACAACCTGCTCTAATTTGGCTTAGAATTGGCGCGAGACCAAACATATCTGAAGCATCTGCACCCCAACCATGTAGTAATATTATAAGCGATGTTACCTTACTTCCGTTTGTTGGTAACTGAAAAATACCCTCAAATCTGCCAATTTTTTTAATTTCTGCCATAGAAAATTCCTTCTAAATTGAAATTATAACACTTTCTGCAATTTTCATTGAGTCTATTACCAGATTATAGTTACATCTTTACAGCATTCTGCAAATATTAAAGTAATGAATAAGAATACTACTATATTAGATAACACACTAACCCTTTTGGAAAAAATTGAACCTGTTTTTACAAATGAGTTAAAACGGGAAATTGTTAGGAAAAAAGGATGGCGAACAAGATTTGCGCCTAGTCCGACTGGTTTTTTACATATTGGACATGCCTTTGCAGCCTTAATAGGATGGCAAATAGCCAATCAAAACCCTGAAAAATTTTTATTGCGAATTGACGATTTAGATTTTACTCGTTGTTCGGAGGAATATGTCAATCAGCTCATATCAGATTTAAAATGGCTAGATATAAATTGGACAGCAAATGAGCTGTATCAAACTCAGCGTCTTTCTCACTATTCGCGGGCATTAAAATATTTAGTTGATAAAGACCTCATTTATCCTTGTTACTTATCTCGTTCGGAATTAACTGAATTCTTATCTCCACCTATTGAGGGAATATCTAAACAGCCAAACACTCGCCAATCTTTGAGCAGTCAAGTAATCGCAAAAAGACAACAAAAAGGCATTAAGCCCGTGCTAAGGTTAGATATGAAAAAGGCTATACAGAAGGTAGGAACTATAAGTTGGTGTAGTATTGATGGAACCGCATTACATGCAGAACCTGAAAAATTTGGGGATATTATTTTAGGTAGGCGTGATATAACAGCGAGTTACCATTTGAGCGTTGTTTTAGATGATGCCATGAGTAATATTGAAGTTGTAACTAGGGGTGAAGATTTACGACATAGCACTGATATACACTGCCTTCTTCAAAATTTACTTGGCCTTCCATCACCTATTTATTTTCATCACCCACTTATTTTTGGTGATAATGGAAAAAAATTATCTAAGAGACACAAATCACCTTCATTGGTTGACCTACGAAACTATAAAAAAACACTCAAAAAAATTCTTAATACTAAAATACTCAATGATTACTAAAATTGTACTTAACTAAAAATAAGTGTTCATTTCTTTTCTTGACATTAAAATTTTATTGCTACATATACTCGTTATACGAAATTTTTCGTATATTTCCTCCCTAAACTTGGTCGTGACTTGTCACGACTTTTTTTTATCAATATTGGTAATAAAAACGTCACTCACATAACATTTAATTTTTACTGAAAATGAACTGCTTATCACCTTTTTTCTTCCAGTTTTGGTTTACCAAGGATCACAGAAAACGATATCAAGACAATAACCAAAGATGAGATTGAAATCATAAAAGTCCAACCAAATTCACTATGTGCCATTCCAGAAAACATAGAGGCTAAAGCGACAAAACTAAATATACAAAAATCAGCAATTCCCTGAACCCTACCTCTTTCTTCTAGACTTGCGCTATCAGCAATGATCGAACTACCCCCCACAAATAAAAAATTCCACCCAACGCCTAAAAATATTAACGTTGTCAAATAAAAATAAAAGTTTGTGCCCAATAGTGCAATAATACACGCAAGCACGAAGAAAAATATTCCAGCCCATAATATTTTTTGAACGCCAAACTTAGCTATAAGCAGCCCAGAAAACAATGAAGGCGCAAACATTGCAACAACATGCCATTGAATGACGCGAGCATTAGCTTGATGTGATAACTCACTTACTTCAACAACTTGGAGTGGGGTTGCTGTCATAAGAAATGTCATAAGGCAATAGCCTAAAGTAGCTGCTGTTAGTCCTGACAAAAAAGAGGGTATTTGAAAAAACTTAGTTATTGGCCTTCCCTTATGCTTTTGTCTCTTCAAAGGAGGCAAATCAAGACCCAAAATGACGGGAATAGCAATCATCTGAACTAGTCCTGTTATAACAAAACAGCCGGCATATAGATTATTAGGTAAAAGACTAACTGTTCTGTAAGCTATTTCTGGCCCAATAATAGCTGAGGCTAACCCCCCTAATAATACTAAAGAAACAGCTTTTGCTTTCTCTGACCCTTCAACAGAATCCGCTGCAGCATAGCGATAAAACTGAGCAACACCTTGACCTAAACCGAGCAAAAAGGAAAAAAATACCAATAATTCAAAACTATTTATCAGAATAGAGCTCGCCTGACCAAAAGCACCAATAATGACCATAAATACCCCGATTAAGAAAATTGGTTTCCTTCCAAATTGAGCCATCATTAATGAAGCAGGGATCGTTGCTAACATCACAGCAACAAATTGAATTGAGATAGGCAAAGTGATAAGCAAGGGAGTTGGGGCTAAAAGTGAACCGACTAATGCAGTGTTAGTTAAATTCACATTCATAACCGTCATCATAAGACCTTGTGAAACTCCCAAACGCCAAACATTTCCAGTTAAATTTTTTAAAATTTTCGTAGAATCCCTTCTTTCTAAGCCTGCTAATTTTCTATATCTGTTTCACCATTATTTATTAATGGTACAGAAATGTTATCAATAAGCCGAGTTGTTCCTACATAGAGTGCAATTAATAATCTGGAATCTTTATTAAACTGAGTAAGGCGTTCAAGATTATCCGGGTCTCTAAGGGTAAAATAATCGATTTGATTAATTCCAATGCTCCCTAGCTCTGCAATCCCATTTTTAATAACTTTAGAAACGTCAAATCCTTGTTGGATTTTTTTCCTTGTAAGCTTCAATACTCGATAAATATTCGAAGCAAGTTTGCGCTCATTTTCAGACAAATAAACATTGCGTGAAGACATTGCTAGTCCATCCTTTTCTCTAAAGATTTTTCCAGCAACAATCTGAATAGGTAGGTCTAAGTCACGCATTAACTGTTTCACAACTAATAGCTGTTGGTAGTCTTTTTCACCAAATATAACTATATCTGGTTGTATCTGGTTAAAAAGTTTTAAAACTATTGTAGAAACACCATCGAAAAAATGTGGTCTGTTTTCTGTTTCAAGATTAAGCGCAACACCGTTTGGAACTATATAAGTTTTATGTTCTTTATGATACATATTGCTAGGTTGATAAACCAAATCACATGTATTTGACGAAGATAATTTTTCTAAATCCGCATTCACATCCCGCGGATACCTGTAAAAATCCTCATTCTCAGAAAACTGCGTTGGATTAACGTAAATAGAAGTCACAACCTTATCACAATGTTCTCTTGCTATTGACAAGAGAGACAAATGCCCATTATGCAGACTACCCATTGTTGGAACGAGACCAACTATATATCCATTTCGTTTCCAACCAGAAATTTGAACTCTTAAATCGGAAAGTTCATTTAAAAATTTTATCATTTTTTGTCTGGCCAAAAACAATGTGATTTGTCAGGAAATTTCTGTGCAATAACGTCTGCTGAATAAGCTTGAGCTGCTTTTTGAATTATATCTTGAACGTTTGCATATTTCTTAACAAATTTTGGTGTAAAATCAGCATACAGTCCAATTAAATCATCTGTAACTAAAATCTGTCCATGACAACTCACGGAAGCGCCTATGCCAATCAATGGTATACGTGCGTTGACTGAAAGTTGATGAGCGACAGGCTCAATTATACCCTCTAATACAACTCCAAACGCACCAGCCGTTGTTACAGCTTCTAAATCTTTTTGTAATTGTTCCGCCTCTATTTCATCTCTGCCTGTTATTCGAAACTCGGAAGTATTGCTAAATTTTTGTGGGAGCAACCCTATATGCGCTAATACTGGGATGCCCGCAGAGGTGATTGATTTTATTTGAGGTTCAATAGCTATACCACCTTCTAATTTAACCCCACACGCTCCCGTTTTCTTAATAATCTCTTTTGCTGACTTAACGGCGAGTTCTTCGCTATGCTCGTATGTACCATATGGCAAATCAACCACAACCATAGCTTTATTAGAATGTGAAACAACTGCCTTTCC
>CABYPW010000013.1 GCA_902520885.1 uncultured SAR116 cluster alpha proteobacterium
CGAGCTTAAATCCGACCTCTGCAATTTTGCGCTGAATACTCGATTCGATATCTGACCAATTGAAAAGAACTATACTTATTACTGCAAGCGGAACTATAAAAAGTAGATTATATAAATATCTTATTGATGAAAATACAGAGATTTTTTTTACGCCATCAGTTTCAAAGTGCTTGTCTAGTCGCATTGTGCCGCCTCAATTAATAATTTGATTAAATGGTGCATACTAAGATTACAAAAGGATGCCTGTTCTGGAACAAGAGAGGTCTGTGTCATACCTGGTTGTGTGTTTAGCTCGAGTAAATATAATTTATCTTTATCTTCATCCCACCTGAAATCAGCTCTTGCTACACCACGACATCCGATCAGATTAAAAGCCTTCTCAGCCCATAATTTTGCCTTGAGGGCACACTTTTCTGGAATATCTGCTGGTAGAATGTGCTTTGAGCCACCTATTTTATATTTTGCTTTATAATTATAAAAATCAGCATTCGCTATAATTTCAGTAACGCATAGAGCTTTTCCATTTAAAACAGATACTGTTAGCTCGCGTCCTGAAATGTAATGCTCTCCAATTAACTCTGTGCCTAAACTCCACATTTTTCTGGAGCATAATCTCCCATCTAATATAATTTCTACTCCAACACTAGAGCCCTCATTTTTTGGCTTAATAACATATGGTCCTGAATAGTCCGAAGGCGTGACGAACTCCCCCTCATTTAATAAGATTTTAGGTGGCGTATGAATATTAGCACTTTCAAATAATTTACAAGATAAGTATTTATCCATTGCAAGTGCTGATGCTGTTACACCACTATGAGTGAAAGGTATGTTCAAAATATTTAGTAATCCCTGCACTGAACCATCCTCACCTACCCTTCCATGCAAAGCATTAAATACAATGTCTATTTTGTTTTCGTTGAGGTATCTTGGGAGGTTTCTATCAAATTCAATTTCAATAACATCGTACCCACATTCTCTAGCGATAGTAGCGCAGAAATGTGCAGATGCTCTGCTTACCTCTGCCTCAGAACTCCAGCCACCATAAAGCATGCCAATTTTAGGAAGCCCACTCATTTTGCTAGCTCCTCATTTATTTTTTTTATTTGGCCAATACGTTTGATCTCCCAGCGTAAGTCGATTCCACAATTTCTTTTAACACGCTGGCAAATTTCAAGACCAAGTTCCTCAATTTCTAAAGCAGTTGCACCACCGTTATTTATTAAAAAGTTACAGTGCTTTTCTGATACTTGTGCCTTGCCAACTGTGAGACCTCTACATCCAGCTTGGTCAATGAGTTTCCATGCTTTATGTCCTATTGGATTGGCAAAAGTAGAACCACCGGTTCGCTTGCCTAATGGCTGTGCATCTGCCCTGTGTACTAGGTTATTTTTTAATATTTTACGGATGGTTTCCGTGTTGCCTTCGTATCCAAAAAATTCGGCGTGTGTAAATATCCAGTCTTTTGGTGTTTGGGTATGTCGATACGCCATTTTTAAATCATCAGCGTTTACAATATGCTGAATACCGTTTCTATCGATGGCAAAGGCATATTTAAGAATATCTTTGAACTCACTTCCACTGGCACCTGCGTTCATTCTCAAGCCACCACCAATTGTTCCTGGTATACCAATTAAAAACTCTAATCCTGAAACTTTATTTTTAGCTGCAAATCTTGCTACATCAGCGTCACTAGCACCGGCCCCAGCAATAATTTTGTGTGGTTGATAGAAATTTATATTCGTGAAAAATCCTGATAATTTTACAGTAATGCCTCTAATACCGCCATCTCTAATCAATATGTTCGAGCCTGCTCCCAATACTTGAATTGGAATTTCTTTCGGGCATCTCTTTAAAAGTAGTTTAAGGTCTTCAATGTCAGCAGGTTCAAAAAGCCATTCAGCGGGACCACCAACCCCAAACCATGTGAGTTTATTTAAATCTGCCATTGGGTTAAGTTTGCCGCGAACATTCTGCCAACTTTGTTTTGTCAACGATGATTGATTTTTTACAGTCATTTTACCAGTTCCTGAGTGTAAATCGATGCGAGTTGCTCTGGTAATTCACTAGCCCAGCTTGTAATTGTTCCTGCTCCAAGAAAAATTACAAGATCACCTGGTTCTGCGCTCGCTTTTATTAACTTTGCAAGCTGATCCTTACTCTTTAGTGTTATTGCATTTCGATTTCCAAATTCATGCAGTCCTCGCACTAAATCCTCTTTCTCAAACCCTGGAATAGCGGGCTCTCCTGCAGCATAGATATCTGCTACTATCGTAACGTCAGCATTATTAAAGCAGGCACAAAAATCAGAGAATAAGTCTTTTACTCTACTATACCGATGGGGTTGTACAACAGCTATGACTTTACCTGCATCGCAATATAGCCTTGCAGCTGATAATGCTGCTTTTATTTCAACTGGATGGTGCCCATAATC
This sequence comes from uncultured SAR116 cluster alpha proteobacterium, assembly GCA_902520885.1. Classification (GTDB taxonomy): domain Bacteria; phylum Pseudomonadota; class Alphaproteobacteria; order Puniceispirillales; family Puniceispirillaceae; genus UBA5951. The sequence goes on from CABYPW010000013.1 coordinate 2,432, forward strand.
ATCAATAATAGTTATATTATTAACGCATCCTTTGTAGTCGAACCTCCTTGCTACGCCATTGAATTCTGATAGTGATTTTTCGATTTTAGAAATATCAATACCCATCTCAAGGCATACGGAAATGGCTGCTAGACAATTTTGGATATTGTGTTTTCCAAGCATAGGAAAACGAAATTTTGCTTTTTGTTTTCCCCGCATTGCAATGCGGTCAGATAATTGTAAGTCAAAAATCATTTCTCTATCTTTGGAATGCACATTATTCGCCCGCACATCTGCATTGCTGGCTAAGCCAAAAGTAATTATCCGCCTATCCAAAATCTTAGGAATTAGTCTTTGAACCGAGGGGTGGTCAATGCATACTGATGCAAACCCATAGAAAGGTATAGCTCTTAAAAAATTGGCAAAAGCTAACTCAAGATTCTCATAGTTTCCGTGATAATCGAGATGTTCAGAGTCAATATTAGTTACCACTGCTACAGTGGGATTAAGCTTGGAGAATGACCCATCACTCTCATCTGCTTCCACTACCATCCAGTCACCAAGACCTAATCTTGCATTACTTCCCCATCCTTGAATAATTCCTCCATTAACTACAGTAGGGTCATACCCAGCTGTCTCAAGAATTGTTGCGACAAGTGATGTTGTAGTGGTCTTGCCATGAGTTCCAGCAATAGCAATTGACCAACGTAGTCGCATAAGCTCTCCAAGCATTTCTGCACGGTGCACTATTGGCAAAAATTGCCTCTTAGCTTCCTCTAACTCGACATTATTTGGCTTTATAGCTGTTGAAACAACAACGAAGGCAACTTCGTCAATATTTTTGGGTTCTTGTGGTATTGAGATTTTTATCCCTAATTTTCTTAAACGTTTTACATTATTATTTTCAGCTATATCGCTTCCTTGGACCTGATATCCAAGAGAAAATAATATCTCTGCAATGCCACTCATTCCGATCCCACCTATACCAATAAAATGAATAGTTCCTATTGTTAAGGGAAGAGCAGTCATCTTATCCCTCCAGAATTCATATGCTGGAATGATTTTATTGATGAAATCATGTCATTAAGAGCATGCTTATGCGCAAGATTTCTCGCTTTTACAGCTAGTTTTTTACATTTCGCTGGGTTTTTTATAAGTGATAATAGTTCTTTGGCGAGTATACTTGGATCTGTTTCGATTTCTTCTTGGTGTAAAATAATTGCAGCATTTTTGTCTGCTAAACTTCGGGCATTATGTATTTGATGGTCATCCAGAGAATTTGGGAAGGGAATAAGTAATGCTGCTCTTCCAATTGCTGCTATCTCTGCAATGGAGGCAGCTCCTGCTCTTGATATTATTATATCGGCCTTTGCCATTTGGTTAGGCATATCATCAAAAAATGTAGAACAAAAATGTCTGATTGACATCGAAGAATAGAATCTCTCAAGCTTAGATAGCTGATCCCCACGCACCTGTTGTGTGATTATAATTGATTTTTGTATCTTCTTGGGGAGGGTAGAAATTACTTCAGGGATAATTTTAGCAAATGCTTCTGCTCCGAGAGATCCTCCAGTTATCAATATGTGGCAAGGGCGTTCTGTGCTGAATTCTCTTTTTGCTTTATAATTAGGTGCCTCGAAAAGTATGTTTCTCACGGGGAGTCCAGTTAGAGTTATAGGTGTGTCTGAAGGGAGTGGTCTACTATTTTCCCAACTTATCAACATCACTTTTACTCTTTTAGCAAGAAACAAATTCGCCCTGCCAACTCGCGCATTTTGTTCATGAAGCAAACTTGGAAGTCTACAAATGTTAGCAGCTATCAAAGGAGGTGCTGAAGGATAACCGCCGAAGCCAATAACGCAAAATGGTTTAAAACGAATAATATAAAACAGAGACTGAATTACGCCAAAACAGAGTTTTATGGCAGCTATTAGTCTTTGGAGAACATTTCCAGAAAAAGGAGAACCAGCAGAAATAATAAAAACTTTTTGTCCAGGAGTTACATTTTTTATCAAAGATAAGCCACGTTTATCAGAAAAGAATTTACAATCGATCCCGTTTTTTAAAAGACCATTGGAAACTGCTAGGGCAGGAACAATGTGTCCCCCAGTTCCACCAGCAGCCAGTATAACTCGGTTAGACGTCATCATCTGTTCCAATCATATATCTGGTATCCCGTGTAAGAGCTAAAATCATGCCTACAGTTATGCTAGAGGCGACTAGCGATGAACCACCATAGCTTATTAGAGGTAAAGTCATTCCTTTTGCAGGAATTAGATTTACTGAAGACGCCATATGTATAGAAGCTTGAACTGTAAATTGCATGATTAGTCCAGCACCAGCTAGTAGGTTAAATAAGCTAGGACCGATAGCGGAGCGTTCAAATCCTCTTAATAGAAAAAAACTATACAATCCGATTAAGAATAAACATGCTAGAACGCCATATTCTTCTGCAGCAACAGAGAAAATAAAATCAGCATGAGCATCTGGTAGGTTTAATTTCACCTGGCCATCTCCAGGGCCTACGCCAAAGAAACCACCTTGAGAGAAACTCTCAATTGATTTAGTGGTTTGCATTGTTCCACCATCAAAAAACCTATCTATCCGTTTTTCTACATGTGGCAGAAACAAATAAGCTGCGTATAAGCATAAGGGTGCTAAGGCAATTGCTATTAAAACAAGTAACATTGGCATTCCTGCCAAAAACATTTGGAATCCCCAAGTGAGCACAATTACTGATGTCATGCCTATATCGGGCTGTAATACTAATATAAATACTAAAATAGCAGCAATGCCAGTCGCCCATATCCAGCCTGGAAATTTATCTCCATCTCTCCAGAGAGTTAGAAGCCACGCACAAGTTATAGCAAAGAAAGGTTTAGCAAATTCAGATGGTTGTATTCTAAATGGTCCCAAGGAGAACCATCTTGTTGCCCCATTAATTTCATTACCAATTAATGCTGTTATAAGCATTAAACTGATAGCAGCAGAAAGGCCAATCAAGCTGATAACCCGAATTTGTCTTGGTGAAATTAAGGAGAAAATTAGCATCATAAACAAAGCGGGCAGGAGGAATATCAGTTGTCGCCAGACAAAATGTTGTTCTGGTAGGCCAATTCTGACTGCTACTGGTGGGCTGGCGGCCATTACGAGGATGGTGCCTAGTGCCATTAGAACAAGTACTATGCTAAGAAGCCATCTATCAACCGTCCACCACCAAATTCCGATTAAGGATCTGTCTGTTCTGTCAAACATTAGCAGGCCTCCTTGTTTTGGACCTGCTGACATAATATTTTTGCTAAATCAGTAAACTGCTTGCCACGAACCTCGAAATTTTCGAAAGCATCAAATGATGCAGCTGCTGGTGACAATAAAATAAAACTATCAACCTCATGTTGACGAGTAAATTGTTTGGCATCAGCAAAAGCCTTGTTCGTTGCGTCTTTTAAGTTTTTTGCGAGTGTAATAGGCAGTAATCCTGATAGTTCAGACTGAAATAAGGGTTGCGAATCTCCATATAAATAAGCGCGTTCAACATGAGCTAAATGCGCTATACAATTTGTTAATTTTTTTTCTTTTGCAATGCCACCTGCACACCAAAAAATATGTTTAAACGAAGATAGGGCTTTTGAAGCAGCATCATCATTAGTTGCTTTAGAGTCATTTATTATATGTAGACGATTACCATTCAAATTGCAGCTTGCGACAAGTTCTAATCGGTGTGGCAGGCCCTTAAAACTCAATATAGATTTGTTTATTTTTTTTTCAGAGATATCGAAATGCCTGCAAATGCGTGCAGCAACAGCAGCATTTTCGGCATTGTGTGGACCCGATAACGCTATATTTTTATATGCCCCTTGGGGAGTATCATCCTCCTTTATTTGATACAATGAACAGGTATATTTTTCAGGTAATAAGGATAAAAGATTAGGATTTTTTCCGAGTATTATCAGACCATTAGACTTTACATTTTTTATAGCTTTTGCTTTGGCTGCTGCATAATTTGCCATGGAGCCATGTCTTTCGAGGTGGTCTGGTGACAAATTAAGGATTGCAGAAACATCTGGATTAAGTGAAGGGGTGATTTCTAATTGGTAAGAGGATAACTCAACCACTCTTATACCATTTTCACCAGGGCTTTCCAACTCTGCCATTGGTGTGCCTAAATTGCCACCGACGGATATCGATTTACCTGCATTTTTTAAAATATGCGCTGTTAATGCTGTTGTCGTAGATTTTCCATTTGTTCCAGTTATAACAACCCATTTTGATACTCCTTGAAGTCTCATAACCAGCTCGATATCACTTATTATTGGGACATTAGAATTTTCGGCTAGAAAAACCACAATATGTGGTTTAGGTAGATAAGTAGGAATTCCTGGGCTCAAAATAACAGCATTAAGTTCATTCCATGGCCATTCATGGTAAGATTTAAAGAAATTTCTAAATTCATCGGGGATAAAGTTTGGTTTATCGTCATAAATATATGGTTCGATATGATTCTTTAATGCTAGTTTAATAGTGGCCATACCTGTTCTCCCCAATCCAAGAATACCTATTTTTCGGATTGGTGAGTGTTTGATAGGTAATAACGTTCGTTTACTTAACATAAGCTATGCTTCCTATCTCAATTTCAGGGTTGAAAGGCTGATTAAGGCAAGGACTACTGAAATAATCCAGAATCTGATCACAATTGTTGGTTCAGCCCAACCTTTCTTCTCAAAATGGTGATGTAGTGGTGCCATAAGGAATATTCGTTTCCCAAATAAACGAAAAGAAGCAACCTGTAAAACAACAGAAATGGTCTCAACAACGAACAGCCCACCAGCGATAGCAAGGACAAATTCATGTCGTGTTGCCACCGAAATAGCTCCAAGTGCTCCACCTAATGCCAGTGACCCCGTATCTCCCATGAATACTTTAGCAGGTGGCGCATTAAACCATAAGAAACCAAGACTTGCCCCTATAAGAGCACCGCATAAGGTTGCGAGGTCTCCCACTCCTGGGATGTAACTGATCTGCAGATAGGACGCAAAATTAATATTTCCAGATAGATAAGAAAATAGCACAAAACAGGAGGCAACTATCATTACAGGGACAGTTGCTAATCCATCTAGCCCATCCGTTAAATTCACTGAATGCGAGGCACCTATAATTACAAAGCTTGAAAAAAGAATATAAAAAAAACCAAGTGGAAGAATTTGCTCTTTAAAAAATGGTAAAGCCACACTGTAACGCAACTCATCTGGTGACAGCTCTATAAAAACCATACTAACAAATATGCAGATTATAAGTTGAATAATTAACTTTCGTTTCCCACTTAGTCCGTTACTGGTATTCCTATTTAGTTTCATCCAGTCATCAACAAGGCCGATGGAACCAAAAGATATAATTATCGTTAAAACTGGCCAGAGGTAGGGGTTTTTAAGTGGCACCCATAAAAGAGAAGAAATTACGAGACTGCATAATATTAGCAGTCCGCCCATTGTTGGTGTCCCCTTTTTAAGAAAATGTGTTTCGGGTCCATCATCTCTTATGGGCTGACCCTCTGACTGTCTCTGTTTTAACCAATTTATAAAAGGAGCTCCTAAAATTAGTGATATCAGAAGGGCTGTTAGAATGGCACCACCAGTTCTAAAAGTGATATAGTTGAAAAGATTAAATATCTGGTATTCAGCGCTCAATGGCGCAAGCAAATCAGACAACATTTTGTATCTCCTCATTATCAAGAGATTTTAGATGCTCTACAAGAAGATGAGCGCCTGAGCCGTGTGAGCCTTTTATGAGAATTAAATCAGCGTCTATTATGGTCGGGATTAAACCCAATTTAGCTTCTTCAATATTTGAATATGCATAAACATTGGTAAAAGGTTGAAGAGATTTTTTAATTTTACTCATTTCAGTGCCCACTAAAATTACTGAACATGGGCGCGTATTGACTATATAAGGCACTATAGACAAATGCATTTCATTGCTAAACTCACACAATTCAAGCATATCAGTGAGAATTACAATTTTATTTCTTTCTGGCCGAGTGGCAAAATCCTCCAGTGCTGCTATGACTGAAGATGGGGAAGCATTATACGCATCATCAATGATAACAGTTGTAAAATCCTTAGCCACTAATTTGGTCTCAGCGCCTCTTCCTGCCAAAGCTGTTTGAGTTTTTAAGCTATCACAAGCAGTATTGATATTGAGCCCCATAAAGTAACAAGCCGCAATCACAGAAAGAGCATTAGTTGCCCAATGTTCTGCCCGCATTCCAAAACTTATTTCATAGGTCTCGTCTAAAATTTTGAATGAAATTATTCTTTTGGCGGTAGAGCCGCACGTTTCTTTAACGTGACTTGAGATTAGCTGGATAGTGCTTTCTGAGTTTTTCCCAAAGCTAATGATGTTATTGATTTTCGCTTCAATAGCAGCTTTCTCTAAAATAGAATATTGCTTATCGTCTCGAGGTAGTATTATGCAACCATTTACACTTAAACCAGCGCAGATGGTAGCTTTTTCATTTGCAACTTCTTTTAAAGATTTCAATTGGCCAATGTGAGACTCAGATATTTTGGTAATAATTGCTATATTTGGCCTAACTAGGCAGCTTAGTGGCGCAATTTCTCCCTTATGGTTCATACCTATTTCGGTAATTAAATAGGAAATTGAAGGCGGCATTGACAATATAGTTAGAGGCACACCTAGATGATTATTATAATTGCCTTGATTTGCGTGCGTAATACCAAATTGCCTTAGACATGTCGCCAGCATTTCTTTTGTACCGGTTTTCCCAACAGAGCCCGTTATCGCTATTTTTAAAGCATTAGTCTCTTCTATGAATGCAGTTGCTAATCTATTAAGCGCATCCTTGGTTGACTTGACAATTAGCTGTGGTACCTGTGCAACATTTATGGGCCTTTCAACAATTGCTGCAGCAGGAGATCTTAATCCTTTCACGAAATCATGCCCATCTCTATTAGCGCCATTTATAGCAACAAATAGTTCGTTTGCGTTGACTTGATTAGTATTAATTTCAACCCTTGTGAAATGGTTAGAGGGAATCTGACCAAGATGCCAGTAACCACAGCAGATAGCAGCTAAATCCCAAGGGTTTAATGATGACATCATTTTTTAGCCTCTGATTTCAAAATGGTTTCACGTAGACGCACAACGCTATTTCTGGCAACAACAGCATCATTAAAAGGTAGTGTTTCTGAGCCTATCAATTGCAGATTTTCGTGGCCTTTACCTGCAATCAGAAGACTATCAGAGTCCTGTAATTGGTTGATTGCAAATTCTATTGCTTCATCCCTATTAGCTATTTGTATTGCGTCAGGGCAACCAGCTAAAATATCACTTCTTATTTTATTTGCAGACTCATTTCTGGGATTATCATCGGTAATTATTATAGAATCTGCTAAGCTTTCTGCCACTTTGCCCATTTGACTGCGCTTTCCTTTATCTCGTTCGCCACCGCATCCAAATACTACATAAACCTTTCGCTCCGTCTGGTTTTTCAGTGACATTAGAACTTGCTCGAGTGCATCCGGTGTATGCGCGTAATCAATTACAATTAGTGCGTTCCTCGGGTGTCCATGAATAGGTTGCATTCGACCATCAATTGCAGTCAGAAAAGAGATTGTTCGTAGTGTATTTTCGACTGGCAACCCTGATAAATGAGCAGCAATTGCTGCAGCAAGGACATTTTTGGCTTGAAAAGTCCCTGTCAAGCCAAGAGGGCAGATATATTGGGTATTATTATGGCAAACCTCTAATTCTAGCCCATAATTGGAAGGTTTTATTGATTCAATTCGAAAATCAGCGTCTACATGCTCACCGAATGTTTTAATATTGATTGGCCTATTTTTTAAGTTTTGTATCAGTTTTCTTCCATAGTAGTCATCGATATTTATTACTGCCTGACCTCCATCTTGAAGATAGTTTAAAAATAACTTTTCTTTCGACTTAAAATAAGCTTCTGAATCCTGATGGTAATCGAGGTGGTCTCTGCCAAGGTTAGTAAAAATAGCTACCTGAAACTTCAAACCAGTCATTCTGTCTTGTTCTAAACCATGACTAGAGGCTTCGATAGCTGCATGGGAAATATTATTTTTACAAAAGATACTTAGAGCGGAAAATAAATACTCTGATGATGGGGTTGTAAGGCCTGAAAAAGGAAGATTAAGTTTAGATGAAGACCGTACTCCAAGAGTTCCAACTGAAACCGCATTCCAAGTATTGCGTTCCCAAATTTGTCTTAAAAATTCTACCGTCGATGTTTTTCCATTAGTACCCGTAACTCCAACTAAGAAATTGGGTCTTAATGACCAAAATCTGGCACATGCCTTTGCAAATTCTCTCCTTACATTATTTACTGTCAAGACTGATACTGTTTTCGAAACCTCCACATTTCTTCCATCAGTTAAAATCGCAATAGCCCCTTTTCTGATTGCACTATTAATAAATTTGTGACCATCAACTTTTTCTCCAGAGATTGCTGCAAATAGTGAGCCTTGCTGAACGTCTCGAGAGTCACTTGTTAGGTGAGTGATATCTATATTTTTATCCCCCTGCACAATTTTTATAGAATCTGAGAATTTTAATAAATTAGTAAGTTGCATATACCGCCTCCTGTCCGTCTAGCAACATTGGTGGCAGAAGATTCTGGCTATTTTCTGGCTTTGAAATGTCAACAGGATGCACATTTAATATTGGCGAAATTTGATTTACAATATCCCTAATTGCGGGCGCAACCACCCAACCGGCAGTAGCATAATTATTGGAATGCTTTTGTTTTATTGGCTCATCTACCATAATCATGATTAGGTAAGCCGGGTCACTTACTGGGAATGTTGCAACAAAGGAAACTCTGTTTGTATTCTTATCAAAACCTTTATTTTTGATCTTTTCTGCAGTTCCAGTTTTTCCACCTACAAGGTAGCCGTGCGCATCTGCAAAATTTCCTGTACCGAGTTTGTGGCTAACAACAAGTCGCATCATAGAGCGAACAGCCTTTGACGTTTGTTTTGAAAAAATTCTTACCTTTTTGATTGCTTCATTTGCATTTCGTTTCAAAAGCGTTGGAGAAATGAAAAGACCATCCCCACCAGCAGCAGCTATCGCTGCCGCTGCCTGCACCATACTTACAGATAAACCATATCCATAAGACACTGTCATTGCAGTTATGTTTGACCAATCATCTGGGACAAGTGGCACCCCGTTTTCAACAATTTCAAGTGAAGAAGGCTCGAATAGTCCAAGCTGTTTCATATATTTTCTTTGGGTCTTTGGACCTATCATTTGACTGATATGTGCCGACCCTATATTTGAGGACCGAACTAAGATTTCCGCTAGTGTGATTGACCCATTGATTGGCTTATAATCATTTATAATCTGTCCTGCAATCGGAATAGGTTTTGAAACATCCACAGTACTATGCATATCAATCGCACCAGTTTCCAATGCAATTGCTGTATTTAGAATCTTAAATATAGAACCCATTTCATACACGCCCTTCGTAACCTGATTAAAACGTGCAGCATCAGTGGAAAGCATAATATGGTTTGGATCAAAATCTGGAAGAGAAGTTGCTGCGATAATCTCACCGGTCTTCATATTGAGAATAAGACCCGCCCCACCAATCGCCTCAAACTTATCGATTTGAGTTTTTAGAGATTTTCGAAGGATTGTCTGTAAGCCTGTATCAATCGAAAGATTAACATTTTCACCCGCGGCCAATTTTTCATTCTGACTTTTTTCTATACCAGCAATACCAATGTTATCTCTATCTACAGCTCCAATAATGTGTGCTGCCTCTGTTCCTTGTGGGTAAATCCGAATGGTTGAGGGTTTAACGTAAATACCTGGTATCCCTAATTGCAGAATAGCGGAATGTCTTTTAGGTGTGAGTTTCCTGTCTAGCTCCGAAAACCGACTATTTTTAGTAAGTTTTTTTAACAGTATTTCTCTGCTCAGATTTGGTAAAAATGGAAGCAACTCCGAAGCAACTTGTTCCGGGTTAAATATATGTTTTGGATCTGCATATAAAATATTTATAGGCACGGTGCTTGCAAGAATTCTGCCTTTCTGGTCAAAGATAGAGCCTCTAGTTCTATCATGATTGGTTGTAGAGAAACTCTCAGATGGCGATAAAGTTTTTATTGCAAGGGCCACAGACTGCATACCGATGATGCAAAAAATAAAAAGCATTGAAAAGCCTGCGAATATCAACCTATATCCAGCTATTTTTCTTGATTTTGCAGGCTCAGGATGGGCTGGCCATAAAAGACTTATACAAAATTTTAGAGCCCTAATATACCACATTGTTGACTCCTGAAACAGCATTGGTTGACAGCATGGATGTGGCTCGTGCGAGTGGTATTGATGAAATTGGTAAGATTCGTTCCGGTGTAATAGGGCTCATCCCAAGTAGTAATTCAGACAATTCAAGCAATCTCTCGGGGCGAGTAAGGAATGTCCACTCTGCTTGAAGAACATAATTATGTTCCGTTTGGATTTTTATTTCTTCTTCAAGTCGTTTAAGCGTTCGGTATTGCTCATCCACACTTAATTTTGTAAAATAAAGACCAGAACCCAAGACTGCCGTAATAAGACACGATAAAAGAACAAAGCGCATTAGCTTCTCCTGCTCAACATTTCGTGTTTATTGAAAGCTCTATTCGCAGCTGCTGAAGTTCTTATTGCAATTCGTAATTTTGCTGAGCGCGCCCGCGGATTTATCTTGATTTCATCTGATTCCGGAGATATTGGCCTTTGAGGTGATAGTCTAAATGTTGGCTTTATATCATATTGAAATGGTTGATGCCGTGATGGTTGTGAAGAAAGGCCAGCACGCTCGCGCATAAATCTTTTTACAATTCTATCCTCTATGGAATGGAAGCTCACAACGGCAAGGATTCCACCCTCCTGCAAAATTCGCTCTGATGCCAGCAATGCATCGCATAGCTCATCAATTTCGTTATTTACATATATCCGCAATGCCTGAAAAGTGCGTGTCGCCGGATCACTTTTACCTTTTTGCGCGCGTGGTAATACAGAGCGAACAATTTGTGCAAGCTCAGCAGTTCTTATGAGGGGCTTTTGGGCTCGTCTTGCGCCAATTGCGCGAGCAATTCTTCGGGATGCACGTTCATCACCATAGTTATAGATAATATTTGCTAATTTGCTCTCTGGAATTGAATTTACAACATCAGCAGCACTTTTGCCTGTTTTAGACATTCTCATGTCTAAAGGCCCATCATATTTGAATGAAAAACCTCTCTCTGCCTCATCAAGCTGAGTTGAGCATACGCCAAGGTCAAACACAATTGCGTCAGGTCTATTAAAGGGCGTGTTCTTGGTAAGGCGTTCAATATTAGAAAATGATCCCTCTAAGATAGTAAATTTGCTGCCAAATTTCTGCATTTTAGCATGTGCTCTCGATATAGCATCAGGGTCCCTGTCTATACCAGCCACAAAGCAATTAGCATGATTAAGGATGGACTTGCTATATCCCCCATCACCAAAAGTAGCATCTATAATGTAGTCACCATCTTTTGGCGCTAAGGCGGAGATAATTTGGGGCAACATTACCGGATGGTGGAGAGTGCCCGTACTCATCACAAATTTCCTTGGCTTGTATTGCGGGAAAACGTAAGTTTTGGAACTTTTCCATTTTTAGCACTATCGCGAGTCAGAGTGTCTCTGGGGTGCCATAACTCAGGATTCCAAATTTCAAATGAACGACCAATTCCTGAGAATAGTGCAATGTTGCCTAGGTCTGCATAATTAATAAAATCTTCTGAAAGTAAAATTCTACCTTCATTATCAAATTTCATCTCTTGGGTGCTCGATAATATAGTTTGTAAAGTAAGAGAGTCTTGGGATAGTAGGTCCATTTGGTCAATTGCATCCACAATTTGATTAATGCGTTCTTCACCACAACCTTCTAAACAGGATTTAGTTAATGATTTAAACAAAAATAGAGGCGAATTGCTTCGATCAAATACCAAGCGATATTTTGCGGGAACAGAAAGTCTACCCTTCCTATCAATTTTATTTTCAAATGTGGATAGAAATAAATCCACTCAATTCCTCCAATATTTTAAATTATCCAAAACACAATTTGAAAAAAATGGGAATATATGGGATATCATGGGATATAATGGTAGTCAATGGTATTTTATTGTATTTTTGTGGAAAAAAGTGTTATAATTCAATTATTTGAATGTAATATATAAGGAATGTTATTTAAATTTCTGAATTTAAATAGTATTTTTTATTCTGTTTATGATTTGTTCTTCATTTTAATATACTAAAGCTTCAAACAGAAGAATTTACCACGTTTTAAGGTCAACAAAAAAAACAATAAATTAATTTGCAAGAATTTTGTGAGTTAAAGTGTTCAGAGAGCCTGTAAGCCGGGTTCTGTTTGAAGATAACTTCTTTGATAGCTATTCATCTGAACCTTATTGTTACCAACAGGTTTTAGCGATCTACCCGGGCATCTGGCAGGATCACCAGTGCTATTAGATGCGTATGCCCCTATATGATCTTGCTTCGGATGGGGTTTACCCTGACCAGTATTGTTACCAACACCGCGGTGTGCTCTTACCACACCATTTCACCCTTACCTTATCTATTTAGCTAAGGCGGTTTAATTTCTGCGGCACTTTCCCTAAGGTCGCCCTCGCTGGATGTTATCCAGCATCCTGATCCTGTGAAGCCCGGACTTTCCTCTCAACTCAAAATTTTATATAAGTAAAGCAGCTATCTAGCTCTCTAAACAATTTTGTTTTGACTTGTTTTGAAATTAAAATCAAGTTTTATCCAAAATTATAAAAATGTTTAAAAAATTTAAAGCTAAATTGGTCAGTAAATTATAATTATACTATCTCTCCAAGTGCTTCTCGTTTTAATTCAAGCTCAAGCCATTTTTGTTCTTTTGATCCCAGTTGGTGCTTTAAATCTTCAACCTGAAGTGCGCACTCTTTATAAGTTTCTGGTTCTTTATGATAAAAATTCATATCAGATAATTGATTTTCTATTAACGTGATTTGTTTAGTCAAATTTTCAATTTCTTTAGGTAGTGTTCTCAAAAGATATTTTTCTTTAAATGTTAATCTTATTTTTACGTTATTTTTAGGTTTAGTATCTGATTTCTTATTCTTTTTCTCGGTTCTCTTTTTTGAAATATATAATCGTTTTTCTAAGTATTCTGAATATCCACCTGCATGTATTTGAACTTTCCCATCTCCTTCAAATGCTAAAATAGAGGTAACGGTTCTATCAATGAAATCACGGTCATGACTTACAATTAAAATAGTTCCATCATAGTCTGCTATCACTTCTTGCAAAAGGTCAATTGTTTCCAGATCAAGGTCGTTCGTGGGTTCATCAAGCACAAGAAAATTATGAGGTTGTGCGAATATTTTAGCAAGAAGTAACCTATTTTGTTCACCTCCAGAAAGGCTATTGACACGCTGAGTCATTTTATAATCGTCAAATAAAAAATCGCGAAGATAGCTTGTAACATGTTTTGTTTTTCCTGCCACTTCTACTATATCTCCGCCATCAGGGCATAATATTTTCCAGGGCGTTGCTTCTTGAATTAGTTGCTCACGTTTTTGATCAAAATAGGCTGGCAATAATCCAATTCCAGATTTTACGTAACCTGTATCTGGTTCTCTTTGACCTAGCATGGTACGAACCAAAGTTGATTTGCCAACTCCGTTTGGACCTACAATGCCAATCCTATCACGTCTTTTGATTGTTAGGTTTAAGTGGTTTACTAGAATGTTTGGATTTTGAATGTTATGTTTAGGCGACAAAGTAAGGCTCAGATTGCGTGTCTCTAATACAATTTGTCCCCCTGGTTCAGCTTTACCACTTGGCATTCTGAATTCATGCTCCGTTTTGCCAAAATCATTTTGCCTACTCTGCCTTAATGCATGAAGTTCTCTCAATCTTCCCTGATTTCGCTTACGTCGAGCACTAATTCCTTGGCGAGACCATCTTATTTCTTCTGCAATTTTTTTATCAAGTTTTGATAGCCTGACAGACTCCTCTTGTAATATTGTTTCTGACCATTCTTCGAATTCAGAAAATTCTCCTTCTCTCTTTCTAAGAACCGACTCATTAATCCAGATAATACTGTTACAAAGAGAGCGCAGAAATGCCCTGTCATGGCTGATGACAACTAAGGCGCCATGGAATAAAGATAAGCGAGACTCAACCCATTCAATCGTTGGCAGGTCAAGGTGATTAGTTGGCTCATCTAAGAGCAACACATCTGGTCTATTTACCATCGCAGATGCAAGTGCTAATCTTCGAGCCTCCCCACCTGACAGAGTATCTGTCATACGAGAAGACCTCAAGTCCATCTTCGTTAACATTGCCTCTGCTATATGTTGTTCCGCTGGGTTTTGAAGAAACTGCCCAACATAACTTCCAAGTGTTTGAATGCCTTTAATAATTGGATTTTGTGGCAAATAAGCAACTTTCGCAGCCGGGGCAACCCATAGGCTACCTTCATCTGGTTCAACTAATCCACTAATCAGTTTCATTAATGTTGATTTGCCTGCACCATTTCTTCCTACAAGGGCAAGTTTTTCACCCGAATGTAATGCTAAATCGACGTGACGAAGTAACCATCTGTCACCTAGGTTTACTCCAGCATTGTTCAGATTTATGAGAGGTTTTGACATAACAATTTACCCTTTAACCTGATTTTATTAGTTAGAGACTTTCATTTTTTATGTTTTATCATCGATTTATAAGCAGCATTGATGAGGTGTAATCTTTCTGTAGCAGCCTCTAAAAACTCATCAGGTAAACCTTGTGAGATTAATTTATCGGGGTGGTTTTTTCTAACTAACTCCCTCCAAGCTTTCTTTATTTCATTCAAGTCAGCATCTTGGGCAACCCCAAGAATCACATGAGCAGCACCTTCACCGCTTCCGTATATATCGGCCATACGATGAAATTCTTTTTCGTCAAAACCAAAGATAGTAGAAACTGAGCTTAAGTATTCCCATTCCGGTGAAGAGATTTTGCCATCTGCTTTGGCAATAAAAAAAAGTAACTCAAGAAGTTGTTCCAAAATAACTGCACGATTGCCAAATAAACCGACTATTTGTTTCGCATAGGATTGATATCCATCTGGCGTTTGTCTTGCTAAATCCCAAAATTGTCCTACTCTTTTTAAATCTTCTGATGGTATGTGAACCTTCTGTCGAAATGCATTTATTTCAGAACGTGTTATTATTCCATCTGCCTTTGCCATTTTTGCTGAAAGCGCAATAATAGCGACCGTAAAAGCTATTTTTTTTGCTTCGAATGGGTCTCTTGGTCCCTTGAGTTTGGCTTCAGCATAATGACCAGCTGCAACACCTAAAAGTGCACCTATTGGCCCGCCAATAGCAAATCCAGCTGCACCACCAATAATCATTCCCCATATATTCATAGGCTAAGTTGTGACTGTTTTTATTATTAAATGCAAGTTGCATAATCCAAGCAAAAAGGTATTCTGTGTGCCAACAGTAAGTGTTTTATGGTTTTCTTATTTATATGCAGGAACAAATTTTTGATTTTACTGGTTTGAAATGCCCATTACCAGTTTTGAAAGCAAGGCGCGCATTGAAGTCAATAGATATTGGCCAAACCATAACTGTAATGGCAGATGATCAAGCCGCCCCTATAGATTTTAAACATTTTTGTGAAACAGCTGGTCATCAGCTTCAACATCAGTCTGACCAAAACGGTTTATTTACATTTATTATTCGCAAACTTTCCTCATAGAAAAAAGCTTATTTTTTTGGGACTCTATAAATTCTTGTGCTACAGATGACTTATTTTGGTACTCAATAAGACCAATTTTCTCGCAAAATAAAAAAAAACCTGGAGATGGCAGTTCAGGTGTTTGTTTTGAAAATATCATTGATGCTCTTAAAGGATTGCCGGCATGAGCATCTTCTAATGTTATTTGCTCTAACCATTTTACTATACGATTGATTTTTTGAGGGCCGCTTAATTCAAGAAGAGATGAAAAATCAGAATAAGAAACAGGTGTTCTTTTTTCAATTAATTCTTGCAGAATTACATTTGCTAGAATCTGTTCTTCAAGTGTTAAACCCATTACTTCCAACTATTCCTTAAATATATCTGATTGTAAGTGAGAGATAAACTTTTGCGTAAAAAAAGGCTAATAGAATTTGGACTTTTTCAAACATATCTATGGGCTTGCCTAAGGAGCCTAAAATAGCTACCAAGTGGTTATGAGTTTTTTTCGTTCTTTATTATTTTTGGTGACGTTTTATTTTTTCACTATACTGTTAAGTATAATTAGTCTTCCTCTTTTAGCATTGCCACCGAGATTTGCCTCACATTTGGGTTCTTTTTGGGGACGAATAGTTAATTTATGTCTTAAAACGATACCGATTGATTTTTCAATAAAAGGTAATGTTCACAAAAAAGAACAGGTAATTTACGCTGTAAAGCATCAATCTGCTTGGGAAACATTAATTCTATATTGGCAATTAGAAAGACCAATAGTTGTACTAAAAAAAGAATTATTATTAATTCCAATCATAGGGGCGTTAATGAAGCGTGCCGGCTGTATAGCTGTTGATAGAAAAGCAGGTATAAGTGCATTGAAAAAATTACAACGAGAGGCCACAGTTGCAAGACAAACAGGTAGATCTATCCTTATTTTTCCTCAGGGCACCCGTGTTTCACCATCTGACAATACAACACCCTATCAGGTTGGTGTATTTTCTATTTATCAATTATTATCCTCATCAGTTATTCCAGTTGCTCTTAATTCAGGTTATTATTGGCCAAGCAAGACACTTTTAAAAAAACCTGGTATTATAAATGTTGTTTTTTTGAATCCGATTAAACCAGGTTTGTCTCGAAGTGAATTTATGACAAAATTAAAGCATGATATTGAAAGTTGTTGTGCTGAATTAGAAAAAAAGGAAGATTAATATGGATGGTGAAAGCCCTTTTGGTAGTTCCCAAAGAAATGTATTAGGCGGTCTCCTAGAAGTATGCTCATATGACCCGTTGACCGGGTATTTCAGAGACGGTTGCTGTCACACAGACATATCTGACAGGGGTGTTCATACGGTATGTGCAATTATGGATGATATATTTTTGGATTTTAGTAAAAAAATGGGAAATGATTTATCCACACCGCGCCCAGAGTTTGATTTTTTGGGTTTAAAGGCAGGTGACTATTGGTGTTTGTGCGCTGAAAGGTGGGAGGAGGCTAGATTAGCTGGTGTTGCGCCAAAGTTAAATCTAAAAGCTTGTAATTTTAAAACCCTCAGCATTATACCCCTTGAGGTTTTAAATAAGTATGCGGTCTAAAGTTGATTTAAAACCTAAAATTAAAAAACTAAAAGTTATTCAGGTTGATAGCATTTCTGATGAGGATAAGTCTGTTTGGTTTATCTGGATAGGTCTTGTTTTTATAGCAATCGCCGCCTTACCATTTATCGCAAGGTCGCCGAATTTAGTAGGATTTATAGCAGATTTATGTCTGGCTGTTTTTCCAGTTTAGTTTTTTTATATTACAACAGAGATGCCATGCAAAAAGCAATAAAGAAGAGAAAGTATAAAGTGTCCCTCAAATGAGTTGGGACCGGCTAGTATTACTCATCTAAGGGACTAATAGTTTATACGGATGCAAGAAATCAATGGATCTGTTTTAAAAAAAAAATTATTTTTAGACTTGATTCAGTTTAAAATACCAAAGGTTTTGCCAGACAATTAATTTTTAAATTTTCGATGACATGATTTGCAGCTATCACCAACAGTCGATGCGGCAGCCATTATTGCATCTTTATCAGATAGATTTGCTGCTTCTACGACTGAGAGTGCTGCTAGCTCAAATTTTTTTGCTGCTTTTTTGAAACCGTGAAAATCTTCCCATATTTTTTCTAATGCGTCCGATAGACCACCGCCACTTCCTTCTGGGAAATATTCAGGCATAACGGCAGCCCATTCTGCTAAAGACATGGAATAAGTTTTTATTTCATCTAAATTCCCGCTTCTGATAGAAGCGTAAAGGCCCTTTATATCTTGTTGGCTTTTTTTAAAGAAATTTTTACGTTCATTTATAACGTCAGCAGCGTTGTTAGTTGCATTTGAAACTACTGAAAAACTAATTGCTATTGTAATAAAAAGAATAAATAAGCGCATCACTGAAAAGCCTGTTGTAAAAACATTACAGAAATTATACACAATTGACATCATTTTTGGATTAAAATTAGGATATATTATTTTATATTTTTTTGTTCAAGCTTTATTTCTCGAAGCGCAATATAAATTCCCGCTCCTGTTATAATGAATATACCAAACCATGTCATCTTATTTGGGACTGCACCAAATAAATAATAGCCAACAAAAGTTGCAGCAATAATTTGGAAGTAAACAAATGGAGATACTATGTTAGCGGCGGCTAATCTAAAAGCAGCGATCATTCCTATTTGGCCAATTGCAGAGAATATGGCGAAGCACGATAAATAAGGTAGCTGGGATTGGGTGATTGGACTTGAAAAGAAAAATAATAGGGGTAGAAGAAAAAAGGATGAACAAAGAGAGGTATGAAAAACGCCACAGATAAGTGGACTTTCTGGTGCTAATTTTCGATTCAAAAGATAAAAAAAAGAGATAAACAACCCCGAACATAATGCTATGAGATAACCCGGTGTTTCACCTGCTAAACTAGGTTGTAAAATGATAATTACACCTGAGAAACCAACAAGCACTGCGATAATGCGTCTAAAACCGAGTGGACGTTCACCTAATAACCATGGTGATAAAGCAGTAACTATCAAAGGAGAGACAAATACTACAGCTATAGCATCAGCAATGTGTATAAAACTCACAGACCAATAATAAAAACCAACGCCGAGGCAGGCACATGCTCCACGTAATAACTGAAGCCACATTTTTGGTGGTTTAAGCGCTCTATTCCCAAAATAAAGGCTAATAGGGACTGATAAAATAACCACAAGAAACATATATTGAATAGATAAAAATGTTACTGGCGTGATCTCTGCCGATAATAATTTTGAAATACCATCTTTAATAGAGTTTAAACTTACAGCCCCAATAAACAGGAAGATGGCAAGAGGCACATTATTACGCGTTGACATATATTACTTATCCCGATGTGTTTTAAGGTTTACTATGTTGGCACCTACAATCAAAATTGCTCCTATCAAAACAAAAATAGATAATGCTTCGTCATAAGCAAAGAAACCAACTAAGGCAATAAGTGGTAGGCGCAAAAATTCCAATGGTGCAACAACTGAGGCAGGTGCAAGAGTGAGTGCCGATGTAATGCAAAAATGTGCTGTAAGCCCCCCGATACTAATTATGGTAATCCAGTGTAAGGATGTGATTTTTGGAGTGGCAATATTTCCATGTATACTCGCAAAAAATAAACTTAATAAAAATTGCATTACGGTTAACCAGAACAAAATACAGGTTACAGAATAGTTTCTTGTAAGAAGCTTGGTTGTAAGAACACTTCCTGCAAACCCCACTGCACAGAAAATAGCGGCTAACATTCCAAATGATAAGCCGCTTGCCTCTGGCCTTGCTATAATTAAAATCCCACTAAACCCAACACAAATGGTTAAAAATTTGAGTTTTGTAAATGTCTCTTTTAGAAATAGTGGAGCCATTAAGGCAACCCACAATGGTGCTGTGAATTCAAATGCAAATAATTGGGCTAAGGTAACTTGAGTTACCGCAAAATACCATAAAGTTTGTCCAAAAAAATGACTTATATTCCTTAATGCATGAAGTTTGAGGTGAGTAAACTTTATTTGATTTAACGCATTAAATTTCCATGCAAAAGCCAAAACGATCACTATACCGGCGAGTGAGCGCCAAAGCATTATCTCAAAGCTATTTAATTCACCGCCTAATTCTCTACCAGATATTGCCATTAGGCTGAAACTAAAAACGGCTCCAAGCATCCAAAAACCAGCTTTCATCGAAGCAGAAAAAGTCAGAAACATTAGAGCACTCTTTTATTGATGAGGGGTAAAGGCCAAAACTAGACTATTTTAGTAAGATGCGGAAAATAAAGCATCTTTCCAAGATTTAAACAAATGAATACATTATGAAAATAAATAAATTTGAAATTTTGATATTAAAAAATGTTGTAGAGCAAAAATCATCTTTGCTTAATATGGAACTATTTTTCTAAAAAATTAATGAAAATGTTCATCAAAAACCTATATATGAATTTTTTATTTTTCAAAAACTCATAATTTATGATTAATTTTTTAAAAATAGCCAAAGATTGCTATTTAGTTTCTTGAAAAAATAGGAGTGATGACTTGTCTGGCGATAAATTAAGAACGAGCATTGGTTTGGCAATAATTGGATGCGGGGATATTGGAAAAGCTAGAGCTCAATTTGCAAGAATGTATCCAGCCGTTGAATGGATAGGTGTTTGTGATGTTAATTTAGACTTAGCAAAGTTATTAGCCGAGCAAATTCACGCTGATTTTGTTACTAATGATGCATCAGAATTGCTATCCCGCTCTGAGCTAAATGCTGTAATTATTGCTACAAATGAGACCGCACATTTTATCCCAGTTTCACTTGCTATTGAAAGAAATTTATCTTTGTTCATTGAAAAGCCACTGGCAGTTGAGTTCAAACAATCAAAAGAATTATTAAATAAAATCATGTGCAATAATATTGATGCCGTAATGGGCTATACACAGCGATTTAGGCAACGCTTTTTAATAGTAAAAGAAAAACTCTTAAATAATCAAATTGGAGCTGTAACATCTATTTCAGCCAGAGGATTGCTTAACCGCGCAATCGCAAACATGGTGCTTTCGAGGGCGAATGACCATACAAATATTACACCGATGGTAATTAGCGGAACACATATGCTAGATATGTGTTTATGGCTGGCAGGAGAATGCAAGCCCAAAAAGATCTTTGCAAAGTCAACTGATAAAGTTTTTGGTAATGCTGGTAGTAAGGATACTACCATGGCTATTGTAGAATTTGACAATGATATTTTGCTCTCTGTAAGCCATAGCTGGTCAGCACCAGAAAATTGGCCTGGCGGTGTTTATGGAATGCAAATTGGACTGATTGGGACGGAAGGTATAATTGAAATTGATGACATGCATAAAGATGTAATACTTGCAAGCAATCAATATCAGCCAGCAGGATACAAAAAAAAATCAACGGACATAGTAGATGTATCAAACACAAATTATGAAAGTAGGAATGTTGATTTTCTTACGAGCATTCCATTTGGCCAGAGAAGCCAGTCGGAAATGTGGGGACCAATAAGGGAAGAGACATTTTCATGGTTCCATAGGCTTATGACTGGCGCTAAAACACCACATACTACAGCAAAGGAGGGTCATGAGAATTTAGCAATATGTTTGGCAATTGACCTTGCTGCAAAAACTGGAAACTTAATTGATATACCAGCAGATTTAAATGATTTAGAGTCATATTTTTAAAAAAATATTTTAAAATTTATATGAAGAGGTGTTTTATCGAACTAATAAAATACACTTAAAAATTAGCTATTTGTATTGTCGATTTACCACAAATAAACTAGCGTAGTTATTATTCAATGAGGTTTTTTTATAAGGGTAAAATTAGATGTCCGCAAAAGCAAGAAGTGGTTTTTTAGTTGTAGCAGATGTTTCTGGATATACTCGTTTTCTGGCAGATACGGAGCTCGAGCACGCCAATGGAATTATAAAGGATTTATTTGATGCAATAATCCCCTGCTTTGAGAAATCTGTTGAAATTTCAAAATTTATGGGAGATGCAATTTTTGGGCATAGCGATGATTATGCATATTTAAATTCACAGCATATGCTGGATTTCGCTCAAGATGTTTATAACGCTTTTGCAGATAAAAAAGAACTAATCAACATTAATACCTCTTGCAAATGCAGTGCCTGCTCAAATATGTCAGAATTGGATTTAAAGATATTCATCCATTATGGAAAATACATTAATCAATCCTTACAGGGTAGGGAGGAGTTAGCCGGCTCGGATGTGAATAGTCTTTTTAGGCTTATGAAAAATGATGTTGTCGAGAATACTAATATTGAACCTTATCTATTAGTCACAGATAATGCATTGGAAGCAATGGCTCTTTCTGATTATGGAAATGGCAAATTTAGAATGTCACAAAATTATGAGCATATAGGAGAAATTAAGTTTGTTGTTGATGATTTGAGTAAAGATTGGAAAATTCATCGCCAGGCAAAAAGGCACTATATTGAGCCTTTTGATAAATTATTATTTGATGAAATTACTGTAGAAGCCAATGCAGGAGCTCAACTAGCATTTCTAATTTACACTAAACCTGAATGGCGAAAAAAGGTAATGCATGCGGACAAGATGGAAATATTTAATAAAAACTCTGCAAAATTAGGTGAGGGAACATCCTTTCATTGTCATCATGGAGACCAAGTTTTCAAAATGGAAATAACAGATTGGAAAACAGGTAGCTATGTTTCATTAAAACATGTTCTACCCTTTGGATTATGTGTGCGTGAGACAACAGAGTTTATTCAAAATGGCAACAAATGTATTGTTAAAACAAGGTTTTCTGAGATAGATACATCTGGTGTGTTGGGTAAAATATTGGTGGGCTTTATCAGAAAAAAGGTGAGAGACACATTACAGGAGGGAATGACAGTCGTTCTAGACAGTATAGCATCACTTGCAGATGAATTAACCCAAGTTCAAACGAAATAAGCTTTTAAAAAAATAGACATCATTTCTCTAGCTATTGAATAATGCAATAGTAGCCAAACTAGCTATACTGAAGCCGGCCCAATACTTCCAACCTGATAAGTTAGACTTCTCGGCTATTAGTGTCCAGATAAGCCATACTGAGCCGGCAATTATGATTTTTGTGATATTATTCATATTATTAGCTTCTTTATCTATTTACATTCCTTATTTGACTCAATAACTTAAACAGCTAATTGACAAATAGCTACCCTCATCGAACGTATTTTATAAAAGCTAAATTGTTAAAGTGAAATAAAAAATTTTCTTAAATATTTATTCCTGTTTAAATATTAACATTATTCTTCCAATATGCTCATTCTTTGCCATTCTAAGAAGAGCCATATCAATATCCTTGAATTGAAATTGAGAGTCTATTGGCATCTGAAGATGTTTTGAAGCGATTGCATTCCACAAATCATTAAAAGCAGATTTTGTTACTTTTTGGTGCTCTTGTATATTTCTCGTTCGCCCTGTCGTTCCAATGAAAGTAATACGTCTCTCTGCATGCTTATTAAAATCAAATTCATACGACTGACCACTTAATCTTCCGACATTTATTATCCTACCACCAATTTTTGTTACTGATAAATTAGCGCTCGCAAAGGGTCCTGAGAGTTGGTCAACCACTAAATCAACTCCCTTTTGTTCTGTTGCATTTAAAATAGTATCTTTCCAATTCTTATTAGAAATATCTATGCAAATATCTGCGTGATATTGTTTCAGGATATTAAATTTACTGTTATCACGAGTGCTACCAAATATTTTTTTTGCTCCAAGAAATTTCGCTATCTGAAGCCCCATTAAACCAACTCCGCTAGTAGCACCCTGTATGAGAATTGTTTGGTCCTTTTTAAAAAGTCCATTGGTTATTATTGCATCATGCATCGTTAAAACGGCAGAATTGTATGCTCCTGCCTGCACAAAGGTCATCTCATTTGAGGGTATAGGTAAAACGCGTCTATAGTCTGCAACATTATATTCTGCCCATCCGCCTGCACCTTGTGCAACAACTTTATCTCCGACTGAAAAACCGGAGACTCCTTCGCCAATTTCGACTATTTTTCCACAACAAGTAGCTCCTAAAATTTTTTGTGTTCCTGACACATGACCAAAAGATTGCCCCTGTGTTTCTAAAAGGTCTGATCGATTTATGGTGGAGGAATAGACTTCAATCAAAACCTGAGTTTCATTTATAGTTGGTTTTTCAACGTCTGCTATCTCAACGCCATTTAATCCTAGCACAATAGCTTTCATATATGTTTTGCTCCCTACAATGCAAAAAACACGATGGGTTTAAATTAGTTCCAGGTTTTTTTTGCAAATTATAACCTTATAAGATTAATGATTTTCGCCCCAAGCTCCATGAAATTCATAAGCTACTGCTGGCATATCTCCAACAACCCAAGCATCATGCCCTGGTTCTATGGCATAAGCATCTCCCGCAGAATAGGTGATTTCACCTCCATCAATATGTTTACAAGTTATTGTACCTTCGACGATAACTCCAACATGTTTGGCCTGACAGCTATCTGTTTTGACAATAGGCTTGATATCTTTTGACCATTTCCAGCCAGGTTGAACTGTTAATTTCATAACTCTTTGCCCAAGCACATTGACTGTTTCAACTCTAGCATTGTTGGGTGTTGAAACTTCATCCGCCTCTGTCTTAAAATTTTTACGCTCCAAACTCGCCATTTTCCCCTCCTAAAAACAAAATAAGTTTTTATGATTAATTTTATATTTTTGATTACGGTATCACTAATTTTGTTTGAAAAGGTAGAAATTTTTTTTATTGTTTGAGATAATAATACAGGCGCCCGATATATTCTCTTATGCCTTTACTTGTTTCATAAAAACCATATGCACTTGGAAAAAAGAATGTCCAATTAATTTCATAACCGAGGGCTTTAAAATCAACAGGGAATGAATCGGCGCTAATTCCTTGTTTGAGGAATATGAATTCTGTTCTTGGAATATGAAAACTTGAAGTTACTATTATAACTTTATTGATATTATCCACGGTCAATAATTCCTTAATTGCTTCAGCTTCTTCAAATGTGTTGGCTGCTATTTTTGTCAGAATTATTTTATTTTCTGGGATTCCTAATTCAATAGCTTTTCTTTTTAGTATCTCACCCTCAGGAGGAGAATTAGACCAGGGTAAAAGGCCTCTAGTAAAGATGATTTTTTCTGCTTTATTGGACTTTAGGATCCTCAAACCAGCAAAAAATCTGTCTGGGTCACCCCATTCAACGAAATCCACACCGTGAATTTTATTTGTTGTTAACATTCCACTTAATACAACCACTGCGTCATAATTTTCAATTTCATTTAAATGCTTGGGTGGATTTGAGCGTTCAAGAGAAACCCATATTAAATGGGATGTTATCTTTAAAGAACAAAGGCAAATTAAAAAAATGCCTAAAAAAATTAACTTAGACTTTCTCAAAAATATACTTAGCAATAATATAAAAATGATTAATATTAGAGGGGAAACTATTAGCGGAAGTATCTTGTGAAAATAAATCAAAAATTTTCCTTTTAAATTTCTTGGCTATATTTAATGTTTTAAATGTTACATGAAAGATTAATAGCTTGATCAATATAATTTTACCAAAAAAGTGGGAGTGCTAAAGAAGGCATCATTTTTATTTTTCACTCAAGAATTAATCGAAAAGAATTTAAAAATTAGCATCTATTTTAAATTTCTCATATGTCTACCCAGAACTGTAATGACCAAAAATATGGCAAAAACTACTCCACGGAATAGAATGATAACTATATAACTGTTTTCTATACTCCCATAGGAGTTGTAAGAGAAGTTGTAAGAATACTAGTCAACAATAAAATGATCAAGGCAATCATAATTTCAACTTGAATTGAGTTTTTAAGTCTCGCAGTTCCCTTATCATAGTCTATTCTCAGGTGAGGGACTAATCTGAATTTATTTAAAGCACCCAAAAATAATATGGTCGACACAGAAAATAATTTGACCATTAAAAAAATTCCGTAACTCGTTGATATTAAGGCATCAATCCCGCCTACCAATATATATGAAAAAATAAGTCCAGTTACTAATAAGCTGCTAATATAAAAGATTGCATAATCGCCAAACTTTTCAGAAATCACACTTAAATTTTTTGAGTTTTTATTCATACACATAAATCGAAGTGGTAGAAATGAACCTAACCAAAATGAAATACAAAATATATGTATTAAGATTAGGGTCTGTGTCGAAAGTCCCTTTAAAGTTGAGTGACCAACTATAATAAAAGACCAAAGAATTAAAATAATACCTAGAAATTTAGTTAAGCTTGAAAAAGTACCGTTGATGAAGATGGAGATGATTATAACGAAAAAGCCTACAAACAATAAAATGGCAGATTTTCCTGATAAAGTCTCAAAAGCTAACATTAACAAGGACAAATCAGTTGTACTGTACAGGTCACCGCCCAAATTTCCAGCCACTGACAAGAAAACAACTAGACTGGTAAATAAACCAAATACAGACATTTTTTTTATAAGAGCCCTACAATAGTTATAAAGTTCTTTGTCAAAAAAATTATTGAAATGAAATTGAAAAAGAACAGTGCCTATAGTCGTTAGAACGGTTATATAGACTAACGTTCTTAAAACTGGATTTATGATTGTCCAAATATCAAAAAACATATCATTTTACTTCAAAATCAGACTTACCTTTTATGATGTGTCCGTCCGTGCTTAATGCACGCCATTCAAACCGATATATCCCTGCATCCAATTTAGGCATTGGTATGGAATAATTATTAGAATTATTTTTCACAAAACTTGAATCCAATTTAATTTTTTCTTTAATATCAACTCTTATCAAATCAATTTTAACTAATTTAACTTCAGATTTGAATTTCATCTCTATTTGAGGAGGAACCTCATTATAGGTAACATTATCTTTGGGTAAAATTTCAGTTAATTGAGAATGAGCAAAGGCTGCTGAATTGATAAAAATCAGCAAAAATATAATGATTATTTGTTTCAATTTAATATCCTTAATACTTAATAATTCGTCTAAATATGCTTTATTAAAAAGTTTTTTACAGTTAACTGGATGAAATTTTCTATCACTCCAGTGTTTTCAAAAAATGAAAAAGTCATCTTATGAATAGCGTCATTTCTATCAATGCTAATAATTTAATGTTTAATACATCCTGTAATGGGAGGGTTGAGACAAAAATGAAGATGTTTTACTTCATACAAACATTAATCAAAATATCTAACTCAGGGTAAATGCTTTGTAGTGTATTTTGAATTTTTTTCAAGTTAAAAAATTTGAACCCTAAATTTCATTATGTTTTTTGATCGTCTAAATTTTCATTTTTTTTTACTTTCAACTTTATTTCGTCTCAAAATAATATAAATACCTGATAATACTACAATTAGACTACCGCACAAAACTAGATTATTTGGTTCTTCACCTAGAAATATTATTCCAAAAAACAAAGCGAAGAGTACACGCACGTATCTAAAAGGAGTCACGAAGGATACATCCCCATTGCGCATTGCTATAGTCAGACATTGATAGGCTAATATGCCTGCTAAACCGTTGGCTAATATAATCCACCAGTCTTCAACTGAAATAGTTACCCAAATTGATTTTGATGGGAAAATAAATAGGTTGAAAAGTGTGATTAATATCCCTGATATAAAAACCATCAAAAAGCCAAAACTACCTAGCTGAAAATTGGACATATTCACTGGGCTCAATCGAGTGGCTAAGTCCCTTCCAGCAAAACCAATCATGCCTACCACTGCGAGAATAGAGAATATACTAAAGCCTTCGGTTCCAGGCTGTATTATAAGTAATACACCAAAAAAACCAAAAATGATTGCGGCCCACCTTCGCCAGCCTACTTTTTCATTTAAAAAAATTACGGCTCCTAAAACAACTACAAGTGGTGTGGCTTGCAATATAGCAGAGGCATTTGTTATGGGCATCAATGCTATCGCTAATGCATAAAATACTCGTCCACCAATTTCAAATAATGAACGAACTAAAAGAATAGGCTTGAAAGCCTCTTTATAAACCACTTTTTGTTTTGAAATGAAAGAACATCCTAAAAAGAAAATAAATCCAAGAAGGCCGCAAATAATCAGTATTTCCCCCAATGGAGCAACCTTTGTAGCTTTTTTGAGAAAAAAATCCTCCACAGTGAAAGCAAGCATTGCAAGTGTCATGAAGACACTACCTTTAAAGTTATTCAATTTTTTCTCATTAGGTGATTTTTAATTATTATTAACAGTTTAAATTTAATTAAAAGATTGATTTGGAGTAGATAAATTTATAAAATTTAGAGTGTCTATTGTTGCTTTACTCGATTATCATTCTTTGCAGCTGTTCCTAAGGTCATAAGGAAAACACCACTAATCACGAAAATTATAGCAAACATATGATAAAACTCAAAATTTTCATCTAATATCAAAACTGCTAATAATGCAGTAAATAGTGCCCGCATATAATTTGATATGCTTGCCTTATTAGCACCTATTTTCCTTATAGAAAAGCTAATCATGCCAACAGCAATTGTGGTTACAGCAACTCCAACCCATATAATTGAAAAAATATTTAAGGGTGTGATTGTGACTGGTGCAAAATAAATGGTCTCTAGAATGTAAAAGGGTAAGGTTATAAGGCTCCCAGTACAAAGAACTATAATTAAAAGCTGGGATACCGGAATTTCCCTTGGTACCTTGCGAATAAGCACGTTATATAAGGCCCCAAAAATTACTGCGGCTAGCATCACTAAATCACCGATATTAAATTGAAGGCCAGCGAGTGTTGATAGCTCCCCGTTTGTTATGATGGAAAGCACACCTACGCCGGCGATTAAAATACCAATACTTTGTTTCCAGTTAATAAATTCATTAAATAATAACCATGATAATAGTACCGTTAATGCAGGTTGAGAAGCTGAGACGACACCTCCATTTATTGCCGTGGTATAAAGATATGAAACATATATGAGGCCATTACCCAATGGTACAAATAAGGCACCCATCAGTAAAAATAATCTCCAATGTTTAAGAATAAATTCACGGTTTTTCAGTAAACCGTAAACAGTAAACGGTAGCAGGAATATTGCTCCTGTTACCATGCGCCAGAATACGAATCCCATAGGCGGGATTGCTCCATCTAAGTATCGTGCCAGCACGTGATTTGACGCTATTATTAATGCACCAGAGACAATCATTAAATATGGAAATGAATTTGCTATTTTTGTAATTGATGTAACCTTATTCATAAAAAAATGGTAATTATTTAAATTTTTATTATATCCTCAGAAACGGCTAATCAATCATCAAAAGAGTTTTTAGTAAAAGTGAGTCAGTGAATATGTTTAAATATGATTTCAACCAAATAAGATAATGTTTCACGTAATCAAAATTCTGCTTTATCTTAAGAAATAATTATCACCTAGCAAATTGAGGATATTTTTTAAAAATTTCATTTGCAACATCATCAGTTGGAGATGCTCCTATTTGTTTGATTGCATTAGCGGCAAGCATGCTTCCTAGCTCTAAAGACACATCCAAATTTGAGGTGATAAGTTGACCAAAAATATAGCCAGCAGCATAGAAATCACCGGCCCCAGTTGTATCCACAATATCAGATGTATTTAGAGCTTCGATATTTTTTGTTTCATTCTTAGAAAATGCAATGGCACCATTCGCTCCATCCGTTACTGAGCCAGCTTCCACTATGTTTTTTAGTTGTTCGATTGCATAATCGAATGAGCCACCAAACATCAACATTAGCTCATCTTTATTGCATATCACAATATCAGCATATTTTTTTATAAAATTTGATAGTTTGTTTCTATGTCTGTCTACGCACCAGCTATCAGAAAGTGATATTGCTACTTTTGTTCCAAATTTTTTTGCAGAATTTCCAATTTTTTCCCAGCATTTTGGACCCTCTGGAGCGTCATAAAGATAACCTTCCACATATATTATATCAGCAGATTGAATTAGAAACTCAGGTATGTCGTTTGGTCGTAAATTAATAGATGCACCCAAGTGAGTATTCATAGTTCTCTCTTTATCAGGGGTTACAAATATATATGAGCGTGCAGTTGGATATTCTAGGTCATTTATTAAATGGGTTTTTACAAGCTGTTTTTTTAGATTATTTCGATAATTTACACCATACTCGTCGCTACCAACTCTTCCAATGAAGTTTGATGAACAATTAAATTTTGACAAGCACGCAGCAGTGTTGGCAGCAGATCCGCCTGCGACTATTGTGGCATCATTTATTAATTTATCTATTTCTTCTGAACGATTATGATCGATAAGGTTCATTGCATTTTTGATCATTCCGTTATTTGATATAAATTGTTCAGTTGATGATGATACTACGTCTGTTATGGCGTTTCCAATACACAAAATGTTTGGGTAAGTATTAGTCAATTTTTTGCCTTTTTGTAGCTTCACCGTAAATTATTTTTTCTCTATCAGGTGGCCTGAAGCTATTTTAAAAATTAGCACGCTTGGCAGATTTATCTGAAAAAATAGAAAATCTAGCTTACTAATTCCATCACATTTTTGTCTTGGAGTTTATTGCCACAACTTTTGTTTATAGTAAATTGCTTATTTTATTTTTTGAGGGGATAGGAGGATGAGGTGGGCTTATCTGCAACCGCTTGGTTCAATATGTTTTCTGTAAGTAAGGAGCAGAACTCCCCCACCTCCAATTTATATTTGCAAAAACTATGCCATTTTTTTACGTTAGAAAGATGTTTATGCCGAGGCACATCAATTTTTAATCATTTTTTATAAATTTAAAAACAGTTAAGATATTTTAATATAAGTAAAATTGAATTTTTGCTGTTTTTCACGAGTTTTTAAAAAGTATAAGGATATCTTTTAACTTAATAAATGAAGTATAAATTAACAAAAAATTAGCGTGAATTTAGTGTATTATGCTGTTGCTTAATTTGCTCTGGCCATGTGCTTTTTATGTATGATAGAACCGCAATTATCTCATCATCCGTCAGCACGTCTTTGTAGGCAGGCATATTATTTGGGTATCTTTTACCAATCATTTCTTCAATCCCATATTTCGTCATTAGAAAGAGATATTGATCTGAATGGTGCCAAGTATGGCCAGACTCATCATGAGGAGGTGCAGGCAAGTATCCATTTGAGTCTCTTTGACGCCAATTGATTTGCCCCTCCAAATTAGCGCCATGACATGAGGCACAATTTTTGGCATATACAGACCCTCCTAGTTTAATAGTTAGAGCGTCGTTTGGTTTTAGCGATACATTTGTCACGATTTCACTAGTAGAAAATTGTGTATAATATATTCCCATTCCTAAGAACAAAAAAATTACCACTATGAATGAGATATGCTTGATGCCTTTGAACATTTTTTTATCACCAATTCCTCTAATGGCATCCCTTTCCCAGAGCTTTTAAACGCCAATAATTATAGGGTAGAGGAGCAATAAATCCTGCAATTAGCATTATTGGTATAACCCACCATTTTAAAATAGCGCCGCCAGTGAGCATAACATCGGTTATGTTCATTGCAGCCTCCATTGCAATCATCGAAATGAGTGACATTCCTATCGCTGTTTTAAAAGCTACTTTCAATGCCATTTGTCTAATTAAAATTATGGTTTCAAGCATTATTGAGGTCATAATTCCGTTTAAAATTGCCAGACACATAATTGCCCACACTGGCCATGGTATGCCAGTAAATTGAAAGAATGCTATGGTACCTAAATCTCCGATGGAACATCCAATCAAACACCATGAAGTGTTATAAGACGAAGTTTTCCATGTATGTTTGCATTTCCAATTTATCGCAACGTTTACAGGTACAGATATCATTTTTGACCTCAAAGAAAAAGAAAGCTATACTCTCCTGTAACAGGAGAGGCAAGCAAAAAATGAATATAGGACAAGTAGCGAAATTATCTGGGTTAACGGTAAAGACAATAAGATATTACAGCGATATTGGTTTAATTAAGCCGGAAGTGAATGAAAGAAATGGTTACAGAGACTTTTCAAGAGCTGACCTTGCTAAAATCCAATTCATAGGTAGAGCAAGAAAATTTGATTTTAGCATAGATGAATGTAGAGAGTTGTTAGCATTATATGAAAACTCGGAAAGGTCTAGTAGAGAGGTAAAGTTTCTGACATTAGAGAAGATTGCAGAAATTGATTTAAAGTTAAAAGAGCTTGAAGTGTTAAAAGACCAATTGAATACATTAGCTTCGGCCTGTCAGGGGGACGAAAGACCAAACTGTCCTATTTTAGACGCATTAACCAGCGAATAAAAATTTTGTTCTGCTAAAAAATTAAAAAATAAGCGTTTATAAATAAATTAGCCTAATGATAAAACTTAGTCATTCGGCACGAAAATTAACCAAAATATGGCATATTCTTTCCATTGTTGTGACGTTAGTTGGAACCTTCTTTTATATTCTTTAATAAAAAGTAAGGGTTAGTATATCGAAAAACAAACCCTTTCCTTACTTATTAAGTCACTTATCGGGAGGAAAAATAGGTGACTAAACTTACTAAAAAAACTTTGTGCCACTTCATACTGCTGTTTCTTCATGGAAGTGATGTATTTATTGCAGCAGCAGATTATTGAAGGTTTTAAAATTTTCACTTAGGCACTAACAGAGTTGACTGATTGAGGAAAAGCGGCAAGATTTAAGTAAATGAGTATCCAATAAATAGAAGTTTAGGATGTCACGAATGAAGGCATTGCATCTAATATGCAGACTTAATCCAGAAACAAACAGAGGCTTTGGTGTTGATGCCTATCACAAAAAAGACCCACCTAGTTGGGTAAGAAATGATGCCAAAAATATATTCACTTCAGGATTTTGGGTTTGCGGAACTTCAGAAGCGACAGAGCTTGTTGGAGGTAGATTACATCTTCATGAAACCAAAACAGAAAAATCTTGGTTAAGTGGCAAGGTAATTGACGTTCTACTTATTAATATGGACTTCCCGGGTAGATGGTTTGTTGATGAACGAGATGAGTCTAATGATTGGCAACCTGCAAAAATTAGAGACAGGATTGTCTTTAAGGTAGAGGTTACTGCATCTACAAGGGTGCCAACTGCTTGGAGAGGGGCAAAGCACAAAATGGCTTTCTCCGGTGGTATTATAGATAATTAAACATAGATTTAAACCCGCACCTAACCTATTCACATGCTGTGTAAGGTTTACAAGCTAAACAGTTTATGTGTACAGGAGGCTGAGTACATATACGTATGGCATAGAGGTGGTTCCTGCATGAAGGGTATGATAATTGAAGTGGGTAGACCATTGGGTAGATCAAATTGATACACTTGAAATGTTAGCTTCTACAAGAGATTCCGAGCATAGCCACAATTATTGTGTAAGGTTTGTGCTGGCAGAAAGACTCGAACTCCCAAACGCCCGATTACAAATCAGAGTTTCGCATGATTGAACAAGAATTAATATAGATTTTTGAAACTCAATATATATCGTAAAAACAGTACATTATACTTTTTTCGTATTATAATTGTGTTTATGTAGAACAATGTAATTAAATGTAAAACAAAACAAATATGACCTCTAAAGTGACGCCTAATTGAAAAATGCCTACAGCACTGATAAGTCTGTTTTACAACTTAGACTGTCAAAACAAAACAGACATTTACCAACCCAAAATCACCACTGATAATTAGAGTTAGAAAAACTGGCACTTATTATTATTTTAGAAAAAAACAGGGTAAAATCAGGATTGGTAAAGTAGGAGTCGTTGCGTTAAAAGATGCTCGAATAAAAGCTCACGAAATTGAGTTTATAATCCACTAAGGGAAAAGCCCAAGAAACACTTCTCTTGATCGTGATCTGACCGTTAAATCGATTTATTTTGAATTTGTAAATTCTGATAAATTTACTGAGATGAAAAGTAGAAATAATAAAAAAGTAAAAATATGTTTGACCTTCCCCTTAGGGGAAAGTTTATATAAAATAAAATTATTTTTTTTTAAAAATCTTGATTTTTATAAATTTTTTCAAAGAAATTGGAGTGAATATCTAATGAGGATACTCGGAATTTTTGTATTAAGTTTATTCTTAAACTTTTCAACTGCTACAGCTCACTCTCCAGTAGGTTTTGTGGTACCAAAAGATGGGTCTATAATCAAAAAGGCCCCAGAAAAAATGGAAATCGTTTTTACTGCACCAGCAAAACTGATTAAAGTTGAGTTTTCCAAAGTCACATCAAACCAAGAAAAGTTATTACTTAGTGGCCTGCTTGGGAACGAAGCTCTTGCCCCTATAAAATTAGATAAAGAGCATCTTATGAAGGAATCAAGACGACACATTATAAGTCTCCCTAAATTAGATGATGGTATATATAAAACAGCATGGCGCGCTCTTAGTGAAGATGGTCACGCCATTAAGGGAGAGTTTATATTTGAGGTGTCACCCAAAGGCTCAGACTTATCAGTCGATGATGTAAAATTGTTGATTGGTGAAGGTCAAGTTAAACGCGTAAGAGGGACAAAAATAACAATAAAACATGGACCTTTAGGAGAGTTAATGCCAGCAATGACAATGGAATTTAATGTCTCAGACAAGAAACTAATTTCAAACTTTAAACGGGGAGACGAAGTTAAGATTCAAGTGAATGAAGAGTTACAACTTCTTAAAATTGAGTCAAAATAGGGGTCTAACAAAAGATGAATATAAAAAAAGATATATCTACAAAAACTAATTCTAAAAAAACTATTTTTATGTCAGCTTACTACTTTAACTTTCATAATTTCTTATACACTTTTAAAGCTTTATTTTTCTTGATGATTGCCGGAACTATTTCGTTTTCAGTAGCCGCTAAAAGTGAAGATAATTCAATAAATAAAAACATATATGAATCTATTTTTGACGCTTATGAAAAATGGGAGTGGGAGGAAACATTAGACTGGATCATTTCAAATAAAATAGTTGATGAGATTGGTGGTTGGCAATATTACTCTCGTGAAAAAAGCGAGGAAAAAAAATAGGTTAGCGATGAAATTGAGTATTTTTTACATTGGCTTAATATTTTTAATATCTGGTTGTACGTCTTATAAATTTGAAGATAGTTTAAATGACATTAACAGCAACAAAGAGATAGTTATTGCCGGTAAAATAACCGCAGCTGTTAATCAAGAACAACAAGATGAATTATTTAACAATTCAAAAGCGCTGCTAAATTCAGAGGTTGGTGAAAAGGAAGCTGTAGAATTAATGCTTTCCAAAAGTCCTAGTTTTCAATCCCTTTTATTTAAATATCGCGAGAGTGGATCAGCTGCTGCTCAAAATGGGAGGATTGCTAATCCAGCGTTTTCGTTTGAACGAATGGTTAAGGGTTCTGAAATAGAATATGGAAGGTTTTTAAGTTTTGGGCTCCTTGATTTGCTTTTTCTTCCAACCAAACAAAAATCCTCAAAACTTGCTGTTGATTTGAATGATGTAAATTTTGCCTCTGAAATTTATGGGGTAATAAATGACGTAAGAATGTCTTGGTTTGAAGCAGTTGCTTCAGAACAACAACTAACTCTTTATGATAATGCTTTTATCGCTCTTTCTGCAAATGCTGAACTTGCTAAACGAATGAAAAAAACTGGTAATATGACAACTAGTGATAGAGTTCGTGAACAATTGATCTATTCGGAAGCTACTATAGCTCTTGCCAAAGCGAAAATGAGAAAAATTTCTAGTAGGGAAAACTTAATACGTAAAATAGGTCTAACAGAGAGTGAAGCTAAAAATTTTACCATACCTAAAAAATTACCAGAATTACCAAAAGCACCGATATCAATAGAGAAAATTGCTAATAAAATTAGTGACAGATTTGATGTTAAAATGGCTCGTATCGAATATGAGTTGTTATTGGAACAGGTAGGAGTTGAAAAAATTAATTCTTACACAGATATCGAATTCGGATATAGAAATGATAGAATAAAAGATGATGGAGTTATCTCAAACAAAAAAGGCTATGAACTTGAAATTAAAATTCCAATTTTTGATTGGGGTAATCTTCAAAGAGATAAAATTCAATCAGAACTAATTGCGAAGCAAAAAAGTTATGAGAATATCGTACTTACTGCGGCCTCTGAATTTCGTGAAGCCTACCAAATGTATAGGACAGCCTTCGATATCGCGAAACATTATTATGATCAAGTTATTCCAATGCACGAAATACTCTTAGAAGAAGCAACTTATAATTATAATGGAATGATAATCGGAATATTTGAGTTGATGCAAAGTGGGCTTGAGAAATCAACAGCTGAAATAAAAGCTATAGACGCATTACAAAACTTATTTATTGCAGAACTAAACTTAAATAGTGTTGCTGTAGGAAGAAAACTAGGAGCAAAATCAAGGACCACAGAGGTTGCTTCTAACAAAGCCAAAAAAGGTCATTAGTGAGAAATAATAGTGAAAAAATGGAGACTTAAGTGAATACAAGACGCGAATTTATAAGGTTATCTGCATTAGCAGGCACAGCAATAGCAGGTGCATCGGTTGCTAACTCGTCACTCGCAGGGTTACCCGAGCCGATGATACAAACATCTGCAGACACAATCAGTCCAAATAAGTCGAAAGAAACATCCGAGTATAATCCCGTTGTTACACTTAATGGATGGACATTGCCTTACAGAATGAACGGTAACTTTAAAGAGTTTCATTTAGTTGCTGAACCTATTGTTCGTGAACTAGCACCTGGAATGAATGCTAATCTTTGGGGATATAATGGTCAAAGTCCAGGCCCTACAATTGAAGTTGTTGAGGGTGATAAAGTTAGAATTTTCCTTACAAATAAATTACCAGAACATACCAGTATTCATTGGCACGGCCAAAGGCTACCAAATGGAATGGATGGAGTAGCAGGGCTAAACCAATTAGCTGTAAGTCCTGGTAAAACCTTCGTATATGAATTTGAAGCAAAACGACCAGGAACCTTTATGTATCATCCTCATGCTGACGAAATGACTCAAATGGCAATGGGTATGATGGGATTTTGGGTTACTCATCCAAAAAAAGAACATCCCTGGATTAGCAAAGTAGATAGAGACTATTGTATTTTACTAAATGCATTTGATATTGTCCCTGGCTCAGAGACACCAAAAATAATGACTATGCTTGATTTTAATTTATGGGCTTGGAACAGCAGAATTTTTCCTGGAATTTCACCCCTTATAGCAAGAAAAAATGAACGTGTTAGAGTAAGAATTGGAAACTTAACAATGACAAACCATCCTATACATGTCCATGGAATAGAGTTTGAGGTAACAGGGACAGATGGTGGACCAACTCGACCAGAGAGTCGATGGAAAGAGGTAACTAGTGATATAGCGGTTGGCCAAATGAGGCAAATAGAGTTTATTGCTGAGGAAGAGGGAGACTGGGCAATTCACTGTCACAAAAGCCATCATTCAATGAATGCTATGGGCCATAATGTGCCTACAATGATTGGTGTTGACCATAGAGGTGTGTCAGAAAAGATTAAGAAGTTAGTGCCAGATTATATGGTTATGGGTGAACGAGGAATGGCTGATATGACTGAAATGACCATGCCATTACCAGATAATACAATCCCAATGATGACGGGAGATGGTCCTTATGGCTCTGTTGAAATGGGAGGTATGTTTAGTATACTTAAGGTTAGAGCTGATCAAGCCCCAGGTGATTACACTGATCCCGGCTGGTTTAAACATCCTGTGGGTAAACAGGCGTATGAGTATAAGGGAGAAATGCCAAAAATGTCAAAAATAAATGGAACAGGCAATTCGCTTATGTCTTCAAAATCTGAAATAAAAACAAGTCAATTTACAGCTGTAAAATCAAATTATAGGAAAAGTTAGTAAATACATCTAAGGGTTTTAAAGGGTATAGTTGATGGATGTATGGATCTTTTTCACTCCTGTTTTGAAAGTTCTACTTTATTTAGTTGGATTAGCGGTAGTTGGAACAAAATTATTTAGTCTTCATTTTAGTAAGTATCAATCAATAGACAACTTGGAATACTGTAACTTGTTATTTCAAAAGAGTTGTTTGTATGGCCTTATAATATCGGTTGGGATGATATTTTCCATAGCAGGTAATTTAGGTGGAGAGTTTTTGAGTATTTTAGACCCAATGATTTTAGAGCTTGCTTTAACGTCAAAAGCAGGGTACGCAACGATTTTTGCATTTATAGGTTTTATACTTACTTTTATTAGCACAAGACATGAAGTAGTTTCTCTAAAGGCCCTTGGGTGGCTAGGTATTGGTTTTGTTCTTTTATCATTTATTTCTACAGGGCATTCCCAAAAATCTGGTATCTTGGCACAGATTTTACTATTATTTCATCTCATTTGTGTGGCGTTTTGGCTTGGATCTTTTATCCCATTACACAATATGTGCTCATCTGCTAAAACAAGCAACCTTCATGTAATAGCCCACAGATTTGGTATTCTAGCTGTTTTTTATTTAGTTGTTTTAATAATATCTGGAAGTTTATTTGCATATATCTTGATGAATGAGGTTAGTTTATTGTTCAGCACTTCTTATGGCAACGCATTTTTAATTAAAATGTCTTTAGTTTCTTTATTACTTTCATTTGGAGCGCTAAATAAATTTAAAAATGTTCCATTAATAAAAAACGAGCCTACAGTTGGCTCGATTCAACTAAAAAAATCCATTCGTATTGAAATGTTCATTGCATTACTCATTTTATCCTTAACTAGTATTCTTACCACTTCGATGACTTTACCTATGGGCGGTTAAATTCGTTTATTTAATTCAGACCTTGCTTATAGATGAAGTTTTGAGTTTTTTACCTTCATCTATATAATATTTGCTCTAATAATTTCTTTCTAATATTTACCCAGTTAGTTTTTATAAGAAAATTATGGGCAATATCATAGATAAACTGACCTGTGTCGTAACGTCCAATTTGGAATCCAATCGGCAGATTTGTTTTTTGAAAAAACACATGGAATTGATATTGATGTATTGCCTGAAACGTTAAATGGTGATCGAGCTTGTCTCATATTGTATTTATTAATTTGTAAGATATCTCCAAGTTTGAAAGGAAGATCAAAATTTGCAGGTATGATTAAAAAATAATATTTTTATCTTCAGGTTCTCAACTATCATATAAATAGTAAAAAATCACTTTCTTTGGAGGGTAATTAGGGCGGCATTCAGAAATTAAAAAATTAAAAACAACATTTACAATCAGTGATTTGGTTAAGTGGTAAGGTAATTGACGTTCTACTTATTAATATGGACTTTCCGGGTAGATGGTTTGTTGATAAACGAGATGAGTCTAATGATTGGCAACCTGCAAAAATTAGAGACAGGATTGTCTTTTGGGTAGAGGTTACCGCATCTACAAGGGTGCCAACTGCCTGGAGAGGGGCAAAGCACAAAATGGCTTTCTCCGGTGGTGTTACAGACGATGAAACTTTTCCGGCCTATTAAGAAACGCCTATTAATAATTCTTAAAACGTCATTAATGATTTCTTTTAAATTCACACATAAGCTATTCACATCCGGTGTAAGGTTAACACCCTGTAAACTTAATGAGTGTAGAAAGCTGAGTACATATACGTATGGTGTGGGGGTTGAGTCCTGCACGGGGTGGGACAGTTGAAGTGGGTAGACCAAATTGATACACTCGACGAGGATGATAATTAGTTGCATACTGTGATGGACTGAAATTTCCATTCTTTTTAAGGTGCATTCTTGCCCCTTTTACCGGCACTAAAATTGTATAATAGTAGTCGAACCTTAAATCGTAAAAACATCTTGAACAAGGAGAGACACCAAAATGAAAATGGTCAGTACATTTGAAATTAAGAAAAACTTTGGTAGATGGCTTCAACTTGTAGATGTCGAGTTGAAATCAAAGCTATAAGAGTACGGTATGAAAGTGCATTTCGCTTGTGCAAATGAAGATGAGACTCCTGTGTATGATATGTTTGAAATCAAAAACCCAAGTCGTGTTGAAGCTTTTCTGATGGACGAAGAGGTCATTAAACTACGCACTAAAACAGGAGTTATTCTCAATAGCTCAGATGAATTGGCAACAGTGGTAAATTCAAAGTTTGGTAAATTTAACAGCAACCGTGGTTGCTTGGCTTGCCTATGCAATGGGAGTAAAAACTCCACTGAGGGAAGGGAGGATACCAAACCCTCAGCAGAGTCGTTTAAGACCCCACTAGTGGGATAATCGTTTATTTAATAAGTAAAATAAACGTCAATGATAAAATCTAGTGGGGTCTTTGATAGCTATCAGGGACAATTTCATGCCTAATGACTTTGTCCTAATTTAGAAGTATTCCAAATTACTATTAAAAACAATGCGACAAACAGCCACGTTATTCTTAGCATTTTACTCCTACCAAAAGTCACCTGTGTTCAATTTAAGTGACAAAAAACTGAGAAAGAACAATCCCAAATAAGACTAACCAGCGCCTCTTAAGACCCTCTTTGGTAGTCCACATATCTCCACCACCCTTTCAGTGACTCTGTATGAGTCAGCAATAGGCATTCTAAACCCCTTCTTTTGATAACATCAGACACCCCAGCCAATTAATCTTTAGTTAGACTTTAGAGACGACAACAAAACTCAATAACAACAACAATAAGTGGGTCTTCAACGGTATTTTTGAAGTCGTGTTTGTCGTAACCCACTGGGTAGACCAAATTGATATACTTGACGTGTTAGGTTGTACGTGAGATTCTAGGCATAGCTTCAATTACAGCGTGTTAGCACATGATGTGATAGGGAGAATGGTGCTGGCAGAGAGACTCGAACTCCCAACCGCCCGATTACAAATCGGGTGCTCTACCAATTGAGCCATGCCAGCAATATTCTTATTTCAAAACGTTTACGCATAATACTACGTAAACGCAAATAAAAAATAGATATTTTTAGCTGTAATTAATTAAAAAATTACGGGTTAATTTTACATATTCTATTTAATTATTTTTTTGTGTGGCGTAAAGAGCAATTGCAGAAGCAACGGAAACATTTAATGATTCCATCTCATTTTGCATCGGTATTTTTACAACATGATCGCATGCTTCTTTAGTTAATCGACGCATTCCGTAATTTTCTGAACCCATGATTATCGCCAGCTTTGGCTCTAAAGAAAATTGATTTAAATTATTGCTACCAGATGTATCTAAACCAATACAGCAAATTGCGTTTGATTTTAATGTTTCTATGGTTCTTTTCAGATTTGTGACTTTAACTACAGGAATATCCTCTAAAGCACCTGCGGCAGCACGCGCCAAATTTCCATTTTCCGCAGGTGCGTTATGTTTAGAAATAATAACAGCATCGCAACCAAAAGCTTTTGCAGATCTAATAATCGCGCCTATATTTCTTGTGTCAGTTATTTGATCCAGCACCACTAGTCGCAAATGCTTTTTAGCAAACAAAATGTCTGATAAATCAGTAATCTCAAGTGGTTTAACCTCAATCATGAGTTGTTGATGCACTCTCTTTTCGGAAGAATCAGGTGGTAAACTAAACTGTGCCACATCTAAAATCATTAGTTTCAATGGGTCTGTGTCTGTTTTACATGTTGCATTTTGAATGAGATTCATAGCCATTTCTTTTGTTTTTGGGGAGGCATAGAATGTTCGTACAAAACGATTTGGGTTTGAAAGGGCAGCTGTTACTGCATGATATCCCCAGATAAAATAATATCCATTTTTAGCGGTTAGCCGACGTTTTCGTGATTGAGGATCCGCATTTTTTGAAAATGTGTTTTTTTCAATAACTTTTTTTTTGTTCTTTTTGTCAATATCAAAACCTAATTGTTTCTTCTTTAAATTTTTTTGTCGCATCATTGACTTCTTTGTTGACAAATTGTTTAAGCTTTTTTAATTCGCAGAACTAATTGATTTTCGCAAGTAAATCTTTAAGTTATAGAAAGTCGATTAAGGTGGGGTGGCCGAGTGGTTAAAGGCAGCAGACTGTAAATCTGCCCGCGTAGCGTACGTAGGTTCGAATCCTACCCCCACCACCATGAATAAAATATTACTTTAATTATTAAAAGAGTTGAACACATAACAATAGAGGCAAATACTCATGTCCAAGGAAAAATTTGACCGTTCAAAACCACATTTAAACATCGGCACGATTGGCCATGTTGATCATGGTAAGACAACATTGACAGCGGCTATTACAAAGGTAATGGCAGAGCAAGGTGGTGGAGAATTTCAGGCGTATGATCAGATTGACAAAGCTCCAGAGGAGCGTGCGCGTGGTATTACTATTTCTACGGCGCACGTTGAGTATGAGACAGAAAATCGTCACTATGCTCACGTAGACTGTCCTGGTCACGCTGATTATGTTAAAAATATGATAACTGGTGCAGCACAGATGGATGGAGCGATACTAGTTGTGTCAGCAGCAGACGGCCCGATGCCGCAGACACGTGAGCACATATTATTAGCAAGACAAGTAGGTGTTCCAGCATTGTGTGTGTTTATGAATAAAGTTGATCAGGTTGATGATGAAGAATTATTAGAGCTTGTTGAAATGGAAATACGAGAATTGTTGAGTTCTTATGATTTTCCAGGAGATGACATTCCGATTGTGAAAGGTTCAGCGCTTGCCGCATTAGAAGGTGGCAGTGAAGAGATTGGCCGCAATGCAATATTGGAGTTAATGAAAGAGGTTGATGCATATATACCGCAGCCAGATCGTCCAAAGGATCAGGCATTTTTAATGCCAATTGAAGATGTTTTTTCAATATCTGGTCGTGGAACAGTTGTAACAGGCAGGATTGAGCGTGGTATTTTGAATGTAGGCGAAGAGATTGAAATTATTGGTCTTAAAGATACTACAAAGACAACTTGTACTGGTGTTGAGATGTTCCGCAAGCTGTTAGATCAAGGTGAAGCAGGTGACAACGTAGGAGTGCTGTTAAGAGGTACTAAGCGAGAAGAGGTTGAGCGTGGTCAGGTATTAGCTAAGCCAGGTAGTATTACACCTCATACAACATTCAAATGCGAGGCATATGTGCTAAATAAGGATGAGGGAGGGCGTCATACGCCATTTTTCTCAAATTATCGTCCTCAGTTCTATTTTCGTACCACGGATGTAACCGGTTCAGTGGAACTTCCATCAGGTACAGAAATGGTGATGCCAGGAGATAATGTTGCGATGACGGTAACGCTAATAGCGCCTATTGCAATGGATGAAGGTCTCCGTTTTGCTATTCGCGAAGGTGGTCGTACGGTTGGCGCTGGAGTTGTATCGTCTATCGTTAAGTAAATGAGTTATGAGGGAGGCACTTTGCCTCTCTTTAATGTTTTTTGAAGAAGGAATAATACTATGGATAATCAGAATATCCGCATTCGGTTAAAAGCCTTTGACCATCGTATTTTAGATCAGTCAACAAGTGAGATTGTAAATACAGCAAAGCGCACGGGTGCGAATGTTCGTGGACCTATTCCTTTGCCAACAGATATGCGTCGGTTTACTGTGCTTCGTTCTCCTCATATCGATAAAAAAAGTCGTGAGCAGTTTGAAATGCGAACACATAAACGATTGTTAGATATTATTGACCCAACACCACAGACA
The DNA here is from genome assembly GCA_902520885.1 of uncultured SAR116 cluster alpha proteobacterium. Classification (GTDB taxonomy): domain Bacteria; phylum Pseudomonadota; class Alphaproteobacteria; order Puniceispirillales; family Puniceispirillaceae; genus UBA5951. Next base: position 45,822 of record CABYPW010000013.1, read on the forward strand.
GTTGATGCACTTATGAAATTGGATTTAGCTGCTGGTGTAGATGTAGAAATAAAGCTTTGAAGAAAAGGTGAGGTAACAGCGTTATGCGTAGCGGTGTGATAGCAAAGAAAATAGGTATGACTCGTGTATTTAACGAGGTTGGTCAGCATATTCCAGTTACTGTTCTGCAAATGGATGCGGTTCAGGTAGTTGGGGTTCGGAATCAAGAACGAGATGGTTACACAGCTGTTCAATTAGGTGCTGGTTCGGTCAAAGTTAAGAATGTATCCGCAGCGATGAGGGGCCATTTTGCGAAGGCCTCAGTATTACCAAAACGCAAAATCGCGGAATTTAGGGTTTCGGAAGATGCAATGTTAGATGTTGGTGCAACATTAGCGCCTAGCCATTTTGTGCCTGGTCAAATTATAGATGTCGTCGGAACCTCCCATGGCAAGGGATTCGCTGGGGCAATGAAGCGACACAATTTCGGTGGTTTGCGCGCCTCTCATGGTGTGTCACTTTCACACCGCTCACACGGTTCCACCGGTCAGTGTCAAGACCCCGGCAAGGTATTTAAGGGTAAAAAAATGGCAGGGCATTTAGGTGCCCAAAGAGTAACAGTACAAAATCTGGAAATTGTTACCGTTGATGATGAAAGTGGAGTAATTTTGGTTCAGGGTTCAGTGCCAGGTGCAAAGAATGGATGGATATTAATAACAGATGCAGCGAAGAAAATTCGTCCTGATTCAGCTCCATTTCCTGCAGGTCTTCTAGTTGAAAATTCTAGCGTTCAAAACGCAGATGAAACAATAATTTCTGACGATGAAAGTGAAATGCAAACTGCAAGTAAATCTTTTGAAACAGAAGCAGTAAAAGATGTTGTGAGTGAAAAGTCTAATGAGACTAAAATGCCGGCTGATGCAGGTGCTGAAAATGAAAGTGCAAGCGATGAAAGTTGAATCTAAATCAATTCTCAATAAAAAAACAGGTAATATAGATTTGGCAGATAGCGTTTTCGGTATAGTTCCTCGAGAAGACATCGTAGCGAGGGTTATTAAGTGGCAGTTAGCAAAACGCCGTGCAGGAACGCATAAAGTTAAATCGCGCTCTGAAATAGCTAAGACTGGGGCTAAAATGTTTCGACAAAAAGGAACTGGCAGGGCTCGACACGGTCCGGGGTCAGTTGTTCAATTCAGAGGCGGTGGAGTAGTGCATGGACCTGTCGTAAGAGATCATGGACATGACCTTCCTAAAAAGGTGCGTAAATTAGGACTTCGTTCTGTTTTATCTGCTAAGGCCGCTTCTGGAAAATTACTAATTCTTGATAAGCTACAATCCGACGGAAAAACCGCCTCCCTTAGAGCAAAACTTCATGCTTTAGGGGTATCAAATGCATTAATCATTGGAGACGAGAAGTTAGACAATCAGTTTGCACAAGCAGCAGCTAACATTCCACTAGTTGATGTTCTGCCATCTCAGGGAATTAATGTATATGATGCAGTTCGCCGCGACTTGTTAGTTATGACTAAAGAAGCGGTTAATTATGTTGAGGAGCGTTTAAAATGAGTATTCGCCCCAAAAAACCGATAGTAACAAGGGTTAGCCAAGCAAAGGCATACGATACAATAGTTCGTCCTGTAATAACCGAAAAAGCAACAATGTCGAGTGAGAACGGACAGGTATCCTTTGTTGTTCGGAATGATGCTACTAAGCCAGAAATTAAGGCTGCCGTAGAAATGTTATTTGATGTAAAGGTTGTTACCGTTAATACGTTGATTACCAAAGGTAAAATAAAAATGTTCCGAGGTCGTAAAGGGCGTCGTAGTGATGTAAAAAAAGCAATTGTTACCTTGGCTGAAGGCCAAACAATTGAAATAATGGGAGCATAAGATATGGCGTTAAAGAAGTTTAACCCCATCACCCCTGGTCAGCGTGGCTTAGTAATTGTTGACAGGTCTAACTTATATAAAGGTGACCCTGTAAAAAAACTTTCGCAAGGTTTGCATAAGACGGGTGGTCGAAATAACTCAGGGCATGTCACTTCATGGCATCGTGGGGGCGGCCACAAGCGCAAGTATCGTATAATCGATTTTAAACGTCGAAAATTCGACATCAAGGGTACAGTAGAACGAATAGAGTATGATCCTAATAGAACAGCATTTATTGCACTCATAACATATGAAGACGGTGAGCAGTCATACATTTTAGCTCCACAAAGGCTATCTATTGGTGATATAGTCGAGGCTGGACCGAAAGCTGATATTAAACCAGGAAATGCGCTTCCTATTTCGAATATCCCAGTTGGAACATTAATTCATAACATTGAGTTAAAACCTGGGAAAGGTGGCCAACTTGCTCGGTCTGCTGGAACCTATGTCCAACTAGTTGGACGAGATAGAGGATACGCTATTTTGCGTCTTACTTCCGGTGAGGTTCGTCTGGTGAGATCCGAATGCATGGCGTCCATTGGAGCTGTATCAAATCCAGACCAGCAAAATATAAAAATTGGAAAAGCTGGACGAAATAGATGGCTTGGAAAGAGGCCACATGTGCGCGGCGTAGTGATGAACCCAGTTGACCACCCTCATGGTGGTGGTGAAGGTAGGACTTCTGGTGGTCGTCATCCCGTTACGCCTTGGGGAAAACCAACAAAAGGAAAGCGCACTCGCAATAACAAAAAAACAGACCGCTTGATTGTGCGGCGACGTAAACCTTAAGGGAGCATATCACCTATGGCACGCTCAGTTTGGAAAGGCCCGTTTGTCGATGGGTATTTATTGAAAAAAGCAGAAAAAGCAGCTGCTTCACAGCGTAACGATGTCGTCAAGATTTGGTCACGCAGGTCTACGATATTACCACAATTTGTTGGCATTACATTTGGTGTGTACAACGGTAAGAAATTTATTCCTGTTTCGGTCTCAGAAGACATGGTTGGCCACAAATTTGGTGAGTTTGCACCTACACGCACCTACTATGGCCACGCAGCTGATAAAAAATCTAAGAGGTAATATTTGTTATGGGAAAGAAATCAATGCCACGCCCTATTGCAGATAATGAGGCAAGAGCTGTGGTGAAAAATATACGGGTGAGTCCTCAAAAACTAAATTTAGTGGCTACCATGATTAGAAAATTGGATGTGAGTAAAGCACTTGCAGCGCTAGAGTTTTCAAGGCGCAGAATATCGAATGATGTTAAAAAAGCTCTTGAATCAGCAATCGCAAACGCCGAAAATAATCATTCTTTAGATGTGGATAGGCTTGTTGTTAAAGAGGCTTATGTTGGCAAGTCGATTGTGATGAAAAGATTCCGAGCCAGAGCTAGGGGTCGCGGTTCTCGGATTTTAAAGCCATTATCACATTTAACTATTGTGGTAAGTGAGAAAGAGGAGCAGGCATAATGGGCCAAAAGATTAAGCCTATCGGACTTAGAGTTGGCATTAACCGCACGTGGGATTCACGTTGGTTTGCAGGGAGAACCTATGGAGAACTGCTCCATAAAGACATTAAACTCCGTTCTCATCTGATGAAGCGATTAAAACCTGCTGGTATTAGCAGAGTAGTTATTGAGAGGCCTGCAGGTCGTGCTAGAATAACAATCTATGCAGGTCGTCCCGGCTTAATTATTGGAAAAAAAGGGCAGGATATAGAAAATCTTCGTCTTGACCTTGCCAAGCGGGTTGGCTCAGACGTTAGTCTTAATATTGTCGAAGTTCGCAAACCTGAGATAGACGCAAAATTGGTTGCAGAAAATATAGCACAGCAGTTAGAAAGACGTGTTGGTTTTAGGCGTGCTATGAAGCGGGCTGTTCAATCTGCAATGAGACTTGGTGCGCTGGGAGTAAGAATCAATTGCTCCGGCCGTCTTGGAGGTGCAGAAATTGCGCGTACGGAGTGGTATCGCGAGGGTAGAGTTCCATTACATACTTTACGTGCAGAAGTAGATTATGCAGAGGCCACTGCGTTTACCACCTATGGTGCCAACGGGATAAAAGTGTGGATTTTTAAAGGTGAAGTTATGACGCATGACCCGATGGCACAAGATAAACGACTTGCAGAGCAGACCTCAAGCGCTGCTCCTCGAAATAACGTTTAATAGAGGAGATTGAAGGATGCTTTCGCCAAAACGAACAAAATTTCGAAAAGCCCATAAAGGTCGTATCCATGGAAACTCAAAAGGAGGATCACAGCTTAATTTTGGCTCTTACGGATTAAAGGCAGTATCTCCTGAACGAATTACAGCTCGTCAAATCGAGGCTGCGCGTCGTGCAATAACTCGTCATTTGCGCCGTGCTGGACGCGTATGGATAAGAATTTTTCCTGATGTACCAGTATCAAGTAAGCCCGCAGAGGTAAGAATGGGTAAAGGAAAGGGATCACCAGAATTTTGGGTTGCCCGTGTAGCACCAGGTAGGATTCTGTTTGAAATAGATGGTGTTTCTTGGGATTTAGCGAACGAGGCATTAAAGTTGGCATCAGCTAAACTGCCAATAAATACAAGAATAGTCCGAAGGTTAGGTGATACGGGATAAATTTGGAGATTAGTATGGCAACAGTAAAAGCTTCTGAAATGCGAGCACAAACAAGTGATGAATTAAAGACAAAGCTAGTTTCATTAAAAAAGGAACAGTTTAATTTAAGATTTAAAGTCGCTTCTGGAGAAAATGAAAATTCTTCGAGAATTCGTATAATACGGCGTGAAATAGCGCGGTTAAAGACAGTACTTTCAGAAAAAATCGTTACAAACAGCAAAGAGACAGGAAAATAAGACTATGCCAAAACGTGTTTTACAAGGTGTTGTCGTTAGCAACAAAGGAGATAAAACAGTTGTTGTTCAGGTTGAGCGTAGACTGATGCATCCGGTATACAAAAAATTTATCACAACATCAAAAAAGTATGCTGCTCATGATGAAGAAAATCGGTTGCAGGAGGGAGAGCCAGTAAAAATACGAGAATGTCAGCCTGTGTCGAAGAGAAAGTTCTTTGAAGTGATTTATGATGAAGCGGCAAAGGGCTAGATAGGGGAAATCGCCATGATACAGATGCAGTCAAGTTTAGAGGTTGCCGACAACTCAGGTGCTCGAAAAGTCCAATGTATAAAAGTTCTTGGAGGTTCTGGAAGAAGGTCAGCAGGTGTTGGCGACGTTATTGTCGTTTCAGTTAAAGAGGCAATCCCAAGAGGACGTGTTAAAAAGGGTGATGTTTATCGAGCCGTTATAGTGCGTACCGCTAAAGAAGTCAGACGTGATGATGGAACAGCTATTCGCTTTGATAGAAATGCAGCGGTTCTCTTAAATAAGCAAAATGAGCCTATCGGAACACGTATATTCGGACCTGTAACGCGTGAGTTAAGGTCACGCAACTTCATGAAAATCGTCTCATTAGCTCCAGAGGTATTGTAATGCAGCCAAAGTTAAAAATTAAAAAAGGTGACGAGGTAATTATTGTTACAGGGAAAGATAAAGGAAAAAAAGGAACGGTCCTTGAAGTGTTGCCTATGGAGTCTCGTGTTAAAGTACAAGGTGTTAATTTGGTAAAACGTCATCGACGTCCAACTCAAACTTCACCAGGCGGGATAGATAGTATTGAGGCATCGATGCATATCTCCAACGTAGCCCACGTTGATCCTGATTCTGGAAAAGCAACAAGAGTTGGATATCGTCTCGAAGAAGGTAATAAAGTGAGGGTAGCAAAAGCCTCAGGTAAGGTTATAAGCTAAAATAGAGGAAGTTTAGATGAAAACGCGTTTGGAAGAATATTATCGAACGGCTGTTCGCCCGGAACTTGTAGCTAAATTTGGTTATACTAATGAGTTTCAGGTGCCGAAGATAGAAAAAGTAATTATAAATATGGGTGTTGGTGGAGCAGTGCGAGACTCTAAGAAAGTAGAATTTGCCGTGAAGGATATGATGGCAATTGCTGGTCAAAAACCAATAATTACAAAAGCAAAAAAAGCAAATGCAGCATTTAAACTTCGTGAAGGCATGGCGATCGGATGCAAAGTAACGTTGCGCAAAGAGAAAATGTATGAATTTCTTGATAGGTTAGTAAACATCGCTTTACCCCGGGTTCGTGACTTTCGTGGCTTAAATAATAAAAGTTTTGATGGAAGTGGAAATTATGCCCTTGGTATAAAAGAGCAGATCGTTTTTCCAGAAATCGAGTATGACAAAGTGGATGAAATCCGTGGAATGGATATCATTGTGGTAACAACAGCGAAAACAGACGATGAAGCGCGTGAACTACTTCGTGGTATTCAGTTCCCGTTTGGTACCGCTTAACTTATTCATAAAAAGGAATGCTTCAATGGCAAAGAAAAGTTCAATAGAAAAAAACAAACGCAGAATTAGAATGGTAGCCTCGAAAGGGGGACGTCGTGAATCCTTGCGAAAAATTATTAAGAATAAAAATCTTCCATTGGAAGAGAGGTTCGCGGCTTCTTTAAAAATGTCGGAGGAACCAAGAGATAGCTCACCAAGCCGCGTCCGAAACAGATGTGAAATTACAGGTCGTCCTCGTGGTTATTATCGCAAATTAAAAATGTCACGCATTGCATTACGGGACCTGGCTTCATTTGGTCAAATCCCAGGCATCGTGAAGTCTAGTTGGTAGAAAGGGAGAGATTAAAAATGTCTATGAGTGATCCTCTCGGAGATATGATTACACGAATTCGCAACGGACAGACTGCACGTAAATCTGTTGTGTCTAGTCCTTCATCAAAATTACGAAAGAATGTTCTTGAAGTTTTAAAACGCGAAGGATTTATTCGTGATTACAGCAATTCTCAGGTAAGCCCTGGTATTTCAAAGCTTAGTATCGAGCTTAAATACCATGAGGGTTCGCCTGTCATTTCTGAAATTGTGCGTGTGTCTCGTCCTGGAAGACGTGTGTACTCAGGTATAAAAGACTTGCGGCGTGTATACAATGGTCTTGGTATTTCAATTCTATCAACACCTAATGGAGTTTTATCTGACAATGAAGCTAGAGTGGCTAATGTTGGTGGTGAAGTTTTATGTCAGGTATTTTAGAGGAGAGTTGAATGTCAAGAGTAGGCAATGCGCCCGTATCCATCCCGGATGGTGTTACCTTAACAATAGATGCTGACGTGATTAAGGTTAAAGGTTCTAACGGGGAGCTTCAGAAAAAAATTCCTTCATCAGTTGGCGTATCAATTGACGATAAATTAGTTAAATTCTCTTTAAAAGGGTCTGATAATCAAAGTAGGTCTCATTGGGGAACAACAAGAGCGCACGTAGCTAATATGGTTAAGGGAGTTTCGACTGGCTTTACCAAAAATTTAGAGATTAACGGTGTTGGATATCGTGCTGCTATGCAAGGTAATAAGCTTCAGTTGAACCTAGGTTTTAGTCATCCAGTCGAAATGCTTGTTCCTGAGGGTATAAAAGTTTCTGTCGAAGGGAATACTAAAATAGCTGTGACCGGTGCAGATAAAGAGTTAATTGGAATGTTTGCTGCTGAAATTAGGTCGAAACGCCCACCTGAACCTTTTAAAGGTAAGGGTGTAAAATATGCTGAAGAATATATTGTTCGCAAAGAGGGCAAGAAGAAATAAAAGGAATTAAAAGATGTTAACAACAAATGAAATGTTTGAAAGACGACGAAATCGTACTAGAGCAATTCTTCGAAAATCAGGTCAGGGTCGCCCTCGTTTATCGGTGCATCGCTCATCAAAGCATATTAGAGCTCAAATCATTGATGACCAAAAGGGAATTACAATAGTAACAGCATCCACTTTAGAACCGGACTTCAGGAAACAGGGTAAGACTGGCGCTGACTCTAGCGCGGCAAGCTTTGTTGGGAAGCAATTAGCTGAACGTGCAAAAAAAAGTGGTGTTAAAAAAGTGGTGTTTGACCGCGGTGGTTTTATGTTTCATGGCAGAGTTAAAGCACTTGCAGATGCAGCCCGTGAAGCTGGGCTAGAGTTTTAAGGAGTAGAAGGTGATGGCAAGAAATAACGATAGAAGTGCTGAATCAACTGGCCGAGATGAACCTGAACTTATTGAAAAATTAGTTGGTATTAATCGTGTTGCCAAAGTTGTGAAAGGTGGCCGTAGATTTGGGTTTGCAGCATTAGTTGTGGTTGGAGACGGGCGAGGTAAAGCTGGGTTTGGTACTGGCAAAGCAAAAGAGGTGCCTGAGGCTATCCGTAAAGCTACGGAAGATGCAAAACGTAATATGGTCCGAATTCCATTACGCGACGGCCGCACTTTGCACCATGATGTTAAGGGCACTTATGGAGCTGGGCATGTGCTTCTTCGCTCCGCTCCATCAGGTACAGGTATAATTGCTGGTGGACCAATGCGTGCCGTTTTTGAGTCATTGGGCGTTCAAGATGTTGTTGCAAAGTCAATCGGAACGTCTAATCCACACAATATGATAAAGGCGACTTTTGCTGGGCTCTTATATATTCAAGCCCCCCGGGCAGTTGCCTCAAAACGAGGTATCAAGGTTGCTGACGTATTTGGTAAAAAATCACAATTAGAAACCGCATCTTAAGTTCGAGAAATATAATGGTAAAGCAGAAATTAATAGTGACACAGACAAAAAGTCCGATAGGACGTGAGGGAAGTCAGAGAAAAACACTAATTGGCCTTGGATTGAATAAAATCGGAAGAACAAGGGAGTTAGAGGATACTCCTAGTGTCCGAGGCATGATAAATAAAGTAAAACACCTCATAAAAGTTAATGATTTAGATGCATAGTTTATGAAAAATTAGGTTTTTGGAGATGGAGATGGAATTAAATACATTAACTGATAACAAAGGCTCTACTCGAAATCGAAGGCGGGTAGGGCGAGGCGTTGGGTCTGGTATTGGTAAAACTTCTGGCAGTGGACATAAAGGTCAAAAGGCCCGTTCTGGTGTTGCAATAAAGGGGTTTGAAGGTGGGCAAATGCCTATACATAGGCGTCTACCAAAACGTGGTTTTGTAAATATATTTCGAAAAAATTACATCGAAGTCAATATTGGGGAAATACAAAAAGCGATTGATGATGGTAAAATTGACCCATCTAACCCAGTTGATGTAAATGCTCTCAGATCTGCGGGTCTCGTTGGAAAGCCAAAAGATGGTATCCGTCTTCTTGGTAATGGAAATATCTCTTCCAAGATAGAAGTTCATGTAACAGGTGCATCAAAACCTGCTATATCAGCCGTTGAAAAAAAGGGCGGGTCAGTCGTCTTGAGCCATTCTGATGTAGTTTCGGAATAATGTTATTAGCAAGTGGTGTTTAAATAATGGCAACAAATAGTGGAACCCAAGCTGGATTTGATTTATCTGCATTCGCAAAAGCAGATGATTTAAAAAAGCGCCTACTTTTCACCATAGGCGCCCTGATAATTTATCGACTCGGGACCTTTATACCTTTGCCCGGAATAGACCCAATAGCTCTTGCAGATGTTTTTTCGCGTCAGTCAACGGGTATTTTGGGAATGTTCGATATGTTTTCCGGTGGTGCGTTAGGTAGAATGACTATTTTTGCTTTAAATATTATGCCCTATATTACTGCATCTATTATTATGCAATTAATGACGGCTATTATTCCAACATTGGAGCAGTTAAAAAAAGATGGTGAGTCTGGACGTAAGACTATAAATCAATATACACGCTATTTAACTGTCCTTCTTGCAGCTGTCCAAGGTTACGGTATTGCAATGGCGTTAGAATCTTCTACAGGAGTAGTCGTAGACCCAGGATTTTTCTTTAGGATTACAGCAGTAGTAACCCTAGTAGGTGGCACGTTGTTTCTTATGTGGCTTGGCGAGCAGGTTACTAGCAGAGGAGTTGGCAACGGTATATCGCTTATAATTTTTGCTGGCATCATAGCAGAAATTCCATCTGCATTGGTAGGTATGCTGGAGCTAGGACGCACGGGGGCCATATCAGGAGTAATTATTTTTGGTATCTTGGTTTTAGCTATTGCTGTTATTGCATTCATTGTCTTTATAGAACGTTCATTGCGTAAGATTTTAGTTCAATATCCAAAGCGCCAACAGGGTGGCAGGATGATGGGAGGTCAAGCACAACATCTTCCACTTAAATTAAATGTGGCTGGAGTTATACCGCCAATTTTTGCCTCTTCGTTGTTACTCATGCCCGTATCTATTATCAACTTGTCTGGTTCTCAAGGAAACGGCCCAGATTGGCTTTTAACGTTGAATTCACTTCTTGGTCGCGGTCAGCCTTTGTATCTCGCGATTTATGTTTCGATGATTGTATTTTTTGCATTTTTTTATACAGCCATTGTTTTTAACCCTGAGGATACCGCTGAAAATTTGCGTCGTAATGGAGGCTATATACCAGGCATTAGGCCTGGAAGACCAACCGCAGATTATTTAGATTTTATTCTTACTAGATTGACAGTTATTGGTGCTACTTATTTAGCTGCAGTTTGTATCTTGCCTGAGATATTGATAAGCCAATATTCTATTCCTTTTTATCTAGGCGGCACTTCACTACTTATTGTCGTAACTGTTTCTTTGGATACTGTATCGCAAATACAGTCTCATTTGTTAGCTCACCAATATGAAGGTTTAATTAAAAGAGCACAAATAAAGGGGCGTAGATGATGAATATTATTTTATTTGGGCCCCCTGGCGCTGGAAAGGGAACACAGGCAGAAAAATTGGTTACAGAACGCTCAATGGTTCAACTTTCAACTGGAGATATGCTTCGTGCTGAAATTTCTAACAAATCTGATCTTGGGATTCAGGCAAAAGAAATTATGGATACAGGTGGACTTGTTTCAGATGATATTATGATAAAAATGATAGAATTGCGTTTTGGCAGTGATGAAGCAAAAAAAGGTGTAATTCTCGATGGATTTCCCAGAACGGTAAAGCAGGCTGAAGCATTAGATATAATGTTAACTCAAAATAAAGTTGTAATTAACCATGTTATCGAAATAAGTGTGGATGAGAATGCTTTGTTTGAAAGAATTGAAAGAAGGGCTAATGAGTCGGATAATGTTAGAGACGATGATAATGCTGAAGTGCTTCGACAAAGACTTAAGGTATATCACGATAATACAGCTCCTGTTTTACCATTCTATCGTGAAAAGGGTATTTTATCTCAAGTTGATGGTATGATGAGCATCGAAGAAGTAGCTAAAAATATTAATGAGGTTTTGGATAGTTAAAAATATACTAAATAGTTTTACTATCTTAAAAATTTAAGTTGAAACGGGCTGGATAATTTTTTATCCACCAAAAAAAAGGAGAAACCGTTGGCGCGTATAGCTGGTATAAATATTCCGACTAAAAAAAGGGTACAAATCGCCCTTACATATATTCATGGTATTGGTCTTACAAGTTCAAAAAAGATTTGTGATAAGGCCGGGATTACTGTTGAAAGGCGTGTGAATGACTTAACAGAAGATGAGTTAACGCGCGTTCGAGATATCATTGATGAAGATTTCATCGTGGAGGGGGACCTCAGAAGAAAAACATCAATGGATATAAAACGTTATTTAGACCTTGGATGTTTGCGAGGATTGCGTCATCGTCGAAATCTTCCAGTGAGGGGACAACGTACTCATACGAACGCTCGTACAAGAAAAGGCCCTGCAAAGGCCATCGCTGGTAAAAAGAAATAGGCAAAACAGGGAAAAAATTATGGCTAAACAACCTACTCAAACACGTGTCCGTCGTCGTGAGAAGAAAAATATCGCGACAGGGGTAGCACACGTAAATTCTACATTTAATAATACTATGATTACCATTTCTGATGTACAGGGCAACACTATTGCTTGGTCTTCTGCTGGTACTATGGGTTTCAAAGGCTCTAGAAAATCCACACCATTTGCTGCACAGATGGCAGCTGAAGATGCCGGAAAAAAAGCTGCTGAGCATGGTGTGAAATCAGTGGATGTAGAAGTAAGGGGGCCTGGATCTGGGCGAGAATCTGCACTCAGAGCATTACAAACCGTTGGATTTACCGTTAATTCGATTAGAGATGTTACACCGATCCCACATAACGGTTGTCGACCAAGAAAACGTCGTCGCGTATAGCGCGATATATTTTAACTTCCTCAATGATGGCGCAATTTTTATATAGCGCTGAGTTTGTTGCAAATAAACATAAAGGTAAACAGATGATAGAAAAAAATTGGATGGAATTGCAGAAGCCTGATCAAGTTGGAGTGAAGGCTTCTGAGTATAACCCGCGTCAAGCTGTTATTTCAGTTGGCCCGCTGGAGCGTGGTTTTGGAATAACTTTGGGTAACGCACTTCGTCGGATATTGTTATCTTCGCTTCAAGGTGCTGCTGTTACGGCTGTTCAGATCCAGGGTGTTGTTCACGAATTTTCTTCCATACCAGGCGTTCGCGAAGATGTGACAGATTTGATATTAAATATAAAAGGTATAGCCGTTTCACTCGAATCAGAAGGCGCAAAAAGAGTGAGACTGCATGCAGAGGGGCCACTCGAAGTTACAGCTGGTATGATAAATGAAACAGCTGGCGTGGAAATCATGAATCCTGACCATATAATTTGTCATTTAGATAAAGAAGCCACCCTTGTAATGGAGCTTACAATAGAGTCTGGAAAAGGATATGTACCCTCTTCTCAAAATAGGTTAGAGGACTCCCCTATTGGTCTTATCCCCGTTGATGCCATTTTTAGCCCTATTCGTCAGGTAGCTTATAAAGTGGAAAATGAGCGTGTTGGACAAATAACTGATTATGACCGGTTGTTGCTTACCATAGAAACAGATGGTTCAATTACCCCCGAAGACTCAGTCGCATTTGCAGCGCGAATTATGCAGGACCAATTACAACCATTTATTAACTTTGAAGAGCCAAAAACTGAATTAGTAGAAGATGAGGCGGATAGTCTTCCATTTAATCGTAACTTGCTTCGCAAAGTTGATGAACTTGAGTTATCTGTGCGTTCTGCTAATTGTTTGAAAAACGATAATATAGTCTATATAGGTGACTTGGTGCAGAAAAGTGAAAATGAAATGCTCCGCACACCTAATTTTGGTCGTAAATCTTTGAATGAAATTAAAGAGGTATTGAAGGTTATGAACCTTGAATTAGGGATGGATCACGAAAATTGGCCTCCAGAAAATATTGAAGAGTTGGCTAAACGTATAGACGAGCCATTTTAAACTGTTATTAATAACTCTCTAAAGGGAATAGGAGTTGAAATATGCGACATCGAAGTGCAGGACGGAAATTAAATCGTTCATCTAAACACCGTCAGATGCTGTTTCGTAATTTATCTCAAGCATTGATAAAACATGAACAGATAATGACAACTCTTCCAAAGGCAAAGGATTTGAGACCTTTTGTGGAAAAACTTGTCACTCTTGGAAAAAGAGGTAACCTGCATGCACGAAGGCAAGCTTTTGCGCAGCTTCGTGATGAAAAGATTGTATCAAAGCTATTTGAAGTTCTTTCAGATCGTTATTCAGATAGAGCAGGTGGTTATACAAGGGTATTGAAAGCAGGATATAGATACGGTGATTCGGCGCCGATGGCTATTATTGAGTTTGTAGATAGAGATGAAAGTGCAAAAGGACAGGATTCTGGTCCGATTCAAGTTGATGGAATTGACGATGAAGTGCCGACATCTGTTGGGGCTGCTTAGTTAGCTGATAAATGTTTATATTGTAAAGAGCCAATTTTGGCTCTTTTTTGTTTTTTAGAACTTATTCAGTGAGATATATTTATTTATGAGGAGAAACTTGAGTGATAAGATACCGCTTGCAGAAAGGATGCGTCCAACGCTCCTTAGTGACGTTGTTGGGCAGCCTCATTTAACGGATTTGCCGCTCTCGCAATTACAATTTGGTTCTTTTATTTTCTGGGGTCCACCAGGTTCTGGAAAAACGACCATCGCTAGGATTTTAGGGTATCTATCACAACAAGAATTTGTCTGTATTTCTGCAATATTTGAAGGTATTACTGACATTCGAAAACTTTACGAGCGCTCTAAACTCAAAAATGAGAACGATAAAAGTATCTTGTTATTTATTGATGAAATTCATAGACTCAATAAAGCTCAGCAAGATGCTTTATTGCCAGCCATAGAAGATGGTTCAATTAGATTAATTGGAGCTACAACAGAAAATCCCTCATTTGCCTTAAATTCTGCTTTACTATCTAGGACTCAGGTAATTACCCTCGCAGCTTTAGATACATCTTGTTTGCGCATTATTTATGAACGTGCAATTGAATATTTAGGAAATCCTATTGAACTTGATGAGGATACGAAATGTTTTTTAATTGAATTATCAGATGGTGATGCCAGATATCTTCTAAACATGGTCCAGATGATTGTTTCTCATAGCGAAGAGCAAAATTGGACAAGGCAAAAAGTTTCTGTCTTTTTCTCAAAAAAACCGGTTCTTTATGATAAGAGTGGTGACCAGCATTTTAATTTAATTTCTGCTCTTATTAAGTCATTGCGTGCTTCAGATTGTGATGCGAGTTTATACTGGCTTGCAAGAATGATTAATTCAGGAGAAGATTGTCATTATATATTGAGACGTTTGGTCCGTTTTGCCTCTGAAGATATAGGGTTGGCAGACCCTCAGGCAAATCCCATGGCTATTTCGGTTTGGCAAGCATATGAACGTCTTGGTAGTCCTGAGGGTGAATTACATATAGCTGAGCTTGTTATATTCCTTGCCACTTCTCCAAAATCAAATTCTGTATACATAGCTTGGAAAAATGCCATATCTGCTGCTAAGTCAACTGGAAGTTTGACTCCTCCAAAATCAGTATTGAACGCGCCAACACCCCTTATGAAACAGCAAGGTTATGGGAGGGGTTATGTTTATGATCATGACAGTAAGAATGCATTTTCTGGACAAAATTGTTTTCCAGAAAAAATGCAAAGATTGAAATTATATTTCCCTAATGAACGTGGGTTTGAGAGAGAAATTGGCAAAAGACTTACTTATTGGGAAAATTTGCGTGATAAAACTAAAAAAGAAAAGTGATATTTTGGAAGCTGAATTTGATTTGTTTATTGGTATTGATTGGTCTGGCGCAAAAGGCTCCTCCCATCGGGGTATTGCAGTAAGTGAAGCAAAATTTGGCTGTTCTGCTCCAAAAATTGTTTCACCTCCAAAAAATTTACGTTATTGGTCTCGTGGTAAGGTCATAGAATATCTTATAAAAAGAAGTAGTGAGAAAAAAGTTCTTGCAGGAATAGACTTCGCGTTCTCTTATCCATTTTTTGATGAAATGTCTTTTTTTCCTGGAATAAAAGAAGCACCGACTACAGCTTTAGAATTGTGGGCGCTAATCCATAGGATTAATGTTAATTCATCTGATTTTTATGGTGGTCTTATATGGAAAGACCCTACCTTCTCATGCTTCTATAATTCACCTGGGAATAGAGGAGAAAAATTTCGTTCCCGCAGACGGTTAACAGAAAATTGGGCAAAAAGAATTAAATCGCCAAGTCCTACATTTAACTGTGTAGGACCAGCTGGAGTTGGAACTGGTTCTTTGGCTGGAATGAGGATTCTACACGAAATTGGTCATCGCGCTTGCCGATGGCCAATAGAAAAAACATTGAAACATCGACTTACTTTAGTAGAAATTTTTCCATCATACTATTTTGCGCTATCTGGAATAAGACCAATAAAAGGTGACCATGCAAGAATTAAAGTACTGAATAAAGCGCTTGAATTTTTTGGGTCAGAGCCATTGCCTGAGAGTTTTGTTATTAATGGCCCTGACTTTGATGAGGCAGATGCGCTTATATCATCTGCTGCAGTACGAGCTTTATCTGCAAATGAAACAACTTGGATTGTTCCTAAAGAGGCTATGAAAGAAGGCTGGATATTTGGCGTAGAATACAATGATAAAACATCATAAAAATTACTTTTCACTCATTCAGTCTTTTAAATTCGCAGCGTCAAGATTTCGCCATATTACCCTCCTATACAAGGCTCAATATTATTGTGTTAGAATGTTTTTTTGAATTTAAATTTTAAAATAAAAATTGGAAAATTTTTATGGATAATATTATTTTGATTTCTGCTGAAGATAACAATTTGAGACTTGATCGTGTTATTCGTGCGCGATTGCCAGCTTTGAAACAGGGCCAATTAGAAAAATTTGTTAGGCAAGGTAAAATTCGTCTTGATACAAAAAAAGTTAAGGCGGGAACGAGAGTGCATTCTGGACAACAAATTGAGTTAAAGTTTGATATTTATTCTTTTTTATTGGATAAGGTTGGAATTAAAAAAAAGGTAAATGAGAGTATCAACCTAGTCTCTGAGAGAAGGAAGGCACTACGCCTTATTGAAAGTTGGAAGGTTGAAGAGACGCCAGAATGGTTGGCTATTAATAAACCCTCAGGGATTGCGGTACAGGGAGGGACGAGTACTAAAAATCATATAGATCGTATATTAAAGGAAGCATATGGAGATGAACGACCTCGGCTCGTTCACCGTATTGATAAAGATACTTCCGGGGTTTTACTACTGGCAAAGTCGGAGAAATCCGCTCGTTATTTGACTCGCTATTTTAGAGAACAAACTATTGAAAAGACATATCTTGCTTTTTGTATTGGGAAGATTAGAAAATCAGGGAAAATTTCGGAGCCAATAATCAAATCAATGCTTAACAGCAATGAAAGAATGGCTGTTGACAGAAACAAAGGACTTGCTGCTATAAGCCTATTTGAAAGGTTATATTATGGAAAAGGAATTAGTATGGTGTGTCTTCGACCATTAACTGGAAGAACTCATCAGTTAAGAGTGCACATGGAATATTTTGGAACGCCTATTTTAGGAGATGGAAAATATGCAGGGAGAAAAGCACATCCAGATAGTGAGTTTTCTAGAAAAATGCACCTTCATTCTCATTTCCTTTCTCTACCTGATGGGCATCTTATTATGGCAAAGGTTCCAGAACATATGCAATTAGCAGCAAATATAATCGGTGCTATTATCCCCAAAAATAATCAGTTTTTTCATGATGTTTAAAGGAGTTTGGAACTGTTATGACTATTAATGTAGCCAGCTCAAAACAAGCTTTACGACTTGTTTTATTCGATTTTGATGGCACCCTCTGCGATAGTGCAGAGCAAATCATTAGTGCAATAAAAAGAGCGGGTCATGACGTTGGATTGATAGATATCAAAGAAGAGCAAACCCGCCAGTCAATTGGAAAGGGTCTTCATCATTTAGCTCTAGAACTCACGAATAATGACGGTGAAAAAGCAAACGAATTTTTTAACGCTTATCGTCAAAATTTTAGAGCTGAGATGAACTTGGAAAGTAATTATGTATCGCCATTATTTGAAGGTGCGAAAGAAACTGTCACTTCTCTTGTTAATGATGGCTGGCTTACAGGCATTATAACAAACAAGGGTAGAATTGGGTTAAATCACCTATTAGAAATACACGAAATAGGGCATTTATTTGACGTGACTTATACGGTTGATGAGAAACAACCCAAACCCTCACCTGATATGGTGGTAGAAGCAATGTGTAAATGCGGAGTTGACCTAAATAAAACAGTTCTTGTTGGTGATACTATTTATGATGCTCAGTGTGCCACAAATGCCGGTATTTCATTTATTGGTGTAAGTTGGGGATATAATAGTTCTGAAATTCTGAAACAAAATGGAGCAAGTATGGTTATAAATAACTTTTCTGAACTTCAAACCTGCTTGAATATACTTACCTCCAGGAATTAATTATTAAATTGGAAAAACCTAGTGAAACGATTTTTTAAGAATGTTGAGATATTAGCATCTGATTTATTCTATCAAATAAAACTTGATGACAGAATTCTGAAGACCCCTTCAAAAAAAACATTAAATATTCCCACTAAAGTTCTTGCTCATAAAATTGCTGAAGAGTGGTCTTCTGTTGAAAATGAAATTATACCTGAACAAATGCCTTTTTATTCACTTACTGTAACAGTATTAGACAGGGTAGAATCTCAGAAACCTGAACTGATTGCTAAAATGCAACATTATGTTATGAATGATTTATTATGTTATCGAGAATCAGAAGACACCAAATTACAGGGATACCAAAATAAAAACTGGAATCAGTGGTTATTATGGTCAAAAAAAGAGTATAATTTTGACCTTAAAACTACAAATGGTGTAATGCCAATTAACCAGGATGAGAATAACAAAAATCTATTATTAAAAATAATTTTGCCAATGGATATTTGGCGTTTTAGTGTCTTTGTAAAGGCTACAACGCTTACTGGCTCTGCAATTTTAGCATTAGCATTCGTAAATAAACAGTTAGAAGCTGAGGAGTTATTTTCTCTTTGTTTTTTAGATGAGTTATATCAAATTAAAAGATGGGGAGAAGATGAGGAGGCGCTTCAAAAAAGAAGCGCTATTAAAAATGAGTTATTTAGTATATCAGATTTCTTAAGACTGACAGAAATATGATGAATATAATACTCTTAAAAAATAGAATTTAAGGAGCATATCTGTGCAGACGAATACTGAAATGCTTGAGGAGAAACGTGCTAAAGCCCGACTTGGGGGTGGTCAAAGCCGTATTGATAAGCAGCATAGCAAGGGAAAACTGACAGCGAGAGAGCGTTTAGCAATTTTGTTAGACTCAGACTCTTTTGAAGAATGGGATATGTTCGTTGAACATCGATGCATTGACTTTGAAATGGAAAAAAATAAAATTCCAGGTGATGGGGTTGTGATTGGTAATGGTTTAATAAATGGGCGCCCCGTTTTCGTATTTTCACAGGATTTTACTGTATTTGGTGGCTCATTATCAGAGACCCATGCTGCAAAAATTTGTAAAGTAATGGATCAGGCAATTCAGCTTGGTTTGCCAATCATAGGGATAAATGACTCTGGTGGGGCGCGGATACAAGAGGGAGTCGCCTCTCTCGGGGGATATGCTGAAGTATTTCAGCGAAATGTATTAGCATCTGGAGTTATCCCCCAAATTTCGTTAATCATGGGCCCCTGTGCTGGTGGTGCTGTTTATTCTCCTGCTATTACTGATTTTATATTTATGGTAGAGAATTCCTCATATATGTTTGTTACAGGGCCAGATGTAGTAAAAACTGTAACACATGAAGAACTAACAGCAGATGAGCTTGGTGGTGCAGAGATGCATGCAAAAACATCGGGTGTTAGCCATGGACGATTTGAAAATGAGCTAGACCTGTTAGTTAATGTAAGGAGATTAATGGGCTTTTTGCCTCTTTCAAACGCAGGACCCCTTCCTGTTGTTGATTGTGACGATCCGATCGATCGACAATCAGAAACCTTGGCAAATATTGTACCTGAGAACCCTAATGTTCCTTATGATATGAAACAAATAGTTTTAGAAATTGTAGATGATAAAGAATTCTTTGAAATCCATAAAGATTTTGCACAGAATATCCTTGTTGGATTTGCAAGAATGAATGGTTGCTCTATTGGTATTGTAGCAAATCAGCCTCTTGTCTTAGCAGGATGCTTAGATAGTAATTCATCGCGAAAAGCGGCTCGTTTTGTTCGTTTTTGTGACGCATTTGATATACCATTATTAACTCTTGTTGACGTACCTGGTTTTATGCCAGGGTTGGCACAGGAGACAGGTGGAATAATTAGCCATGGTGCAAAATTACTATTTGCCTTTGCAGAAGCGACGGTTCCCAAGGTCACCTTAATCACAAGGAAGGCCTATGGTGGGGCCTATGACGTTATGTCTTCAAAGCATTTGCGTGGTGATGTAAATTTTGCTTGGCCAAATGCAGAAATTGCAGTTATGGGTCCCGAGGGTGCCGCGAAAATAATTTTCCGGGATGCTGTGGATAATCGTGAATTATTGAAAGAGAAAACGGCAGCTTACAGAGAAAAATTCGCGAACCCTTTTGTGGCTGCCTCTAGAGGTTATTTAGACGACATTATTAGACCGGTTAATACACGTCGCCGATTGGTAAATGCATTTGAAATATTAAAACGTAAGCAGCTAAAAAATCCTCCTCGCAAACACGATAATCTTCCTCTTTGAAACGGAGATAAGCTTAATGAACGTGAACTTTAAGAAGATTCTAGTAGCCAATAGAGGTGAAATTGCTTGTCGTATTATTAGAACAGCTCATGATATGGGGATAAAGGTTGTTTCTGTATATTCGGATGCAGATAAGTATGCAAAACATGTCAGAATGGCTGATGAAGCAATCCATATAGGACCCTCACCATCTTCTCAAAGCTACTTAACGATTGAGAAAATCATTGATGCAGCAAAACAGACTTCAGCGGAGGCAATCCACCCTGGCTATGGATTTTTATCGGAAAACCCTGAGTTTGTGAGTGCGGTTGAGGCAGCTGGACTTATTTTTATTGGACCAAGTGTTCATGCGATTGAGATGATGGGTGATAAAATTACCTCAAAAAAAATTGCACAGGAGGCAGGTGTTTCAGTAGTTCCTGGCAGTAAAGGTGCTATTAGAGATATTCAAAAAGCAAAAGCTGAATGTATTAGAATTGGTTATCCAGTTATGATAAAAGCCTCATCTGGGGGTGGTGGAAAGGGAATGCGTGTTGTTAGGAGTGAGGAAGAGCTAGAATTATCTATGCATGCGGCGATGAATGAGGCGCGTTCATCTTTTGGAGATGATAGAGTTTTTATCGAAAAATTTGTTCAGCAACCTCGACATATTGAAATTCAAATAATAGCAGATGCATATGGAAATATAATTTTTCTTGGTGAGCGTGAATGTTCTATTCAAAGAAGACACCAAAAAGTGATAGAGGAGTCGCCATCATGTTTGCTTTCCCCGGAAACACGTATTGCAATGGGTCAGCAAGCAGTATCGCTTGCGAAAGCAGTAAATTATCGTTCTGCAGGAACGGTGGAATTTATCGTTGGTGCTGATGAAGACTTTTATTTCCTTGAAATGAATACACGTCTTCAAGTTGAGCACCCAGTAACAGAACTTGTACATAATGTGGATTTAGTATCACTTATGATTAAAATTGCAGCTGGGGAGAAGCTAGGCATAAAACAAAGTGATATAAACGCAGTAGGTTGGGCAATAGAAGCGCGTATATATGCTGAAGACTCTGCAAGAGGATTTTTACCCTCCATAGGGCAACTGATCGAATATAAAGAGCCTAGTTTAAAAAAAATAAGAATCGATTCTGGCGTCAAAGAGGGAAATCATATTACAATGTTTTATGATCCAATGGTTGCTAAAATAATAAGCTATGGACCAAATAGGAAAGAAAGTATTGCTAATCTAGCTAAAGCTTTAAATCATTACAAAATTTCTGGAGTTGAGACAAACATTCAATTTTTAAGTGCTATATTATTGGATGAAGACTTTCAGTCAGGAAATATAACTACAAACTTTATTGAAGATAAATTTGGTAGCAAATTCGTTCCATTAACACCTAAATTAGAATTAAAAAAGAAATTATTAGCGCTTTCTGCCGCTATATTAATGCCTGTTATTTACCAGTCCTATCCTGAAAAGCCGAATAAAGGAAAAAATATTTTGCAAATTTCTCATAAAGAGTACTTTTTGGCTGATTGGCATTACTTCGAGGGAACCCATATTGTCACGATAGATAACGCTCAGTATGAAGTAACAGGCCAAGTTACCAAGTCTATGTCCTTATTTATTGGACAGGTTAATGGAGAGGATTTGCCTGTAAAAGTCAGTCGTATTTTTAATAAAGTTAAACTAGTCTTTGGTCCTCATTCTATGGAGGTCACTATACTACCCTCTGAAGCCTATGACGTAATTGAAATCATGCCAGAACCTAATTTATTTGGAGGTGCTCTAAAAGTTTTGGCTCCTATGCCTGGCATGTTAACTAAATTACTTGTCTCCGAGGGTGATATATTATTCTCAGGCCAGCAAGTTGCTATAATAGAAGCAATGAAAATGGAGAACAGTCTTAGATGTGAAATTGATTGTATTGTAGACCGCATTCATGTGACCGAAGGTGACTTGCTTAATGTAGATGATTTGATTTTATCTTTGTCAGAAAAATAATTCCTTTTTAAATGAAACTATAGTCATGAACTTTAAAAAACATTCACGTCATGAACCATTAACAGGTGAGGGATGGAGAGAATTTTCTTCTATTTGCATTAATTTATCGAGTTTAGACATTGGCCCTCATGCAAAAGCTTTGTTAGGTGAGATGATTATTGCGGTCAAATCAGGAATGCCTATTGTTGTTATAATTCTTGCTGCAACAATAGTTGATATTGTAATGAATGAAGAACGGCCAGACTTGTTGCATAACGGAGATAATTCTTATCAAAACGGGTTAGATTGGCTTAACGCGAAAGAGCGGAGACAGCTTAATTGGTTGCGTGGTTTTCGGAATAAACTTGTGCATTATCAAGGTGTAATTACAGGTATGAGTGGCACCGAATTTGATCATGATTATCTGAGTAAAGAAGCAGACAAAGCTCTTTCAGCGCTTTCACCGTTATTAGCAGGTTTCGAGCGGTTTTAGAAAAGGTCAGAAGGCATTAATTGTTAGAAAACTGCCTCAAAACATCTTTTAGCAGCTATGTCTAGTTCTTCCTTCGAAACTATATGACCTAGGTCTGCAAAGCTAGTTACTCCACCTTCAGTTACTCCGCAGGGGACGATCCCGTTAAAAGCACTTAAATCAGGGTCAAGATTGATGGCAATACCATGCATGGTTATCCATTTAGAAATTCTAACTCCTAAAGCAGCGATTTTGTCCGTTCTATGAGGCTGATTTTTATCATTCCTCCTTACCCAAACTCCAGGTAGTCCATCTCTCCTTTGTCCCTCAATAGAGAAACATCTAAGTGTATTAATTATCCACAATTCTAGGTGATAAACATATTTACGAACATCTTTTTGTCTCTTTGATAAGTCGAGCATGGGCCAATAAATTCTTTGTCCTGGCCCATGATAAGTCCATTGACCACCTCTTCCAGTCAAATGTATTGGTATACTTCCTATATTTAATAAATCATTCTTTGTTGCAGATGTTCCACCAGTATAAACAGGCGGGTGTTCAAGCATCCATACCATCTCATCTGAAGCGCCTTTGGCAATTTTTGAATGCATTTTTTGCATTAAATTAACCGCTTCAACATAATCTGTAAGGCCAGTATATTCTTGCCAGATAGTAATAGACCAGAACTCCGTAAGTAAATTTTGTCAGCATTCTTATAAATTAATAATATTAATGGTATAAATAACAGAAATCCTTAATTCATGGAAGTAAGCATATATATAGAAAAGCTGTCGTTAAATGGCCACCAATAATGGAAAACTAAAGCATTTGAAATTTGATACTTGATAAATAAGGTTGAAAATGAGATAGACTTTGTACCTAGTTTTGCGGCTGTGGCGGAATTGGTAGACGCGCAGCGTTGAGGTCGCTGTGAGGTTAAAACCTCGTGGAAGTTCGAGTCTTCTCAGCCGCACCATTGCCCATCAATAGTCCCACGGACACCTGCGTTAACCCATTGTTATCCCTTGCTTTTCACTTGATAGCGTGTGGGTGGGGTTTCTATGGTACAACATATAGTACAACAAAAAGAGGTACATTATCTCTGGCAAAAGGGTAGTACTTACTACTTTGTCAGACGTATTCCTAAGGACATTCAAGAGCATTATTCGTCTTCTAGAGTAGTCATTTGCCTTAAAACGAACATAAGAGATAAGGCTCTTAGATTATCACGTTCTTTTGCTCAACGGCTCGAGGACTATTGGTTGTCGTTAAGACTCTCAAAGATAGATGTTCCTGCAGTTCATCTGCTTAGAGATAAGCCTGTATCTACTTCAACGACACAATCATTGTCCGAAGCGTTAGAGTTATATCTAAGACTGAAAGGCAGCGGTAAAGACAAGGTCTTTCGAAGGGGAGCAGTAAGGAACATTGGCTCTGTTATTCAGGTATTAGGAGATAGACCTCTAGATGCATATTCATCTGCTGATGCAGCTTCATACAGAGACTATCTCTTAAATAAGGGGCTTACCACTAACTCAGTTAAAAGGAACTTCTCTACTATTAGGTCTATTATAAACCTATGCATCCAAGAATATGGTCTTGATTGTCGTAATCCCTTCTCACGAGTTTATCTTCCAGATTTGAACGACAGTAAAAAGCGTAAGCCTATACCAGTAGAACACATAAGACAGATACAAGAGGACTGTATGGCGATAGATGATGATGTGCGATGGTTGGTTGCTTTAATTAGTGATACAGGTATGAGATTGTCTGAAGCAGCAGGTCTTCACATTAACGACATCAACCTTGATAACGACATTCCCTACATTGACCTAACGCCCCAGTCATGGAGAGGACTTAAGACAAAAGGGAGTCAAAGACAAATACCATTAGTAGGGGCATCTCTGTGGGCAGCAAAGAGAATAAAAAAGACTAACTCTCATCCTGTCTATGCTTTTCCCAGATATAACACCACTTCAACTACCAATGGTAATTCAGCATCAGCAGCTATCAACAAATGGCTTAAATCAAGAGTGCCAGAAGGGTGTGTTATTCACTCCTTTAGACATTCTATGCGAGACCGACTAAGGGAAGTACAATGTCCTGCAGATATGATAGACCAGATAGGTGGTTGGTCTACCGCTGGAATTGGACAAGGCTATGGTGAGGGGTATAAGCTAAAGGCTTTATTTTATAATATGAAAGACATTTAGTGTCATATTTCTTTCAAACAATGAGTTTACCACTTTGATTGTAAAGTAAACAAAGCTAATTTTATGTGAGGGTAAAAATGAACACAGCACAAGATAGAGCAAATAGAATAAGTTCATGGTCAGCTAGAGCTAGAGACCTTTTATGGATAATGACTACGGTTATTATTTCTCATTTAGTTCTAATTACAATAATAGGATTTGAGCTAACAGACGCCTTTATTCCTGCAAGCGTATTTCTGGTTTTTATGACAGCAATGGGAATACTCGGTAGCTTAGACGCTATGGACGACATTGCTGTTCAAGCAGATGATGCAGACGATGAGGAAAAACAAACAAAAGCTTGGAAACGCTTTAACGAAACTCAGTGGGGTGGATTTAAAGGTTTGCTAGTGGGTTGGTTCGGTCTTACTGCGTTAGCGGAACTTTATGTTATGTGGTTAGCTTAAATCACAAGTTAAAGATTAACCCCACCCACACGCTATCAAGTGAAAAGCAAGGGATAACAATGGGTTAACGCAGGTGTCCGTGGGACTATTGATGGGCAATGGTGCGGCTGAGAAGCTGTTCGTTACCTAAGTCCTGCGCCAACTCAAGTTCCCCTTGAGTAATATCAATAGGTTAGCTTATCACTTGTCGGTGTCAACAGGCACATTTGTTATACTGTGTGTTATACCAGACCAAGTGTGACTCCTGTCCTCTTTTGACCCCCCAGTGGGTTACGACAAACACGACTTCAAAAATACCGTTAAAGACCTTCTTATTGTTGTTGTTATTGGGAGTTGTTGTCGTCTCTTTAGTCTCACTGAAGATTAATTGGCTGGGGTTCAGAAGACTCAATTTTGCCAAAGAAAGTGGGATAAGAATAGCACAGCACTTTTAGATTTTTTGTTCAAAGATTTTGATAGATTTAATAGTTCTTGGCTTCGAATTTTTCAAAAAAATGTCATACTTTCTTAACATCTTTGTCATATGACATTGATAAATTTTTTTTTAAAAAAAACATAGTTTTAAAAGGACAAAAATATAATGTCGGTTATAGACTTCAAGGAAGCCCGAAAACGGCTGGAGAGGCGTTCGGCTTTAAAATTGCAATCCACAGTTAATACCTCGATTGAAGAGACTGGTCAAATATGCCTTGATGTTGCTGAGGCAAGCCAAGAGCAAATGACGGCATTAGCCTCAGTCTATGAGGTTTTATTCAAAGCCAGAACGAACCCATTTACAACTAAAAGCAATACAGCACGAGAGGCAGCAGACATCGTTGCCTTGTTAGCAGTTAGTGGCTTTCTTACAACAAGACTGCCAGATGGTGATTACGCAAACGTATGGATGATTACACAGACTGGCATTAAATGGATGGAGAAGGTAGTAGAAAAGTTAAGGCCAGATTTGCTACTTTAAAATGAACCCAAGCAAATAAAAGACTTTAAAACACAAAGAAGTGTCTTCATCTGGAGGTCCTTTGTATATCGGGTCAAAGGTCTTAAATACTCACCCAAAATATTCCCCTAGTTTGTTCAATTAATATAAGGCGAACGTGTCTAAAACCGTTATCGTATTTGGCAGAAATCGTCATCTGCCAAATAAAGAAAATCAAACTGAGCTGGATTAACTAAAAATACATTCTCAAAGTTGATTAGAGTTAATTTCATTGACTTAACTATACACAGTAACTCCGGTATAGAGGTATTGTGTGCTTTTGCAACATTTTCAACAGGAACAAGGTTCTTCATTTTCATTTCCTCTAACTGTTTTATAAAATCTTGTTAAACGACTCTGGTATTACAGTTTTGTGACAATAAATGCTTTTTCTTTATGTAAATGAATTTATTGAGTTTTTCAGCTTTTTAGTAGTAATTTCTAATTAATGCAAATACAAAGGAAAAAACGAATCGGTAGTTAAAGCTTCCAAATCAAACGAATATCATTGAGTACTTTTCCAAGGTTAGTAAAGGCAAATTCAGTTCGTCAAAAGAAGGGGTTTAGAATGCCGATTGCTGACTCAAATAGAGTCACTGAGAGGGTGTTGAGGGTAGAGATTTGTAGGGTACTGAAGAGGGTCTTAAGGGGCGCTGGTGAGTCTTATTTGGGAGTTATCGATACTCTATAAAGTAAAGGGTAGCATGAAAATGAGCTACCCTTTTACCTACTTTTTATGTCACGTCTAGGGAGGAAAATATGCGACTTTATTTTATTACAAAATTTTTCTGTCGCATCATACTGCTAAAATTACAGATAAGTGGTGCATTTTTTGCACTGTAAAAGCTGTAGATTTTTCTCCCGGGTGTTCCTTCTCACCTTCTTGTACCAAAAGACAATATATCAGCGAAATAACCAAATAGTTGTCATTTTAAGGTTGGCAATGATAGGTTATGGGTAGACTGAGATTAACGATGGAATTTAAAGGGTGTCAAAAAAGCTCCACCAAAGAAGGAGGATAACCGAAACTTCAGTGGAGCAGTTTAAGAACCCCACTAGAGGGGAGAGACGTTTAAAAGAATTTTAAAACGCCTATGATAAAAACTAGCGGAGCTTGATAGCTATCACGGACAACTTCATGCCTAATGAAGTCACAATTCTTAGAATAGCTCTAAACTATTTTTGTTTACAATGCGACAAACAGCCACGTTATTCTCAGTTATTTATTTTTTTTCTTTGAAATACTTCATCCAATTTTTTTCGTAAAGTTAACGACTTTCAATTTTTTCTTCTTCAACGGAGTTTTAAGTAATGCAGATAAATATAACGATTCAAACATTTAAAACAGAGAATGAACTTGAATATAGCCTTATCCGGTGGGATAAAGTAAAACATGAATTTATGCCTCGTTTCAAAGAAATGGGTTTAATTAGATATACCACAAGCAAAGTTAACACTAGCGAAGATAAATTTCAGCTAAGCCATGTATTCGAATATAAAGATGCAGAGGCTTCTCGAAATTGTATACCAATATGGTCAGATATTGAGCGAAAGTTAAAAGAGAAAATAGATAGTAAAACGACAAGTTTTCGTGGCACAATGGTAGACAAGTTTGATTTTAGTAATTGATAAAAAAAGTATCTACCCCAACCTTTGATTGCCCGTTTCAATGCACATACATTTGGCATAACGGAAAACTATTTAATTGAAATCTTAACTCAACAGGCATACCCTTTTGTTTGAATTTAATAATTTTTTAAAAGGAGTAGCAAATGTTTGTATCTTTTACTGATTGGGAATTTGATGGGAACGTCGAAAATGCAGTTGAGTCTGCCAAAGGTTTTTGGCCTGAGATGCAAAAGTACGGAGCAGTAAATATGCGTGCCACAGTCACTGGAGAAAATACAATGAGAACAATGACGCTTTGGAGCGACCAAAAAATGGTGGAAGAAAATATTGATAAGATTAGAGCTGCGGCAGGCTCTGCTGTTGGCATGACTGTAACAGGGGGTATGACTGGTCCGCTCGCAATTGAGCTAAACTAATACATTTGCCGACGTGTTTAGACCTCTCAGAGGGTTACGACGAACAAGAACCCAATAACACACTAAAAACCCTCTGAACACGCATAATATCTCCGAAAAGAAAGGGGTTGCAGATTAAACGGCAGCACTTGCACCCTCACATCTAACCACAGTTAATATATAAAGGCTCAGTTAAATGCTTTTTTTATTTGGAAGTTTTGTCAGTTTACATCTTTCTCCTATCACTCATGCAGTATAGCGAAACATTCCCCCTTTACTTCATGAGTCATTTTAATTTTATGTTCAGTTGTTGAGTTTTTCCGATGTTCTTCTTGTAGCGAAAGATTCTTTTCAAATGCTAATTTTGAATTAAAAATACTTACAGAACCGTGCGTGGTATTGTTAATTTCAAACCAATAGATATTTGTTAAATTGGGTTTTCTGCCCACTGTTGCTGAACCTGCCGCATTCTTTCTTTATCCATATCGGAAGGATGAGACCAAATTGTTGATACGATAAATTTACTCATTTTAGACACCTCATTTAATTATCTTATTGAATTTCTTTCACTGCATCCATGGAATAGAGCGTATCAACGCAACCATTTTCCTTGTCCCATGCCACCATCTCATCGGTAGCCATAGCAGTATAAATGCGAATAGTAAAAAGTAGATGATGCCAAATGTTTTCATGATTTAATCTCCTAGCCTGTTCATTTTAAAAGCTAAAAGAAAACCATGTTCAAAAATTGCATTGAATGTGGCAGGATGTAGGTGATTATTGAAAGAAATATGATAGAAATATTGGGCACGCAAATACTGTGCCATAGTTGAAAACAGCTCTAACATTTTTGGTCTTATGCCGTTATCCATTTTGGGAAAAAATGGTTAATTATGGTTTCTGTTAACGCTAATATTGCTTCACTTCTAGCTCAGAATAACACACGTCAGGTGAATAATGAGCTTGAGAAAGCAATGGAAAGATTATCATCGGGTTTGAGAATTAACTCAGCAGGTGATGATGCTGCAGGTCTTGCTATTGCAAGTCGTATGGAAGCCCAGGTTCGTGGTCTTCAGGCAGCGATTAAAAATGCAAATGATGGTATCTCAGTTGTACAAACTGCTGAAGGTGCTATGGAAGAGGTAGGAAATATCCTGCAACGTATGCGTGAACTTGCTGTTCAAGCGTCTAACGATTCTAACTCAGATGCCGACCGTGCTTATCTACAAGATGAAGTAGCGCAGTTAGCAGAAGAAATTACTCGTATTTCACAGACAACACAATTCAACGGCCAGAACATCCTGGATGGTTCATACACTGACAAGTATTTCCAGATCGGTGCAAATGCTTCTCAGAATGTAGGTCTTTCTATTGCCAGCGTGGCAGCAGACTCTCTTGGCATTGGAACAACTACTACTACTACCTCTAGCACAAGTAGCACATCATCAGCCCCAACTGAGGAAATAGCTCGGATCAATTTTATGTTTGATGATACATACAGCTTTAAGCTTACAGACCGTGATACTGGTCTGAGTTATCAGATTGCAGGTGACTCTGTAACTATCACTGCAGGTGATATAAAAAGCAATATTGATACACTTTCACTAAAAGATCATGGCTTGAGAACTGGAGACGAGATAGCGTTATCCGGAAACGGCTCTATGACTGGTACGTTCTTTGTGATCAAGGTTGATGAAGACACTATTCAGGTGGCTACTTCTAAGGGCAACGCAATCAACGGTACATTTAAAGATATTACCGCTGGTGCAGCAGTTGCATTAACACCCTCTGGTCTAACGTTGAACCTTGAGGACTCACAATCTAAGGCAGACTTTGTTGACAGAGTAAATGCAGGCTTGAAAGAATCTGCAATCAATACCTCTGTTACAGGTAATGCATCTTCAGGTTCCGCTGAATTGAGAAAAGCTCCAAACACTGTTTTTGACCTGACAAGCCGTGACCGTGCACAATTCAAATTTGATTTAACAGTCAATGGTGAGAAAAAAGAAATAGACTTCTATAATCAGTCATTTTTAGTTGCCAGTGACGATACAAGCGCAAGATTGAGAGAGCTAGCCATCGCTATGAGTAATCAAATACAGATTGATTTTGATGATAGCCTAACAGTCACTCAGTCTGAGGCGGTATTTACTATTACGGATGCTCAAGGTCGTTCTCTCTCCATAGAGCAGGGTAAAGGTACAGGTTTTTTCTTTGGTACAGATTCACAGAATAGTGGCGCATTAGTCACCGCTGCAAATGTACAGAACAACCTGTCGGTTGCTTTTGATGGTGATGACCTAGTCATTAATCACGCAGCAGCAGGTGGTGTTGACCTTACAAACTTTACTACAGCAGATGGTACGAGAGCCAATGGATTAACCGCAAATGCCTCTACTTTCGCAACATTTACACCAACTGGTATTGCAACAAGTCTAATTGCAGAACCCATTATTTTAACAGATGAACCGCTATATACGTCAGCATCATTTAAGGGAAAAGTGAGTGAATCTAAGATCGCTATCCATTTCAGCAATTTATGGGGTTATGCAGCTGATGGTGCGGCAGGGGCAGATTCTACTCTATCTGCGACTTACTCATTTAATTTGACCGATGGTGCTGGAAATATCTATGCCAGTTTTACAGGTAGTGATATCCTCGACGTTCAGAGGCTAAATAACTCAGATGCAGAGATCATCTCAGCAGTTAAGGAACAAATTAAAGCTACCATAGTTCCAACAATTTATACCGATAGAGGCGGAACAATAGCCCAGCGCGGTGTTACTGATATCATTGATAATGAGTTTGAGATTGAGTATTCAGGCGGAGTCTTGACGATTACCAATAAGCTAGGTCGTGATCTTGCTATTGAGAATTTCAGCTCTGATTATGGGTACATCCAGGTATTGAAAGGAGATGGTCTTGATGGACACGAAACACTCTCATCAAAAAAAGCCCTTCCGTCTGAATTGAGATTGAAAAGAGGTTTTGGTCCCGCTCTCACGTCACTAACATCTGATGGTATTGTCATTCATTATCTACTTGACGGCCGTGATTTTTTAACCGCAGATGTCACTCGTGCCTTCAATGGTAGTACTCTAGATGAGTGGTTCCAGGCTACTGCTATTGAGGCTGGTTTCCAAGATGGTGCAACAAATCCAGGTGCCTTAGGATATGGAGCTGGAAATAGCATTCGTGTTGCTTATGATTCCTCAACCGACGAATTTGTCATTAATGATTTATTAGGTCGTCAGATTGAATTTGTTAGTTGGGTGGTAGATCCCTTATTTAATTTTGGGATGTCTGAAATCTTATATAATAATCCTACCTACACTAGACCATCAAAAATAGATGGGCTTATAAGAAACCCATTTCCTATACATCAAGAGAATAAAAACAATATCGTAAAAACGCGTTCAGACGTCACATCTGGGGTTGTAACAGAAGCAACAGTTGTTGACCTCACATTTATGCAAAATGTTATACCAGGAATAAACGAGGTGGGGGGTGATTTTAGTCTAAGAATTAATTTAACAAATATGGGTACTCTTAATAGTTCATTTAATTTTAGGACAGATAATTTTGAGACCAGTGAATTTAAAACACAATTAGACGCACTTATTTTAAAACTTAACGAATCATATAATGGCTCTCCTATTTCATATACGATGAATCAGGATGAAAGAACCTTGACATTTACCCATGCAAAGGGTGGTAAATTTGACTTTAGTATAAGCACCACGTACCCCCTATCAAGAGGGTATGATGCAGATAATTTTAGAATTTCTACTAAAGTGATATCAGGTATTGAAGAAAAAGGTG